>NZ_JBFEFH010000049.1:0-20185 GCF_040717455.1 Tautonia sp. JC769
CCCTCCTCCCCGGGATCGGCCCGGCCACTTGATTCCGCGACGTCGCGCCCAACGCCTCCGAATCGATCCCGATCAGCCCGAGAGCCAGTACAGCCTGCTCAGGAAGAGGGCGCCGGGGACACGCAGGGTCCGGGCCGCGCCGTCCTCGGTGTCGATGATCAGGATGCGATAATCCGGTTCCTGATTCCGCCGCACCTCCGGATCACGATCAAAATTCATTGCGGTGCAGGCGACGGAACGACCATCCGGCGACCAGGCCGTGTCGGTATAAGACCCCGCCGACTCCTCCGCCGGGGTGAAGCTGCGCCGATCGGTGCCGTCCAGGTTCACCGTGACGATCGACCGGCGTTCGACGAAGGCCAGTCTCCGACTGTCGGGCGAGAAGCTCGCATGGGCGCTGATGTCCTCGTCCGACATGCGTCGAAGGCCCGACCCGTCCGGGCGAATGATGTAGACGTGATTGCCCCTCGCGTCCGGGTGATCGGGCGAGGCGGTCGCGATCCACTGTCCGTCGGGCGACCAGGCCATGATGCAGTGCGATTCCGGGATGGGGAGCTTCACCCGGTTCGTCCCGTCGGCGTTCATCCGCCAGTGCTCCCACCGCCTCGGGTCCTTGCCCAGCTCGGTGGTCAGCAGCGGCACGATCAGCTCCGAGCCGTCGCCGGACCAGACCGCCCAGTCGCCGAACTCGCAGACCGTCTCGACCGGGGCATCTGGCCGTCCGAATTCGGCGATCTTGACGTTCGTCAGCCGGAGGTAGCCGTCCCGGGTCTCATGATCTCCGAACGCCAACCTCGTCCCGTCGGGCGAGATCGAGAAGACATCCAGGTTGCGGGGATGCGCCATGCGCCATTCCCCCGACTCAGGATCCAAGGCCACGATGCCGCCTCTCTCCGCACCCTCGCCCCGCTCCAACTCCTCCTGAGTAATCAGTGTGAAAATCGCATGAACATAGAGCATCCCCTTTGCCTTGTCGTCTTGCCCCGGCACCGCCCCCGGCTCGACGGCCCTCCCCGGCCGGAGCGTCGGCCACGCGGCGAGGCCCAGGCTCAGCAGGCCCGCGTGGAGGACCTGTCGCCGGGTCGGCGCCCCCGAGTCCTTCGCCAGGCACGGCAGCATGGCCATCCTCCGCTTCCAGAAGGTGCTGAGATGAGGACACGAGTGCGAGTCGATCCCGCTGCTCCAGGGTCCGAACGACGTGATCATGATCCGCGCTCCTGTTGATGCGTCCCGGGCGACGACCGACGACGATCCCCGCCCCCGATCCCTCCTCCATCGCCGGCCGACGAGGCGAGCGATCCCTGCGAAACGACGTGAACGAGCGTCCGCGCATAGCCGACCGGGTCGCGGCCGGAATGGGCCATCGCGATCCGGTCGCAGGCCAGCTCCCGCTCGAACCGCGCCCGGGCCGCCGCCAGGTGGGCGACCGGGTGGAACCAGTAGATCCGCCTCGCGATCTCCGGAATCCACCCCCAGAGCAGATCGCCGCGTTTCAGATGTGCCAGCTCATGCACGAGCACCCGCCGCGCCGCCATCGGGTCGAGGCTCGCCACCAAAGACCCCGGCAGCACCAGGGTCGGGCGAATCAACCCGCAGACGAACGGCGACCCCGAGCCCGGCGTCACCAGCGTCCGGGGAGGCCGTCGCAACCCCAACGCCTCGGCGGCCCCTTCGATCCATCCTCCCCAGGTCCGATCAGTCATCGGCTCGGCCCCGCACAGCAGCCGCGACAGCCCCGCATGCTGCCGGGCCAGCACCACCACCCCGGCCCCGATCCCGACGAGCCAGGTCATCAACGCCCACGACGCCCACGAGATCCTCCCGACCCCCCACGCCCACCCCGCCGACCTCCCGCCTGGCGGAGCCCCGCCGTCCGGCATCCCCTCGGCCTCCAGGGCCGTCGGCCAGACCGGCACCCCGTCCCCGATCCCGGCGTCCCCCGCCGATTCCTCCCCGCCGCCCGCGCCGATCGGCCCCCGGACCACCCCCGGCATCCCCACCGAGACGACCCAGAACGGCATGAGCATCAATTTGATCGCCACCGCCTGCCAGAGCCAGTAGCGGATCTCCGGCATCGCCCCCCGCAGCCCCCTCGCCGCGACCGCCACCACCGCCGCCAGGATCGTCGACTGCCAGACGATCGCCCAGGTCATCGCCGCCCACGCCGCCGACCAGGTGTTCAGCAGGTCGATCATGGCCCCGGCTCCGTCGGACCGTCCTCGTCCATCTTCCGGACCAGGGCCCGGAGCGCCTCAAGATCCTCGGCCGACAACCCCTCCGCCCCCGACTCCGCCAGATACGCCGCCAGCGGCCCCGCCGTCCCGCCCAGCATCCGCTCCACGAACCTCCTGACCAGCGCCGGCAAGAGCCGATCCCTCGCCACCGTCGCCCGGAACCGGACCGGCCCCGCCTCCCCCTCCACCCGCTCCAGCAGGCCCTTCTCCACCAGCCGCTGCATCGTCTTCAAGACCGTCGTCCGCGCCACCGGCTTCTCCGCCTGCACCCGGTCCGTCACCTGCCGCTCCGAGCACGGCTGATGCTCCCACACCAGGCGCATCACCTGGATCTCCAGCTCTCCCAACGAAGGCGTCGCCTCGGCCATGATCCTCTCGTCGCCCCCTTCTTCTTTACGGCGATTGTCGTAGCTCTGCGGTGATCTTACGGCGTCCGTCGTCAGCCGTCAAGGGGCCTGATGCTTCGATCCGTCCGAGGGCCTGCTGCAACGTGCCTCGCGGGGTGGCCTGGTTCACGTCCGCCTGGTCCGGGGCGCGGAATGACGCGAGGTGTTCTGTTGTGCCTGGCTTGCCTGCCAGGCGAGGCCCCGTATCGACCTATTGCGCCGTCGCCCCCCGGACAACGGGAGCGTCGATCGGGCCATCTGCGTCCTCAATTGCCCGACTCCTCACCCCCTTGAGCCGGGCCGCGAGGAGGCTCGGCCCGGGCGATTTTGCCCGCCCGCCGGTTTGTGTGACTGCCGGGCCGGATTTCCACGATGATATCAGTAAGGGCAGGGGAGTCTCCCGATGGGGCCTCTCCTCGTGTCGAGGGAAGCCGCCGCTCGCGGGGGCACCCTTTGGCTCGGCCGGGCGTCTTTGGCAATCGGGTCGGAGCAAGATCATCGGGAGATGCCGGGACACACCCTTGAGCCATCGCGCGAAAGGAACCCACGATTGGGTTCCGAGTCCTGCGTCGCGGCGATCGGCAGATGATGCGAGGTGCCCAGCATCCTCCTTCGATCTCGAACAGGAGAATTCCCGAAACGAACGGGGCGTCCGTGGCGGAACCCCTTGCCATCATTCGCATTGCTGCCTCATCTCTCCGGCGCACTGGTGCGCACCGAGCCTGCACACCGATGCGCACCGCGGGCGCCCCGACGGCCAAGCACTCGGGTCCCGGGGGCGGGCTGGAGCCTCTGCGAGACGAACAGCCATGCCCTCGGAAGGGCCACCCACCGAAGACGCACCTCTCCGGCACCGCCTCTGGATGACCGGGTGCCCCGGGTTCCGCGCAGCGGACCCCGGGCGGTTCTGCATGACCCCTCGCCCGGGGTCCGCTGAGCGGGACCCGGGGCACCCGGCGTGCCTCTCCCCCTGGGAGGGGGGCCTCGACGAATCGAAGCCGAAATCGCGCGGACGGAATTCCCGAAACGAACGCGAGGCGATGAGCGTAACCCCTTTTGCCGTAGGCACTATCACACGATTCGCCGCGGCGCACCGCGGCGCACCAGGCCCGCGCACCCAGGCGCACCGGGCCCGTGCCTCGCGACGTCCGGGGTGTGTCAAGCGATACCGGGATATCGAGAGGAGTAGGATGCCGTCGCGTCCGCGAAGACGCACCTCCCCCGGTGACGGTGCGTCTTCGCGGACGCGACGGCACCCTACGCTCGGGCTTGAAACAACCCGAGCGGGGCGTGGCCTTTGGACGAGAAGTGCCGTGGCGAAACGAGCCAAGCTGGCGACGGGGAAATCATCGAAACGAAAACGGGGCGATCGACGTAACTTCCTGGCATCGCATCGAGATCGGGCGTCCCGGGCCGGCGTGCCGAGGCGCACCGGCCCGGCGCACCAGGGCGCACCGGGCCGGAATGGCGGGATCAGGAGGCCGGCTTCGGCTCGTCCTGGTTGGCTTCGAGCTGGGCCCGCGAGGGAGTCTCGCTGGGGACGCCCCCCTCGGGGACCTCGCCGCCGGAGGCCCAGACGATGGCGTTGAGGACGACCGTGCGGAAGTCGTCGTCGCCCCAGTTCCAGTGGACGTGGCCGCCGGTGAAGCCGAAGCCTCGGCCGCCGTCGGGGCGCTCGAAGGCCCAGGCGACGTGCTGGGGTTCGCCGGCGGCGACGGCGCGGCGGACGTCGGGGTTGCCGCTGCGGTCGCCGTCGGGGCGAGACAGGGACGACTCGGGGGGGACGGCCGAGAGGATCGGGGTCACCCCTTCCATCCCGGGGCGGAACCGCATGTGGTAATACCACTCGTCGTTGAGGGTGAACGGCCCGACCCCCCGGGTGATCGGGTGGTCGGGCAAGTCGGCGAAGGTCGGGGTCCAGTGCGGGTTGACCGACCAGTGCAGCTCGAAGTAGCCGCCGAGCCACTCCAGGAAGTCGTCGCCCCCGGGCGACCCGGCGGGCACCTCCACCGCGAAGTGCAGGCAGACCAGGCCGACGCCCTGCTTCATGAGGTCGTCGAGGAAGTCGCGGTGGGGCAGGGCCGGATGACCCCCCGCGCCGTCGGAGTAGATGACGATGGCGTCGGCCCCGTCGAAGACGGCGTTGTCCTCGGGCCAGCCGTCGGCGACCACCTTCGCCGTATAGCCGGGCATGCCCGCTTCGAGGGCCTCGGCCAGCAGGATCGAGCCGGCCCGGTGCTCGTGGGCACCATACCCGTGGCTCTGCTTGCCGGCGACGAACACGACGGTCTTCGTCTGCTCGTCGTCGGCCTGGGCGGCCGGAGATGCGACCAAAAGGGCAATCGAGGCGATCAGGCAACCGGTGGAGCGTGTCATGATCGGGAGAGCCTCGCGAGGAGCGATCGAACAGGAAGGATGACCCTCGGCCTCCCGCGCACCGAGGCCGATCGAGCCTCGGGGCGAGGGGGCCTCCTGAGGGCTTACGATACCGCGGCCGATCCGGGCCTGCCACGGGATCGCCCCGGTCTCATCGAGGCCGACTCGAAACGAAGGAGCCAACCGACCCATCATCTCGTAGAATACGTGACATGAACCCTGAACTGCTTGCCCTCATCCGCTGCCGATCGTGTCGGGCCGCCCTGGAGCCGGGGCCGGACCCGGGGGGGGCGTCCGCCCTGCGTTGCGAGGGCTGCGGCGCCTCGTATCCGATCGTCTCCGGCGTGCCGAGGCTCGCCGAACACCCCTACGTCGCCAGCTTCGGCCGCCAGTGGAACCGCTACGACGTGGTCCGCGACGAGGAGGACGAGGCCGTCTTCCGGGTCAAGACCGGGGTCGATCCGCAGAGCCTCGCCGGCAAGCTCGTGCTCGACGCCGGGTGCGGCGGCGGCCGATACGCCCGCCTGCTCGCCCGGATGGGGGCGACGGTGCTCGGCGTCGACCTGAGCGACGCCGTCGACCAGGCGTCGAAGGCCACCGCCGAGTTCCCCAACGCGGCGATCGTGCAGGCCGACCTGCTGGATCTCCCGCTGGCCGAGTCGGCCTTCGACCTGGTGTTCTCGATCGGCGTTTTGCACCACAGCCCCGACCCGCGCCGGGCCTTCGCCGAGATCGCCCGCCGCGTCACGCCCGGCGGCCGCCTGGCCGTCTGGCTCTACCGCAAGAACACCCCGCCGCAGGAATGGATCAACAGCGGCCTCCGCGTCTTCACCTCCCGGATGCCCGCCCGGGCCCTCGAGCCGATCAGCGCCGGCCTCGGCGTCCTCGGCAGCATCCCGGTCCTGAAACAAACACTCAACAAGGTGATCAACTTCTCCAACCACCCCGACTGGACCCTCCGCGTCTGCGACAACTTCGACTGGTACGCCCCCACCTACCAGTCGCATCACACCGCGGCCGAGCTCCGGTCCTGGTTCGAGGCCGAAGGCTTCGGCGACCTGACCGAGTTACGCCCCCAGAAGTCAGGTCGCGCCTACGAATGGGCCTATGATCACAACCTCATCATCGGCAGCGGCGTGAACGTGGCCGGCACCCGGCTCGGCGGCTGACGAGAAAATTCGGGCCTCTGCGGAAAACCCGAGCCTCGGCGACGTCTTTCTTCCAGGAAGATCATCACGAGCGGCGACGGGGACGACGCGGAGGGAGCATGGCGGTGATCGGGCCGGAGCGGGTGGCGCGGTTATTCGATGAACTCGGGGCCGCCCTGGCGCTCTATGCCCGGCAGTGGTGCGAGACCCCCGAAGATGTCGTCCAGGAGGCGTTCCTCGCCCTGGCCCGACAGCGTTCGGAGCCCGAGAACGTCGTCCCCTGGCTCTTCCGGACGGTCCGCAACGCCGCCATCGCCGCCAGCCGATCAGCCCGCCGCCGGAAGGCTCGCGAGACGAAGGCCGCCGGCCCCGAGTCGTGGTTCGCCTCGACCGACGACCGGCTCGACGCCGACCGGGCCGCCGAGCTGCTCGTCGAGCTGGAGCCGGCGACCCGGGAAGTGATCGTCGCCCGGATCTGGGGGGCCTTGACCTTCGAGGAGGTCGCCTCGCTGCTCGGCTGCTCGCTCACCACGGCCCACCGGCGCTACCACGCCGGCCTGGCCCACCTGCTCGCCCGGCTCGAAGGACAGACACCATGCCCGACACCGAACGCCCCCGAATCCCCGACGATTCCTTGACTGTCCTGGAGGCCCGCCTCCGGGGCTGGCAACCCTCCCCCGTCGGGCTCGACCGCGACCGCCTCCTGTTCGAGGCCGGCCGGGCGTCTGCCCGATCCGGACCAGGGGCCGGCCCCTGGCAGTCGGCCACGGCGGTGCTCGCCCTGCTCTCGACCGGCCTCGGTCTCGTCTTGATCGACGCCACCGCCGACCGCCGAGACCTCCGCCAGGCTCTGCTCGCACAGCAAACCCCGACCGATCCGATCCCCGAACGTGCCCCGATTCCTGATCCGATCCCGAGCGTCCCGGAGCCCGTTCCCCCCCGTCCCCTCGCGGAGCCGAGGCCGCTCGACCCCTCCAGCTACCTCGCCCTCACCCGCCGCTTCGCCTCCGGCGGCGGGCTCGACGATCCTCCGACCATCGTGACTCCCGATTCCGAGTTCGACTCCCGCTCCCCCCGGCCGATCCTCCGCGCCGGCGGGTTCGATCGTGCCCTCGACCTTTAGGGCTGAATGGCCTGATAGCCTCACGACCGGGTTGGCCGGGCCTGAATCCCGTAGGGTGCGTCTCGCGACGCACCTCCGCCGAATCCCGCCATACCTCCGCGCCGTCCGTTGTCCCCGGTGCGCCTCGCAACGAGCCAGATATATTCTCGTATGTGGAATTTATTGATCAAAGGGGTTTTCGCATGAGATTTATCCGATTCAATCGATGCCTCCTGGCCGCCCTGGTCCTCTCGGCGTCCATCGCCTCGGCAGCGACCGTCCGGGCCGACGACGAGCCCGAGGCCCAGCTGCTCAACCTCGTCCTCACGCCCCGGCCCGAGCCGGTCCCGGCCCTTCGCTACCGCCTGCTCCCGTCCTCCGCCGAGCTGTACCCGGGCAATGCGGCGCCCGTCTACCTCCGTTTCTATGCCGAGCAGAATCCGGAGGCGAAGAAGCAGATCCACGAGAAGGCCGTGCCGTGGCTCGACGAGCCCCTCGATGCCTTCCCCGTCGAGGAGGCGGGCGACTTCGTCAGAATGTACGGCAACTCGCTCCTCCAACTCGCCATCGCCGCGCGGCGAAAGGAATGTGATTGGGCCTATCCGTTGTTGGAGCAGCGGGAGGAGGCCTACAACATCCTCTTGCCCGATATCCAGGAACTTCGCACCGCCTCCCGCCTGCTTGCGCTGAAAGCCCGGGTCGAGATCGCCCAAGGCGACTTCGACGAGGCGGTCCGGACCATCCAGACCGGCATGGCGATGGCCCGTCACCTGGCGGAGTCGCCGTTCATGATCAGCCGGCTGGTCGGGATCGCCGTGGCCAACCAGTTCCTCGACCGGGTCGAGGAACTGGTCTCCCGGCCCGACGCGCCGAACCTCTCCTGGGCCCTGGCCGCCCTGCCTCGACCTCTGATCGACACCCGCGAGGGTTTGGAGACCGAACAGGTCGTCGGCGAGTGGATCCTCCCCGAACTGACCGGGCTGGACTCGGTCGGCTCCGAGGAGGAGTGGGAAATCCGCCTGGCAAGGCTCCACGAGCGCCTCGCTCGCATCGACGTCGAGCTGCGACAGGCACCGGACGATCAGGACGAAGGCGACCGGGTCCCGGAAACGCTCGATCAGTTCCGATCAGAATACCTGCCCGCCGCCCGGGAGTTCTTCGCGGAGCCCGGGTCCCTCGCGACCGATTCCAACGCCGAGCTCATCGTCCGGTTCCTCGCCGAACGCAACCGACGGCTCATCGATGGGGCGTTCAAGTTCTCGTATCTCTCGATCCGAGAAGCCTTGCCCATCTTTGCCCGGTCGAGGATCCCGGACGATGCGTCGATCGTGCTCATGCCCATCCTGCCGTCGGATTCGGGGGACGAGGTCCTCGCCCTGGTCAGACATCTCCATCTGCCGCCGGCCCGGATCGCTCGCCGGGTCGCGGCGCTGCGGGTCGTGGAGGCGATCCGCTGGCACGCATCGGCCAATGAGGGGACGTTGCCGGCCTCGCTCGACGCGATCGAGGTCATCCCGGTGCCGGTCGATCCCGTCTCGGGAGCGCCGTTCTCGTACCGCCTCGACGGCGAGGCGGCGATCCTGGAGGCACCCGAGACGGCCCTGCCGGTACCGACCCCGGGCCTCCCGTATCGCATCACCCTCCGAAAATGATGGCTCGAGAGGGCAGATCGGGTGACACAAATGTGTCATTCGGATCTGCTCAGGCGTGCTTTCGTTTGTGACGGGTCAATCGCCCGGGTGGTAGCCGGTCAGGGTGGTCTCGATCCGGTAGAGGCTCACGCCGGCGGTGATGTAGAGGGTGGAGCGGTCGGGGCCGCCGAACTCGACGTTGGTGGGGTTGGCGGGGGTGGGGATGAAGTCGATGGGGGTGCCGTCGGGCTTGTAGATGTAAACGCCCCCGAGTCGGCCGGCCCCGGCGGTGGCGACGATCAGGCCGTCGGCGGTGATGGTCATGCCGTCGATGCCGCGGCCCTGGCCGAAGTCCTTGATCTTGCGGGGGTTCGAGACGTCGCCCGTCTCGGGGTCGAGGTCCAGGCGGATCAACGCCCGGCGCTCGGGGCCGTTGTCGGAGACGTAGAGATGGCGGTCATCGGGGCCGACGACGACGCCGTTGGGCTTGCTGGCGGTCGTCTCCAGGCGGGTGACGGTGCCGTCCGGGTCGATCCGGTAGACCGATTCGAGGTCCAGCTCGCGAGGCTCGTCGCCGACGTATCGGGGGTCGGAGACATAGACACGCCCCTTGCTGTCGACCGCCACGTCGTTCGGGCTGTTGAACCGCTTGCCGTCGTAGCCGTCGGCCAGGGTGCGGACGGTGCCGTCGGCCTCGGTGATCGAGACGCGGCGGTTGCCCCCCGTGTTCGCCCCCTCGGCGGCGACGAGGCGGCCGTCGGGCGTGAAGATCAGGCCGTTCGACCGGCCGCTCGGGTCGCGGAAGGCGGTGGTCTCGCCGGTTTCGGGGTCGAACCGCATGATCCGGTCGCCGATGTCCGAGAACAAGATCGCCCCGTCGGCGGCCATCGCCCCGCCTTCGGTGAACTCCCCCTCCGACCAGAGCGTTTCCAGGGTTGCCCCCGGCTTCACCACCCCCGAGGGGACGGCCACGGTGACGGTCGGCATCAAGAAAAGGGCAAGTGCTGTGGAAAGCATGTCAGAGGATCCTTGGAGCATGAAGGGAGGGAATTCCGGAGAAAAGGCGGTTTGGAGCCACGGATGGAACACGGATGGAACACGGATCGGAGAAGACTTGAGGTTTGAGAAAGAGGGGACGGCGTCTTCGTCCACGAGTCGGGGCAGGGGCATCAGGCAACCGACTGAGACACGCTCTCGCGAATCCTGATCCTCCACTCTCCTTCTCTCTCCTCTCCTCCCATCCGTGTTCCATCCGTGTTCCATCCGTGGCTCAAAACCTCCCGGGTCACTGGCCTTTGTCGTCGTCGCCGCGGAGGCTCCGCACGACCGAGGCTTGCCAGTCGGCCAGGGCCTCGGCCATCGCGGCGGTGCGGTCGGGGTGGTCGCCGGCCAGATCCTGGGATTCGGTCGGGTCGGCGGCGAGGTCGTAGAGGGTGAGGGTGATCGAGCCGTCTTGCCCGGGAATGCGGTGGAGCTTCCACGAACCGTCGATCCAGGCGGCGTGGCCGGGGAGTTCTTCGCCCGCTTCGAAGGCGGCGATCAATCGCTCGGCCGGCTCGGTCGGCACGGGGGGCAGTTCCCGGGGCAGCGGCTCGCCGGCGTTCTGGGCGGCGAGGTGGGCGGCCATGATCTCGGCACTCGGCGTGCGACGGCCGGGGCTGGGGGCGACCCAGAAGCCCATCGGTTTGGGACGGGCCTCCATCGCCCCGGCGATCAGCGGGGCCAGGCTCACCCCGTCGAGCGGCCGATCGGGCTGGGGGTAGGAGACGCCGGCCAGGTCGAGCACGGTCGGCAGGATGTCGACGGTGCCGCTGGGGAGATCGCTGATGCGTCCCTCGGGGATCGCCGCCGGCCATTCCAGGATCGTCGGCACGCGGAGGCCGCCTTCCCAGAGCTGGCCCTTGCGGCCTCGGAGTCCGCCGGTCGAGCCGGGCCCGTTGTTCTGGGGGCCGTTGTCGCTGGTGTACCAGACGAGGGTTTCCTCGGCGATCCCGCGCTCGCGGAGGCTCGCCCGCAGGCGGCCCATGGCGGCGTCGATGCCGGTGATCTCGCCGTAGTAGTTCTTGAGGCGGTTGGTCAGTTCGAGGTCGTCGTACGGCTCCCTCGTCTCGGGGGTCGCCTCGTGGGGGGTGTGCGGCGAGCCGAACCAGACAACCGCCAGGAAGGGGCGATCGGCGGCGGTCGCCTCGTCGATGAAGTCGAGCGCGGCCTCGACCGTCACCATCGAGCTCTCCCCTTCGAGCGGCTCGGCCGTCCCTTCCCGGCTGAGGATCGGGTCATTCTCGTAGAAGTTCGGGGCCGAGAGCCAGGTTTCGAACCCGCTGTCTCCGGGGTTGTTCGCCCCCTCGGGCCGGACCGAGCCGAGGTGCCACTTGCCGAAGTGCCCGGTGGCGTAGCCGGCGTCGCGGAGCAGCTCGGCAATGGTGACTTCCTCGGGCCGAAGCTCGAACCCCCAGGAGAAGCAGCCGAAGCGGTTCGGGTGCCGACCCGTCAGGACGCTCCCCCTCGTCGGCGAGCAGACCGGCGCGGCCGTGTTGAAGCGGTCGAGCCGCAGGCCGACGGCGGCCATCGCATCCAGGTTCGGCGTGTGCGGGATCGGGTCGCCGTTGTAGCCGACGTCGCCGAACCCCTGGTCATCCGCCATGCACAGGATGATGTTCGGCCGTTTGGGCAGCTCGGCTGCCGGGACGAGTGTCGTGATACTCAGGAGCAAGAGCAGGGGGGGGACTCGCAATCGGATCATCGGTGCCTCTCTCCTCGGCAATTCGGTCGTCTCACTCAATGGATTTGTGCCCCACTTTCCCGGACCCTGGCCCCGAAGGCAAGTCTCCCGACTCCTCTGCCCGGGGTGGGGGCGGGGGCGGCCCCGACGCCGTCGATCGTTTCCCAATAGGGCCACGCCCGTCATGCCGAGCCGCCACCAGGTGAGTTGTGTTGTACCGCTTCCGGTCTTCATCGGTGGGTTCACGGTATTTCGGCGGGTGCCCCGGGTTCCGCGCCGCGGACCCCGGGCGGAGTTGCATGCGCCTGCCGTCCCCCGGCCCGGGGTCCGCGGCGCGGAACCCGGGGCACCCGGAACCCACCAGTATTGACTGGAAGCGGTACTACGCGAGGGACCTTGCAATCGTCCTGCCCGGCAGGAGGGTGTCGTCTCGATCTTCGTGCCCGCATCGGGAGATTTTTTCCGAGCCGATCCCGAAAACTTCGGACGCGCGGGGCGTCGGGCGGCCAGTAGGATGGTGACGGGGCAATACCGTGAGGCGGGGAGGGGGGAGGAGGCTCGATGAGTCGGAGGATCACCGGCAGGGCGCTGGAGGACCTGGGCAGGGTCTTCACGATCGGGGCGATCGGCCGCCTGAGCGACGGCGAGTTGCTCGCCCGGTTCCTCGACCGCGACGGCAAAGGGGGCGAGGAGGCGTTCGCGGCCCTGGTCGAGCGGCACGGGCCGACCGTGCTGGGCGTCTGCCGGCGCCTGCTCGGCGATCCGCACGAGGCCGACGACGCCTTCCAGGCCACCTTCCTCGTGCTGGCGAGGCGGGCGGCGTCGCTCTCGGGGCGCGATCGGGTGGGGAACTGGCTCTACGGCGTGGCGCTGCGGGTGTCTCGGGAGGCCCGTCGCCGGGCCGATCGGCGGCGGCGTCGGGAGCGCCTGCTCGGGGACGAGGCCGAAGTCATCCCGTCGGCCGGCTCGGTCGCGGTCGGTTCCGACCGATCGGTCGAGGAACTGCGCCGGCTCATCGTCGAGGAACTGGCCCGGCTCCCCGACCGCTATCGGGGGCCGTTGCTCCTCTGCGACCTCGAAGGCCGCTCCCGCCGCGAGGCCGCCGACCGCCTCGGCCTCGCCGAAGGCACCCTCTCCAGCCGCCTCGCCCGCGGCCGAGACCTGCTCCGGGGCCGCCTCGTCCGTCGCGGCCTCGCCCCCTCGGCCGTGATCGCGGCCCTCGGCCGACCCGCCGCGGCGGGGGTGCCGGCGTCTCTGGTGCGGCGGACGGCCGAGGCGGCCTGGATCGTGACGACTCGCGGTGTTGCCGCCGGGGCGGTCCCGGCGGCGGTTTCCGGACTGGCAGGAGAGGTGCTCAGGACCATGTTCTTCTACAAGTTGACGGCGGGACTGGCGGCGGTGGGCCTGGCGGCCTCGGTGGCGATCGGCGCGGCCTGGGCCATCGGCCCGCGAGGGGGAGGGCCGCCCGTCGCGCCGTTGGCGGTCACGCCAGTCACGGTTGTGGAGGACGAACCGGGCGAGGACGAAGACACGCCATCGACCATCGCCCGGGGGGTGGTGGTCGATGAGGAAGGTCGGCCCGTGGCCGGTGCAGAGGTGACGGTGTTCCTGCCGGTCGAGGAGAGGGGGACGGGCGTCTCAGACGCCGAGGGGCAATTCGCGATCGCCGCACCGGGGAGGAACCTGGGCGGGCATCCGGTGGTCGCCTCGGCAGGCGACCGGGGCCGGCTCGGCTTCGCCGTCTACGACTGGCAGAAGGCCCAGGACGGGGAGGAGGAAATCCTCCAGGTCATCCTGAAGCCGAGTCGCGAGGTCGTCATCCGGGCCGAGGACGGGGAGGGCAGGCCGGTCGAGGGGGCGACGATCGAGCTGTTCGCGAACCTGACGCCGATCGTCCGGACGCGGTCCGACGCCGACGGCCTGGCCCCGGTCCGCTTGCCGGCCGACGCGCCGATCGCATGGGCGGTCGGCTTGAAGTCGGGGGTCGGATTCGACTACGCCGAACTCGGTCCGGAGCGGAACCGGGGGACGAAGGCGGCGGACCTGCCGGGCGCCATCGACCTGAGCCTCGATGGGGCCCGAACGGTGAAGCTCAAGGCGGTCGATCGGCGGGGCGAGCCGCTGGAGGGGGTCGACTTTTATACCTGGCTCATCATGAAGGCGGGGAAACGCGAGGTCGCCAACCTCGGCGGCTCCCAGAGCTTCCACGCGACGACCGGGGCCGACGGGATCGCGACCTTCGACTGGATCCCGGCCGTGACGGCGCAGCCGATCCAGATCCTCAGCCGATCGGAGGGCTATCACGCCCCCGATCGGGCGATGATCGGGCCGGAGGCCGCCTCGGGGGCGACGATCACGGCGGAATTCCTCCGGAACGGGACGATCCGGGGTCGGGTGACGCACGCCGATGGGTCGCCGGCCGGGGGGATCGAGATCACCGGCCATGGGTCGGGGTGGGGCTTCGGGAGCAGCGTGGAAGGCCAGACGGAAGAAGACGGGTCGTTCGAGTTCTCGGTGGAAGCGATGCATAACTACATCATCGGCGTGATTGACGAGGAATGGGCGGCGCCGAGCCGCGCCGGGATTGTCGTGGAGGAGGGGCAGACGGTCGACGGGATCGACTTCACGCTCGGCCGGGGGGCGGTCATCCGGGGGACGGTGACGATTGGTCCGGACGCCAGGCCCGAGCCGGGTGCCTTCGTCCAGTTGATCGAAAGCGGAGGGGCAATGCCGGAATACCTGAGGCGGGAGGGGGACCGCACCTCCCGTGTGCTCCAGCTTGTCCGATTTGCGAGGACCGGCGAACAGGGAGCCTACCGATTTCGGGTCGGCCCCGGGAGCTTCACCCTGGTCGGGCTCGGGCGAGGGGCAAGAAGCCAGACGGTGGATGCGGTCGAGGGGGAGGAATACGTCGTCGATTTCCGGATGGAACGGCCAGAGCGAGGCCCGTTCGCGGGCCGGGTCGCCCTGGCGGCCGACCCCTCGAAGGGCCTGGAGGGACTGCTCGTCCAGGCGGTGCCGGCGAATCAGTCGATGCAAGGCCATTTCACCCTGTCGAGCGGCGAGGACGGCCGCTTCGACACGGAACGCTACCTCGACCGCCTGGAGATCCTCGCCCGGAATCAGGACTGGTCGCTGGGCGGCATCCTCCGGGTCTCGGGCGAGGACGACGAGGTGACGATCCTGGTCGGGCCGACGGCGTCGGCTTCGGGGATCGCGCTGGACACGACGGGCGAGCCGCTGGCGAACCAGGGACTGCATGCGGGGACGGAGGTCTACCAGGGCGATCCGGCCGACTCTCCCCCCCTCATCACCGCCTTCAGCCCGGAAGTGACGACGGACGCCGAGGGCCGCTTCTCCATCAAGGGGATGGTCCCGGGACGCGAGTACCGCATCTCTCATTACGACGGCGAATATTATCAACACATCGCCACAATCACGCCCGTCGAGCCGGGGCAGATCGACCTGGGGACGGTCCGGGTCGGCAGCCCGAGGCCGGGTCAGGAGGACGCGATGTCGTCCTTCCTCCGTGATGCCCCCGACGCCGGGGACGAGGCGCCGGCGATCGAGGCGACGACCCTGGACGGCGAGCCGCTGAGCCTGGAAGAATTCCGGGGCAAGTATATCTTGGTCGACTTCTGGGCGACCTGGTGCGGCCCGTGCATCGCGGAGATCCCGACGATGGAGGCGGTGTTCGCGGAGTTCGGCGAGGATGAGCAGTTCGTGATGCTGAGCCTGAGCATCGACGAGGAGATCGAGGCGCCGAGGGCGTTCCAGGCCGATCGGCGGTTGCCGTGGGCCCAGGGGTTCGTCGGCGAGGGGATTCGAAGCGAGGTGCTCGATGCCTTCGGCGTGCGGGCGATCCCGGCCCTGGTCCTGATCGGGCCGGACGGCACGATCGTCGCCCGTGGGATGCGCGGCGATCAGATCCGCGAGGCGGTGGCGAAGGCGCTGACGGCCCGCGAGTGAACCACGCCTCGCCCGGGGTGGCCCAGGGCGTGCCGACCCCGGGCGAGGGAGGAGACTTGGCCCGGCCCAGCGGCCTCGGGAAGAAAAGGCGTGGTGGGCCGGGCGATAAGAGCGGCGGGGATCAGTCCTTCACGCGGGAGAGGACGAAGGAGTGGGTGCCGGAGGGCTTGCCGTCCATGTAGCCGGTCCACTCGCCGGTGATGGAGTCGGCGTCGTGCAGGAGGATGCGGCCTTCGTGCATGTGCATGTCGGTGGCGGGGTCGAAGTTGGTGCCGCCGTCGAAGGCGAAGACGAGGGCCTCGGGGGAGGAGGCCTCCCGGTCGAGCACGAGCCGGGGCTGGTTGCCGGCGGCGCAGTAGTGGGTGGCGCGGAGCTGGTCGCCGTCGAGGTGATAGACGCTCATCATCTCGAAGCTGGTGCCGGGGCCGTAGGTCTCGACGATGGCGCTGCCGTTGGCGGTCAGGCGGTAGGTGAGGACGAAGACGTTCTCGCCCTCGCGCTGCTCCCAGGTGCCGACGAGCGACTTGAGCCGCTCGAACGCGGCGGACGCATCGATGGGCTTCGGCTCCTCGTCGAGGGCGAGGCCCGGGGCGCTGGCGAGCACAACGACGGCGAACGCGGCCGAGAAAACGCGTCGGGCATGCATGGGCGATAGGCTCCGGAATCAAAAAAAACAGGGACTCGGTGGTTCCTCCGATCAAGACGCCTTGACGCGAGTCCGGCTCGGCACCGGCCTCCTTCCGGATGGTGCGGGAAGAAGGTGGCAGATTCACCCTCTCCCCCGCTCGCGGGCGGGGAGAGGGGGCCGGAATGGTTCGGTCGAGGCATCTGGCGGAGGCTCCACAACATTTGGGGGATGGAACGAACGAGCGTCTCGGGGCTCATCAGGCGGTCGGGTCGGGCTTCCGAGGACGTCACGCACATTTGTATCCTATCGGCCGGGCATTGGGCAAAAGGTGATTCGAAAATCGCCCCGGGCCGACGCAGGGCCGTCGAGCCGGCCGGGGGGGGATCGGCAGGCCCGGCAAACGGGGAATCGCCTTGAACGGCTGGATGCATTCCCGGGGACTCGGGCGTACACTCAAAAAGGGCGACCACGGACGCCCCCCGGCGATCGATGCGATCCCGCCGGGCGAGAGGAACACCAGGACACCAACGGATGAGCTGGCTCGCGATTCACTGGAACGACGATCAACAGGAGCAGGCCAGGGCCGTGCTTCACAACGCCGAGGGCCTGCTCGCGCGGTTCCCGGTCAAGGCGGCGGCGGGAGTGGCCGAGGAACTGGAACGCCTCGGCTTCGAGACGGTCGAGCGCGTGGTGGGCCTGCGAAGCCTGATCGAAGGCCCCGAGGCCGATCGGCCGGTGGCGCTCGTCCTGTTCGAGGACCAGGCGATCGGCGCCGGGGGCGAGGTCGATGCGCTCATCAAGGATTGCCTGACCCGAAACATCGCGCTGGCCCTGAACCCGGCGACGGCCGAGGCCGTCTTCGAGGCGTTGCGGGCCAAGCGGCGGGCGTTCATGATTTTCAACCCCATCTGCGGGGCGGGGGACGCCCCGAAGGAGTGCGAGCGGATCCTCGAACTGCTCGAGCCGGCCATGATGCTCGACGTGAAGGAGACGACCCCCGAGGTGGGGGCCGCCGAACTGGCCCGGGCCGGCCTGGAGGCCGGGGTCGATCTGGTGATCGCCGCCGGGGGGGACGGGACCGTCTCCGAGGTGGCCGAGGTCCTGACCGGGACCGACGTCCCCCTGGCGATCATCCCGAGGGGGACGGCCAATGCCCTGTCCGTCGCCCTGTTCGGGCCGCAGCTCTACCTCGACCCGATCGGCCGGAGCTGCCAGGCGATCCTCGAGGGGGCGACCCGGACCATCGACACCGCCAGATGCGGCGATCGCCCGATGCTCCAGCTCGCGGGCATCGGGGTCGAGTCGGGGATGATCGAGCGCGCCCAGCGCGACCTGAAGGCGCGGTTCGGGGTGCTCGCCTACCTGGTCGGCGGCTGGGAGCAGATCAAGGCGCAGGAAGAATTCGAGGTGGTCCTGGAATGCGACGGCAAGCGGCACCAGTTCCGGAGCGGGAGCGTGGTGGTGGCCAACGCCGCGCCACCCAGCTCGGTCTTCGCCCAGGGAAGCGGCACGCCGGTCTTCGACGACGGCCTGCTCGACGTGACCACGCTCGTCGACGTGAAGACCCCCTGGGAAGCCGTGCAGACGATCATGCAGCTCTTCCAGGCCGGCCTGACGCAGCAGGCCCCCGAGGAACGCGTGATCACGATGCGGGCCGCCAGGGTGCGCGTCGAGACCAACCCCCCGCAGAAAGTGGCCATCGACGGCGAGCTGGTCGGCACCACCCCGGTCGAATTCGAGGTGGTGCCGGCCTCGCTCAAGGTCATCGTGCCGAAGCACGACGACCGGCACGCGACCTCGTGATCGCGAGCGAAGGCCGGGCGGATCATCCAGCAAGGAATGAGGAACACCATGATCAGGCGAATGACGATCGGAACCGCAATGGCCGCCCCGCTGCTCGGGGGGCTGGTGATCCTGACCCCCCTCGGCGCCGGCCGGATCGCCCGAGCCCAGGAGACGCCAACCGTCGGGCGCTTGCAGGAGCCCTCCCCCCGCGGCGAGGCCGCCCGGCAGATCGCCGAGCTGTTGCGCAACGGCGTCGACGTCGACCCGCAGGAGGTCATCGACTCCATGCCCTCGCTCGAAGCCCTGGCGACCCGTCGATCGGAAATCGCCGAGGAGCTGATGGAATTCTCCCTGGTCAAGTTCCTGGAGCCTCCCTCCCCCACGGCCCAGCGCGGCACCTTCCACGCGGCGATTGAAGACTACATGACGTGGTCGTCTCACCGACTCGACGCGGCGCTCGACCTGACCCCATCGCTCGACGACCGCCGCAACGTCATCGCCCAGGAAGTGGCCAAGATCCGCCGTGTCGAGGAAATCTATCGCGAGCTGACCGAGACGCGAGGCGTCGGCGTCACCCAGCAGAACTTGCTTGAACTCGAATTCAAGCGACTGCAACTGGAAACGCGGCTCGCTCACGAGCTTCGCACCGAGGGAAACTGATCAGCCTTCAACGATCCCTCCACACACAAAAAAACGGCCAACGCCCCGTTCGAGGCGTTGGCCGTGATTGACGCGATCACTCAACTCGACAACCGGTTCATCGCTCAGTTGTCGTTGTTGTTGTTGTTGTCGCTGTTGTTGTTGCTGTTCGACTGGTTGCCCGGCTCGGTGTTGCCCGGGGCCGGTTCGCGGGGGCTGGTGCCGGAGCCGAGGATGGTGGTCGGCTCGACCGAGATGGCCGTGGTCGACAGGAACGAGCTGTCGAGGTCGGCCCGGGTGCTGACCTGGCCGGAGGTGTTGGCCTTGGCGGTCAGGATCCAGCGCAGTTCCTCGCCCGGGGCGATGGTGTCAACCGCGCCGAAGTTCACCTTCTGGCCGTCGGCGTTGGCGTCGGTCGGGCCCTCGGCGTCCACGAATTCGAGGCCCTCGGGCAGGGTGACGGTGATCTGAACCTCGTCATCGTTGCCGGTGCCCTGGTTGACGACGGTCACGACGTATTCAACGTTCTCGCCCTGCGGCACCTGGTCGTTACGATCGACCAGCGCGAGCAGGAGCGCCGGCAGCGTGAGGATCTCGGCCTGGGCGACGGCCTGGGCCGCGGCCCGCTGACGGACCTCCTCCGGCTGGTCGTCGGCGGCGCAGAGCGACGAGGCGACGGCGACGTGACGCAGGGTCATGGCCTCGGCGTCACCGCTCTCGTCACCCTCGGCGCGGTCGCGATAGCCCTGCGGGACCTGCGACAGGTTCACGCTGAAGCTGACGACGGTCTCCTCGCCCGGCTCCAGCCGGCCGATGTCCCATCGGAGCATGTCCCCCTCCTGATCAGGGGCGACGCTGTTCAGGCTGGTCCGGCTGGTGCGGACGAGCCGGGTGCGGTCGTCGATGTCGACCTCGAGGCTCGTGTCGATGGCCGGGCCGTCACCCTGGTTGCGGACGGTGACGCGGTAGGTGCTCGGCTGGTCCGTGTACTGGACCTCGGGGCCTTCGATGGTGGCGGTCAGGTCGGCCGCGACGATCCGGGTCGACGGGCGCTGCGACTGGGCCTCCAGGTCGTCGGCCGTCGTGGCGACGGCCCGGCTGCTGAACTGGCCGAGCTGGGTGGCCCGGATGTCGGCGTTGAACTCCTTGGACTCGCCGGCCCGCAGGTCGCCGACCTCGTGGCGGAGCGTGCGCTCGCCGCTGGCCAGGGCCAGGCCCTCGGGCAGCTCGTCGGTCACGACCACGCCGCTGACGTCGGCCGAGCCCGAGTTGCTGACCGTGTATCGGAAGCGCAAGGGCTGGCAGATGTCCGCGACTTCCGGGACCGCCTTCGTCACCTCGATGTCGGGCTTGACGAACCGGGTGACGAGGCAGACCGTCGGCGTGTACGACACGCGGAAGCAGACGCCGGCCGAACCCTCGGCCTCGGCGATGGCCCGAATCCGGACCGTCTGCGTCTGGCCGGGCTTCAGCTCGCCGATCCGGACGGCGCCGTCGTTGCCCCGCTGGGCTCGCTGGCCGCGCTGATTCTGGCCCTGGCCCTGGCGGTTCTGCCTGGCCTGCTC
>NZ_JBFEFH010000005.1:0-339236 GCF_040717455.1 Tautonia sp. JC769
ATAGCGCCGCTCGCGCTGCTGGGTCTCGACGACCGGACGCATGACCGTGAATCGCCGCTCGTGCTCGGCCGTCTCGTACACCGGCCGGGTCACCTGGTAGCTGCGTTCCTGCTCGACGGTCTCCACCACCGGGCGCATCACCTGGTACTGCTCGGTCTTGTAGGCCGTGCGGAACCGGGTCTGCATCACCGTGGTCGGCTGGACCTCGTAGACCGTCTCGTAGACGGTCTGCATCACGGTCTCGTATCGCGGCGCCATCGCCACCACGTCGATCGTCTGGACCACGGGAGCGGCACAGATGCGATACGACGCGGCGCCACAATAGGTGGCCCCCGCGGGCGCCGTCGTCCCCAGTACGAGCAGGGCCAGCGCGGCGAGCCGCGTCAATCCCTGACTCTTCAACATGATCGTTACCTCCGAGCCGCCTGGCGGCTCTCCTCGCTGGTGCAAGACTCAGTCGGTAAGACTCTCGTGCGATCGGAGAATCGGAACCATCCCTGAGGGATGCCCCGCTCGCTCGCGATCACCGCCCCCCCGAATTCCTCCGGGACAATGCGACGATCGGATCGAACTCTCCAAGCCACTATAACATGGGCAACTTGGATCGTCGGGAGAAAACACCTCGCCCCTGCCACCCACAACCCGCACAGGCCGCACAATTTTCCTATTCTGCGGATTGTTGCGGGCCTGTTCCGGTTTCGAAGTGAAAATCGGTGGAGACAGGGTCGGCCGAGGCCTGAGGGATCACGCCCGGCATCCCCCTCTGAACGCAATCGCGATGCCTCGGCCGCGGATCATGACCCAAAGATGTCCGATCCCCCGATTGTCAATCGGGTTCGGTCAATCACCCCGGAATCGGGGATCATGCCGATCGTACCGCCTGTCGCCCCGCCACCGTGACGTTTTTACAAACGTGACCGCCAAACCCGCCCGGGATTCTTCAGGTCGTCGGCTGATCGCGCAGGAAGTCCACGATCACTTCGACGCGACACAATTCGGACAGTCTCGGCTCTCAGGGCGTCTCAGGCTCCCAGGACGCGGATCAGGAACCACGTTTACGCCGACCCTTCTTCCCCGGCGGGGCGGATCGTCGACCGCCCGAGCCCTTGTTCGGGACCGATCCCCTCCGGAGCGATCGCCGCGGCGGGCGTCGCGATTCCGGCAGCGCGTCCTCGTCGGGGACCTCGCCGCTGAGGACCAGATCCAGCTCCCGGCGGTCGATGTCCACTCGCCAGACCCGGACCTCCACCTTGTCGCCCAGGCGGAACCGCTGGCCCCGTCGCCGGCCGACCAGCGTGTGCGTCTGCCGGTCCAGGTCGTAATAGTCGCTGTGGAGGCTCGTCAGGTGGACCAGCCCCTCGACCGGCAGCTCGACCAACTGACAGAAGAAACCGAAATCCTCGACCCCGATGATCACGGCGTGGAACGCCTCGCCGATCCGACCGCTGAGGTGCGTCAGCAGCTTGATCCGGATCAGCTCTTGCTCGGCGGCCTCGGCCCTCCGCTCGGTCCGGCTGCAGTGCTCGGCCAGGGCCACCAGCTCGTCCTCGGTCTCCTTCGGCCGCTTCCCGGCGAGCTTCGCGAGCAGGGCGCGGTGGACCTGGAGATCCGGGTAGCGGCGGATCGGCGAGGTGAAGTGGCAGTAATCGTCCAGGGCGAGCGCATAGTGCCCTGCCCGCTCCGCCGTGTAGGTGGCCCGCTTCAGGCTGCGCAGCAGGCCGAAATGCACGGCATACCGCTCCGGCTGCTCGGCCGACGCATCGAGCACGCGCTGCAACTCGAACCGGCTCTGCGGGCTGTCGATCGCGTACCCCAGGCTCCGCGCGAACTCGGCGAAGTCGCGCAGTTTTTCCGGTTGAGGGTCGTCGTGCCCCCGGCGGAGGAAGTCGATCTTCCGCTCGTTGAGGAATTCGGCGACGGCCTCGTTGGCCGCGAGCATGAACTCCTCGATCACCTGATGGCTCTCGTCGTCCTGCGCCAGGTGGGCGCCGACCACCTCCCCCTCGTTGCCGAGTTCCACCTCGACCTCGGGCATGTTCAGCTCGAGCGCCCCCTTCGCGAACCGCCGTTTCCGCAAGGTCATCGCGAGCGTGAGCATCCGGCAGAGCTGGGCGTGCACCTCGGCCGACACCCCTTCGATCGGCCGGTCCGGAGTCTTCATGGCCTCATACGCGTGCTCATAGCTGAACCGCTGATCGACCCGGATGGCCGACCGGACGAATCGGGCGTTGGTGCGGACCCCCTCCTCGTTGAATTCGAGCAAGGCGCTGACGGTGTAGCGCGTCTTCCCCTGCTGCAGGCTCGCCAGGCTGTTCGAGAGGATCTCCGGGAGCATCGGCACGACCCGATCCGGCAGATAGACGCTATTGCCCCGCTGTCTGGCGACCCGGTCCAGCTCCGAATTGGGCGGGACGAAGTGCGAGACGTCCGCGATGTGGACCCCGAGTTCCCAGAATCCCCGGTCGTCCCTCGTCAAGGTGATCGCGTCGTCGAAGTCCCGCGCGGTGGCCGGGTCGATCGTCACCGTGAGCTGATCGCGGAGATCGAATCGACCTTCCACGTCCTCCTCGTTGAAGTCTCGGGCGACCGATCGGGCCTCCTGGAGCACCTCGTCGTCGAATTCATCCGGGATGTTGTACGCCCGGAGCACCATCAAGGTATCGACGCCCGGCCGGCCGCGAGGCCCGAGGACCTCGGTGATCACCCCTTCCCCTTCCAGCTCGGCCGAGGGGAAGCGGACCATCTCGATCACCACCTTGTCGCCCGGCCGCGCCCCCTTCGCGCCCGGATCTCCCACGAAGATCGGCTCGTGGAAGGTCGTCTTGTCCACCCGGACGACGCCGAAGCCGTCGCGCTCCTCATACGTCCCGACGAAGACCCCCGACGACCGCTCGACCACCTGCAGGATCTTCCCCTGGTGGTTCATCCCCGGGGTCCGGGCCTTGCGGGTGATCTTCACCGCGACCTCGTCGCCGGTCGAGGCGTCGCCCGAGTCCTTGATCGGGATGAAAATATGATCCGCCCGGTCGGTCGCCCCCAGCGGCCGGACGAAGCCGAACCCCTTCGACGTGCGCCGGAAGGTCCCGATGATCGCCCCCTTCGCCCCCTTGGTCGCGGCGGCGGCGGGCTTCTCCAGCGTCTTGTCCTTGTTGAGGGCGAGCACCCCCTGCCGCACCAATCGCTTCGCGGCCTTGCGAAACTCGGTGTATTCGTCGGCGGGGAGCTTGAACGACCGGAAGAGGGCCTTCACCGTCAGCGGTTGATAGTCGGGACGCGACACGGCCCCGAGGACCCTCGACTCATAATCCGGGATCGACATGCGCTCGCCCTCTGGATCGCAGGATGGTCCGTCGCCGCTCCCCTCGCCTTGCCCCGCGCCGGGATGATGCGGCGGGCTAGAACGAGTCCCCGTCGCTCGACTCGTCTTCGGCGGGGGGCGATCCCTTGAACAGGCGATGGCCGACGCTCGGGTCGAACGACGTCCAGGTCGAGCCCGCCGCCGGGTCGTCCCGGATCTGCCGGCAGTAGGCAAACACCTTGGCGTCGAAGTTGTCGAGATAGTGGAGCGCGATCGCCTCGGGAGTCATCGGCGGCTTCGGGCTCCCGAACTCCGGCGGCCCGTGGTGGCTCACGATCATGTGCTTCAGCCGCATCAGCAGCTCGTCCGGGAAACGCTCGCCCGTCAGGTCCGCCGTCTGGCGCACCTTCTCGTCGAGCAACCCGATCCCGAGCACCAGGTGCCCGATCAGTTGCCCCTGGTCCGTGTAGCCGAAGGCCCGTTCGTAGTCGAGTTCGAGGATCTTCCCCACGTCGTGCAGGAAGATCCCGAGGATCAACACATCCCGATTCAACGCCGGATAGAGGTCCGCGATGCGGTCGGCCACCTCCATCATCGTCAGGACGTGCTCCAGCAACCCCCCCTGATACGCATGGTGGACCCTCACCCCGGCCGGGGCGCTGGTGTAGCGATGGAGGAATTGCTCGTCGATCAGGAAGCACTCCGCCAGCGCCCGGAGGTGGGGGTCGGACACTCCCATGAGCAATTGTCGCAGCCTCGCCGTCATCTCGGCGACGCCCCGGGAGGCCTGGGGCAGGTATTCCCCCAGGTCGAGCGACTCCGACGGCGTCGGTTCCAGTTGCCAGAGGATGAGCTGGACCGACCCCTGGAAGAGCTGGACCTTCCCCTTGGCCTTCACATAGTCGCCCGTCTCGAAGCTCCGGGCCTGCTCCTCGGTGGCGTTCCAGAGGCGGGCGCTGATCGTCCCCGATCGGTCGCGGAGGTCGAGTTGCAGGTAGAGCTGGCCCTGCCGGTTCGATCGGAGTTGTTTCTCGGCGACGAGGAAAATCTCCTCGACCGACTCACCGTTGGTGAGTTCTTTGACGTAGCGGCGCGTCATGGTGCGGGCAGTCGGTTGGGGCGGTGCGGCGGCGAATCGCGACGGGACGTTCTCGCGAAGCCCCTCGGGTCCGAGCCCGGGTCGACGCGATCGGAAGGCTGATTCTAGGCCCCTCGGAACCGACCGGTCAAGCCGACGAGGCGGGATCCGGCCCGCCCCCGCCCCCGGGGATCGTCCGAGGGCGGGCGGGCCGGCGGTCCGCGATCAACGCCGCCCGAGCGAATCACGCAAGGCCTGTCGGGCCGCGAGCCGGGCCGCCAGGTCGACCTGCCCTGGACGGGCCGACCCGATCGGCGTCAGGGCCTCGCGATTCGGGAAGCGACCGGCCAGACGCTCGAAGTGCGCCGCCCGCCGGAGCGCCGATCGCAGCTCGATCGGGTCCGGATTCTGGTCGGTCGGGAACGGGGTCGGCGTGCCGGTCGGCGTGTCGAACGGCGGGAACGGGAACGGGCGATCGGGAGGCGAGGGCAGGCCGATCACGCCGGCCGGCGGCAGGCCGAGCCCCGAGTGCTCCACGACCTGGGCCAGTTGCAGCGTCTCGCCGTAGGAATGATCCGAGGCCAGGGCGACCTCCGGCGTCAGGACCGGGTCGATCACCACCCCCACGTAGTAGGGCGCCCCGGTCGCCGGCAGGGCCACCGGCAGCATCGCGTCGAGCAGGACGACGTTCGGCGGATCGACCAGGTTCACGTCGCCCGGCACGAAGTTCTTCGTGGGGGCCTGCGACAACGGCAAGATGTTGTCGACCGTGAAGGTCCCGAGCACCGTGTCGTCGGGGCTGAACGTCGTGTCGGCCGACGCGACGACCTGAACGATCACCGGGCCTTGCACGTTCGTCGGCACCGCGCCGTAGTTCGCGATCTTCACCTGGGGGACGACCGTATCCCCCGGGTTCATGACCGGAGGCAGGCCCAGGGCGATGGCCTGCAGGCTCGCTTGGTTCGGCACGATCTGGAACGATTCGGCCTGACGGAGCACGTTGTTGGTGCGGTCGAGGTCGCGAATCACCCGATCCGGGTCCAGCTCCAGCGTGATGAAGCCGGTCTGCCCGGTCGCCGGGAATCCGGCCGGAGGGGTCTCGGGCAGGGTGAAGGTCCCCGTCACCTGCGCCAGGCGGTTCTGCGGGATCGCGGGGACGTCGATCGTGCCCAGCAGGACGCGATTCCGGGCCGGGCCGTGCCCCCGGCTGTTGAAGTAGACGTCGATCTCCGAGGGGCCCGCGTCGGCCGTGCTCGCCGAGCCGGGGAACTGGGCGAGCGGTTCGGGGATGGAACTCTGCCCCAGGTTCGTCACCTCGACCGTCACCGAGATCGGCCCACCGTAGGCCCCGACCGGCCCGGTGTACGCGTCTGCGATCGCCAGGTCAGGCAACGAGAAGCCGAGGGGCGAGTAGGCCAGCAACTGCCGACCTTCCAGGGTCTCCAGCGCGACCGGGGCCGATCGCCGTCGGGTTGTCCGCTCGTTGCCCCGCCGCGGGTGTCGCTCGGTCATTGCAACCACCTCTCACGTCCCGGCGGCCGGGGGCAACACGCCCCCGTCCCTCCAAGTCGCTCGAAACTCAATGGGGAGTCAGCCCGGACGGCGAGCCGACCTGCCCGGCGGGCAATGTCGGGCGCCGAGGCCCCGAACCGACGAACATTTCTCTGCTCGTCTGTTGGTTCGTCCGATCGGGCCACGGGACTTCGACCGAATTTCGAATCGAGGGCGACAGAAGTTCCTGTCCTGACAACAGGTTGCGAGAAACCGTCGGCACCGAATGCCCCAATTAACCCGATTGCGACACCGCCACCGATTATGCAGACCCGACCCCTCCTGGGGAACAACCCTCGCGATGCGCGCAGCACCATCGCCCACACGCCCGGGGGGATCGAACCGAGGCGCCACCTCTCGAATCAGGCGGCCGATCAGCCCCGATCCGGCCGGACCTCATCCTCGATCAGCTTGAAGAAGTCGTCATCTTCGATCGGAGCCGACCCGGCCTGCTGGCTCGGGGGCGACTCGATCGCCGGACCCTCCGCGGCCGGCTCCGGGAACGGCTCCATCGCCGCCGGTGCGAACGACTCGGGCCTCGGCCGAGGGGGTTCCTGCTTCGGCCTCGGCCGCTTCGACTCGGAGAACCCGGCCAGCTCCATCAGGGAGGTCGGCCGGTGGGTCTCGGCCTCCCGGATCGCCGCCTCCTCCTCCAGGAACTGCTGACTGTCCATCAGCGGGGCGGTCGGCTCGTAATCGATGTGGAACAGGTGGTTCGCGATCGCCAGCTCGTCGTCGGGCATGATCCCCTGGACCCGGTTCAGCTTCTGGCCGTTGATCTTCGTGCCGTTGGTGCTCCCCAGGTCGCGAACGTGCCACGTCCCGTTGATGAACGAGAGGACGCAGTGTCGCCCGGAGATGTTCTCGAAATCGAGCCGGATATCGCTCGACGGGCGGCGCCCGATCGTCAACTCCTTCTTCTTCAAGGGGATCGGGTCGCCACCGCCGAGGGGCTTCATCAGACCCAGGAGTTTCTCGTCTTGCATCGTCTGGCTCCCGATGTCGCAGAGGCACATATCCGCCCTGACGATCGACGCCGAAGCGCCCTCGAACCCAGGCTAGCCTTCGTCCCTGAACCGAAGCAACCCTCCGCCACCCATTCTGAATGGCTTGCTTGAGGGTTGGATCGACAGACAATGGTCATTACCATCTGCTACGACGGATTCGGCCGGTCGGGACAGACTTTTTTCCCGGAGGCCCCCCGGCACGACTCCCCCACCCGACTCTCACCTCGAAGGACACCGGCGTGCTCCCGCGAGTGCTCGAACCCGAAGTCATGGACACCCCCGAGGAAGCCCTCGACTACAACGCCATGGACCACGCCGAGGTCAACGCCCGGTTCGTGGCCGACCTCCTGCTCGCCCAGGGCCGCCCCGCCTCGGGAGACTGGCTCGACGTGGGGACCGGCACGGCATTGATCCCCATCGCCCTCTGCCAACGGGCGGGCGGCTGCCGGGTCGTCGGGACCGACCTGGCCGAACAGATGCTTGAACTCGCCCATCAGAACGTGACCGCCGCCGGGCTGCAAGGCCGCATCCGCCTCGATCGGGTCGATGCAAAGTCCCTGCCCTATCCCGATCGGGCTTTCGAGGCGGTCTTCAGCAACTCCATCGTCCACCACATCCCCGAGCCGATCGGCGTCCTGAGCGAGATGGTTCGACTCGTCGCCCCGGGGGGACTCCTGTTCGTGCGTGACCTGGTCCGGCCGAGCAGCGCGGGCGAACTGGATCAGCTCGTTCGACGCTACGCCGGCCAGGAGCCCGAGCGCGCCCGGGCCATGTTCCGCGACTCGCTCCACGCCGCGCTCACGGTCGATGAAGTTCAGGGCATGGTCGCCTCGCTCGGCCTCCCTCGCGACGGCGTGCAGATGACCTCCGACCGACACTGGACCTGGACCTGGCGGCGGCCGGCCCCGTAATCCCCCCTATGGAGCCGCCTTGCCATGGCGTCCGTCCCCGAGCCGGTCTTCCCCACCCCCGACGACCTGACCATCCCCTGCCCCGAAGGGCCGGGCCTGAAGGCCTGGCACTGGCGAAGCCCCGGTCCCCGGGGCATCCTGCTGATCGCCCATGGCCTCGGCGAACATGCCGGCCTCTATCGGGCCCTGGCCGAGTATCTCGTGACCACCCTCGACATCGATGTCCTCGGCGTCGATTTCCAGGGGCACGGTCGTAGCCCCGGCCGTCGCGGCCATCTGAGGCATTACGACCAGTTGGTCGAGAACCTCGAAGCGACGATCCGATGGGCAGAGCGGCACCGCCCCGGGCTTCCTCGCTTCCTCCTCGGCCACTCCAACGGCGGCGTCGTGGCCGCCCAGACCGCCTTGCGCCTGCCCGACCAGCTCGACGGACTGATCCTCTCGAACCCGGCCTTCCGCCTGAAGTTCCAACCCCCCTGGCACAAGCTCGCGGTCGGCCACACCCTGCGGGTGCTCGCCCCCTGGTGCACCATCAGCGGCGCGTTACCGATCGAGGATCTCTCGCGAGACCCGCTCCAGCAACTCCAGCTCGCCTCCGATCGGCTCATCCATACCCGGGTCGGCCCCCCGCTCTTTTTCGGCATGCGACAGGCCGGCCAGGACGCCCTGGAGCGGGCGGCCGAGTTTCGCCTCCCCTTGCTCATCATCCTCGGTCCCGATGACCCGATCATCGACCCCGATTCCGGCCGGTCGTTCTTCGACCGCTACGGCGGCCCCGAGAAGGCCGTGATCGCCCATCCCGGGTTCCGCCACGACCCCCTGTTCGAGAAGGACCGGGGCATCATCTATCACGGCCTCGCCAACTGGCTGCTGCCGAGGCGATCACCCCCGCCCCCCCTCCATGCCCTTTCCGCGCCGCAGAGCTTCGCGGAAGCCCCCCCGTCATCCTGACCCGATGGATCGGGCGATCCTGGGCACGATGAAGCGGTGCGGCCCCTTCATCGTCCCATTCGGGAACTGGTAGTAGACCGCTGCCCCGGTGTCCGGATGAATCACGAAACCGGGCTCCTCCCGCACGACGATCCGGCCCCTCCGATCGGGGCCGTTCTCGGCATGCTCGACCGTCCAGGCCCGGGCGGCCTCTCCCCCGTGAGAAATGATCAGGGTTCGCCCCGCCAGGTGCTCCGGGTCGGCGATCGGCCCCTCGGTCTCGAACCATCCCCGCCCCCCCGGCCCGGCCGATCGCTCCACCCGGCGAATCTTCCCCTCCACCCGCTCCTGTTCAACCCGATGCCCCCCGTAATCGGCGAAGGTGCCCCCGACCAGGGTGACTCCCCCGGGCCGGACCCGGACGAGCAGGCCGTCGGTGTTCAGCACGGCCCCATTCATCAGCGGGATCGACCGGGCGGTGCCCGGGGTCGTGTTGAACAGGAGGAACTCGACCCCCTCCACCGTCTCCAGGACCAGCAGGACCGTCCCCGCTGGTGATTCCACCCGCCCCACGCGGCGTATCCCGGAACGCTCCGGCGGCTCGTAGAGGGTCACGAAGGTCGATTCGAGTTCCTCGGGATCGTCCGACGCCTTCCGGAGGATCAAGACCCCCCGATCCTCCTCCGATCGGTCCGGGACATCCCCCGTGACGAGGGTCGCCGCCCCCGAGTTGAGCAGATGCAATCGGACGAGCGGCCCCGAGGGCCCGTGGAGTTCGGCGAGCGTCGGCCCCTCGATCCCGCCCCGGTGCAGGTTCGAGAACGCGCCGTAGGCCTGGAGGAACCAGCGGCCATCCTCGACCCTGGCCGTCGGCACGTAGACGATCGAGGCCGGGAGCAGGGTCCGCGGCCCCTCCTCGAGCGGCTGGCTGGTCTTCCAGCGCGCCATCGAGTTCGGGGGAGCGTGATAGATGGCGTCGTGCTGATGGCCCCCGTGCACCTCGAACACGCCGACGGCGAACCGAACCTGCTCGTCGTGCAAGACCGCCAGCGTGTGCCGATACCGCGAGCTGCTGGTCGGGTAGGCTCTCGGGTCGCTCATCGTCACCACCTGGAGGTCCGGTTCCGCGGCGAAGAACAGGATGTCGCTCCCGGGGACCGGCAGCCTCGCCTGGGCCGGAGACTCCCGCTGGTTCAGCCCGTCGACGACGACCAGGTTGTGGGCGGCCGAGGACCGTTCCCAACCGCTCGGCGTCGGCCCGTAATCGTCCAGGTCGCCCAGGACCGTCCGCCCGCCGAAGGCCAGGCGGATGCCGAGCCGATCGTAGCGCGCCTCGTCGAAATCGGCGAACCCGCGAAGCTCCAGATCGATGGCCGATTCCCCCTCGCCGGTCGAGAGCCTGGCCAGGCCGGCCCCCCCCAGCAAGGTCGGCGCCCGGGTGGCCTCACGCAGCGGGACCGCCGGCCACGAAACCTGCTGGACCTGCTCCAAATTCTCGTCGACGATCGCCGCGTCTCCGGCCATCCTCGCCAGCGGGATGACGGCCGCCAGCGACGCCCCCGGCCGATCCGGGGCCCGCTCGCGCCCCGGCGCGTTCGCCTCGGAGCCGAGAGGCCGGCCGGCGCCGCTCCCGCCCGTCCCTTGCCCCGCGACCGGCCCCAGTTCGGGCACCAGCCCCTGGAACCAGCCGTCGATCAGCCCGACGACCCGCCGGTGTGCCTCCGGGTCGGCCGACCTCCAGTGGCCATCGTGGTAGAACCCGCGCCGGGCCAGGGCATCGAGCGTCCGGAGGCCCGCGTCCCTCAGCTTCGGGTCATCGAGCAGATGACCGACCGCCAGCAGGCCCCTCGCCGCGTAGATCGACTGCTCGTCGTGCGGGTCGGGGTGCCCGAGCAGGAATCGCGCCGAGGCCCGCAGCAGGTCCTCCTCGATCGCCCGCCTCGGTTCCGGTTCCTCCATCAGGGCCCCCGCGTCGCCGATCGCCGGGTCGTCTCGAAGGATCGCGTAGGCGATCACCAGGTTCATCGGCACGTTCAGCGCGCCGGACCGGTCCCACTTGGCCGACCGGAAGTCCTCCCGGTAGGGCGGCTTCAGGTCCGCGGGCTGGAAGAACTTCGGCTGGCTCGGGTGGTCGAAGTGGACCGCATATCCCGGATACACCTGTGCGAACCGCAGCAAGATCACCGCCGCCAGGGTCGCGACCTTCGGATCACGGTCGTCGGGCAAGGCATCCCGATGCCGGACCGCCGCGTACAGGGCGAACCGCGCGAGGAAGGTCCGGGCCAGGTCGTCTCGCTTCGCATCCAGGTAGATGCGTTCCTGCGGGTATCGGGCGCGCTTCGGATCGACCAGATGATAGGGATACCGGTGAGTCACCCCATGCAAAACCTCGACCGCCTGCGACGGCACCGCGTTCTCGACCTTGGCCGGGATGTCATCGTTCGGGAAGCTCGCCTCGCACTGCGAGCAGGTCAGCGTCCCCGGCGACCGGACCGACCAGGAGAAGGTCTCCCCCGACTCGATCACCTCGCACGACGGGCAGCGGACGAAATACAGGCCGGCCTGCTCGGGCACCAGGTCGGCCACGGCCTGCGGCTCCAGGGCCAGCAGGGCCTCGACATCCGGATCGGCCCAGAACTCCTCCTGCCAGGCGTCCGGCAGGTCGAAGAAGGCGAAGGGATCGGCCTGGGGGGTCGAGGGGACCGACTGGGCCCGGCCCGATCCCGGACCCCAGCAGCCGACCAGCACGAGCGCGATCACGATCCCGATGCAGGCGGGAACCGGACGGGAGGAGGTCGGGAGCGATCGCGGGTCCTGAGGAGGGTGGAAGGTCATCGAGCGGGATCCTTCCCAGATCGAGGAAACAAAGGGGGGGAATCGGCGTGCAAGCGATCTCCATCCGGCGAACGAGCGAGCCATCGCCGGGCGGCATCCGGGCAGTCCGTCCTGAACCGCCCGGACATTGGACGCATTGCGGGCTGATTATGCCGATCAGCCCACGGGGATCAACTCTGCATCGAGGCGACCCTCGATTAATTCGTAGAGTCGGACCGGGCCGACCTGTTCCCCCGCGCCGAGCTTCACCCGAGCCTGACGGTCCCTGGCCCGTGCAAGCTGCCCCTCGGAGTGGTTGGAACAGTAAACGCCGTAATTCCTGAGCTCCTTCTGAGTTCCGTCGGTCCAGGGGGCCGCGATCTTGTGCACCGCGGGCTGTTCGCAGCCCTCGACATCGCAGACAGGCGTATAGTGATAAAACAGGCTCGGAAGGCTCATCGGTCTGGTCCTCGTACGGACGAGCCGCGTGCCGCGAGGCGTACCGGCCCTCCGATTGGGCCAGGTACCCCGCGGCGACGAGGGGGGCGGGGAAAAGGCGTGGCAAGCACCGCGGTCCCCCGTCATCATCAATTGTAGGACGGCTCGACCAAACTCCCAAGTTCAACCTGGCCGCGAATCGGGTGCCGCGGCTCGTTTTTCCCGACAGGAGCTGACCCCATGGATGGCCTCCGGATGATGGCGTACCTCTGGTTCCTCGGCCTGCCGGCCCTCCCCGCCCAGATCGGCCCGGTCGCCCCCCCCGCGGCCATCTCGACCGAAGGGGTGCCCCCCATCTCCAGGGCGCTCGAACGCTCGCTCGCCCCGTACCGGACCGTCCCCGGCTTCGGCTTCGGCGGCTGGCTCGGCGGCCGTCGGGAATTGCTCATCGTGGCCGGGGCCGCCCCCTCGGGCCAGGTCTTCAGCGTCGTCACGCCGGGCGCCCCTCCCCGGCAACTGACCCGGATCTCGGGGCGGCTGGTCGGGGTCGAGCCCCGACCCGGACGCAACCAGTTCGCAATCCTTTACGACTCCGAAGGCAATGAATCCATTCAACTTGCGCTCGTCGACACCCGGGCGGGGGTGCTCGGCCGGCTGACCGACGGCCGTTCGCGCCATACCGAGCCCCGGTGGAGCCCGGACGGCCGCTCGCTCGCCGTCACCGGCGACGCCCGCAACGGCCGCGACTTCGACGTCTACCTGATCCGGCCCGACGACCCCGACCCGTCGGCCTCGCTCCTGCTCGAAGCGGAAGGCCTGACCAGCATCGAAGACTGGTCGCCCGACGGCCGATCGCTGCTCGTGTCCGAGTCCGACGTCGGGCACGACACCCGCATCCGGGCGATCGACGTCGAGTCGGGCAGTTCGACCCTCGTCGTGCCCGGCCCGGGGACTTCCGAGATCCACAGCCCCGGCTCCCCCCGGTGGTCTCCCGACGGCTCGTCGCTGTTCCTGACCTGCTTCGACGACGGCGAGTTCCGCCGCCTCGCCCGGCTCGATCGCACCACTCACCGCCTGACCATGCTCTCGACGGCGATCGAGACCGACGTCGATGCGTTTGCCCTCGCCGACGACGGCGAGACCCTCGCCGTGACGGTCCACGAGGACGGATACTCCTCGCTCCGCATCCTCGACGCCGATTCCGGCCGGGAACTCGCCCGCCCCGACATCCCCGCCGGCCAGATCAGCGGCCTGCGCTTCCGCCCCGGTTCCACCGAGGTCGCTTTCAACCTCGTCACCACCCGAGAGCCCTCGCAGGCCTATTCCGTCATCCACCCCTCGGGGGTCGTCGTTCGATGGACGCGAAGCCTCCCCGGCAGCACCGGCGTCCGCATCCCCGACCCGCCGGAGCAGATCCGCTATCCCTCCTTCGATGGCCGGGCGATCCCGGCCTTCGTCTATCGGCCCGACCCGAGACGCTTCCCCGGCCCTCGCCCGGTCCTGATCGACCTGCACGGCGGACCCCAGGAACAGGCCCGCCCCTCGTACCTCGGCCCCGATGCCTACATCGTCACCGAGCTGGGCATGGCCCTGATCGTCCCCAACGTGCGCGGGTCGAGCGGCTACGGGATCTCCTACCTCCGGCTCGACGACCGCGAACATCGTGAGGACGCCGTCCGGGACGTCGGCGCCCTGCTCGACTGGATCGCCCGTCAGCCCGAGTACGACCCGAACCGGCTCGTCGTCCGGGGGGGGTCTTACGGCGGTTATCTCGTCCTGGCGTCGCTCGCCCGATTCGGCGACCGGATCACCGCCGGCATCGACCTGGCCGGGATCTCCGACTTCGAGACCTTCATGGCCGACCAGCCCCCGCTGCGGCTCGAACTGCTCCGCCTCGAATTCGGCGACGAACGCGACCCGAACACCCAGGAATTTTTCCGGACCATCTCGCCGCTCCGCCGCGCCGACCGGATCACCAGCCCCTTGCTCGTCGTGCAGGGGCGGAACGATCCCCGCGTCCCGGTCGCCGAGGCCCGCCAGATCGTCGACGCCGTCCGGGAGAATGGCGTCCCTGTCTGGTACGTCCTCGCCGACAACGAGGGGCACGGCTACTCCAGGGCCGAGAACCTCGAATACCTCCGGGCCGTCGAGGCGTCCTTCCTGATCGAACATCTCCGCAAGACCCGGCTGGAGGACGACGACCCCCGGCCGTCAACCCCCTGAGCCCCGGGCCAGGGGCGAGCGTTGTTGTCCCGCAATCGGCACGTACTCGAACACCAGATACCGTTCTTCCCGCCCCATCCCATCGTCGACGATGCCGCCGTTGACCGTGTACGATCGCACGTCCCGGAGCCGGAAACAGAGGCTCATCGCATCGAGCCAGGCCGCCAGCCCCAGGTCGAACCGGGGGTCGTCGTTGTAGATCACGATCCGAAGCGGCCGATCCTCGGACACCCGGTCCAGCCCCGGCCGCGCCGGATCGCGGCCGCCCGGCAGGGCGATCGCCCGGTTCGACAGATACAGCTCCAGGCGCCCGAGCCGCCAGTACGTCCCGTCGAAGGTCGTCCCCCGCATCGCCCTGCTGCAACCGACCTCGGCCCCTCGGGCCACCTCGGGCCAGAACCACCGCGCAAAATCGCGGGAGCGCTGGTCTTCCCGGGTCCGATATGGCATGACCAGATCGGTCGAGAACATCCCCGCCCCGATCACGGCCAGACCCACCAGCACGATCGACAACCGACGCCCGCGCTCCCGAGTCGACGCGGTCCGATCGAGCAGCCGTCTCGCCCCCTCGCCGATCGCGATGCAGAGGCTGGGCGCGATGTGCTGCATCGTCCGGGCCGACCCGCCATACGGGTAACGCCCCAGCATCGCCGCGAGCAGGGTCATCCCGATCGGTGCCAGCAGGACCATCACGAGCCCCCGCTCGCCCCCCCTCCAGAGGGCAATCAGGCCCACCACCGCCAGCGCGGTCGAGACGACGCTCCCGCCCTTCTCCCCCCCGATCGGATAGCCGAACGCCTCCCCCACATGGGTCATCAGGAGCCATTGCGGCAGCCGCCACGGCTCGTCGATCGGCGGGAAGGCCGCGGCCCAGTAGCCCTCCCGATAGGTCGAGGAGACGGCGTCGCTCTGATCCCCCGTGCTGATCGCGTAGACCCCCAGGAACGCCAGGCCCACCACCCCGAGATACGTGGCCCAGATCGCCCGAAGCTCCCGATCGGCGTCTTCTCCGGCCCGTCTCCAGACGATCGGCGTCAGTGCCACGCCGATCCCCCCCGCGACGAACGTGGCCGGATGCGAGCAGGCCATCGCCACCGGAGCCGCCGCCACCAGCCACCAGAGCGTCCGCGGGCGTCCCGGATGCTTCAACCATCGGATCGCCGGCAGCATCACGACCAGCGCCGCGAGCAGGTCGAACGCATACGGCTTGACCTCGACCGCGTGGCGGATCGGCGCATACGAGACCGCGAGCACCGCCACCGCCAGCAATGCCGCCACCGGACCGACCGACCGCCTCGCCAGCAAGGCGAACACCGGAACCGCGACCACCCCGCAGGCCGCCGACGCCAGCCTGAGCGACCACTCCGAGGGGCCGAGCACCACCACCATCAGGCGCCCGACCCAAAGGAACCCGATTGGCGCAACCTGGAAAAATGTCAGGGGTTCCATCAGACCCCCGAACCCTCGACCCAGCACGTTCACCGCCACCATCGCCTCGTCTCCCCAGAGCGGGCGATCCGACAGGTAGCGGATGATCCGGAGCAAGACACCCAGGCCCACGAACGCGAGAAGCCATCGCTGGATGAGCCGATCGCGCGTCCCGGGCTCCGCCCGATCGGCCGGGCCCGGCTCGACGGCCCCGATCAATCGGCGTGGCCGGAACCGACGGGTCCGCCGGATTCCCTCGGCAGACGTCTCCACCGCGTTGCCTCCGGTTGCCAGAAGGTCACTCCCCGACTCCGTTTCGGGGCCATCGTCTCGTCGCTGAAGGGGGTTCTTTACCCGATCGTCGTCAATCCCGCATCCCCGAAATCGCGAGTCCCCCTGCCGGGCCGACCCAACCGCCCCCCCACCGCCTACCTCCAGACGAAATGCCCCACCAGCAACCCCGCCACGAACGCCAGGAACAGGGCGACCAGGACGAAGAGCGACCACGACAGGACCGCCAGGCGCGGGATGACCACATCCCGGGCCGGCCGAGGCCGCACCATCACCTCGTTCGCCCCCCCCAATTCCGCCGATTCGGGCCGCAACGCCGAGGCAGTCGGTGCCGGAGCCCGCAAGAACGACGGCACCGCCCCGGGCACCGACGCCTCCTCGTCGCCGGTCCGCTCGGGCCGATCGGCTCCACGTTCTGCCGACCGCGCCGGATCGTCTGGGCCGACCGCGATTCCCTCCGAAAGCGGGGCCGCCGAGGCCCCCTGCCCTTCATCACCGCCTTCTTCCTCCGGGAAGAGCGTGCGAAGCTCGTCCGAGCTCAGCTCGACCGCGTCAAAAAAACCGGACGACGGAGGCGACGCCCCGGCAAGCTCGTCCAGGCTGGGTGAAGGGCCCTCGGGGCGATCCCGGGCCGGTTCGCCGCCCCCCGGCGCGGCGGTCGTCCCGGCTCGGTGCGGGACGAGCAGGCTCGTGCCGCACTTGGGGCAATTCACGGCCCGACCGATCCGCGAGGGGGCCACCCCCAGCAGCTGACCGCACTGATCACACCGGAATTTCAACGGCTCGGAGGGCATGCCGAACAATCCTCAAGGTCGTTTCCCGACGAAATAAACGCCGCCGTCCCATCGTCCTTCCAAGAGAGTACGGGCCGCCGCGCCCGATCGCCAGCACGACCGACCCGGCTCGTCGTCCCGATCGCTTGACCCCGGTCGACCGTTCGACAGAATGAAACCAAGATGACCGACGCATCGGACCGACTAATCCTCTCAACGACCCTGTCGCACGATCGGCGGATCGCTCGACTCATTGGGACGATTCGAGTCGAGTCCCGGCAGCGCGTCGGCCCTGCTCGGTCCGCGCCTCGGATCGCGCCCTGCTCGGCCACGGGGCCTCCGCAGGGTTGCCAACGCCCCCGGTCGCACGCCCCCGGCCCGGCCGACGACCAGAAACGCGCCCCCTCGCTCGCGTCCCCGGGGCGTCCGTGAACGGATGATATTGGACCTACAGGGAGGCCCCATGATGGATCGATTCCGGCGACGGCACCGGCACCGGCGGTTTCTCGAGCGTTCCCTCCTCCTCCTCTGCGCGGCCCTGGCCGCGCCGGGAGCCGTGTCCGGGCCGACGGCCAGGGCCGACCAGGTCGTCCTCAAGAATGGCGGGATCATCCGGGGGATCGTCGAGCGCGACAACGCCATCGTCACCGTCTACGACGGCCTGAAACGGACCGTCATCCGCCAGACGAAGATCGAGCAGGTCGCCCCCGAGCCCCCGGCCGCCCGGCAGGAACTGGAACGCTTCTCCCTCATCCAGCCGATCGAGGTCCACGGCGGCGAGATGCCCTCGCACGCCCTCCGCATCCGGACCGCCCCCTGGGACGAGTTCGGCCAGCGCCTCTTCGAGTTCTCGAAGTACACCGGCCGCACCCTCCGCGCCGATCGCATGAAGCAGGCGATCAACGAGATCGGCCCCGACATCGTCAAGTTCCGCGGCATCGACGGCTTCTGGCTCGGCCAGGTCGCCACCGACCAGGTCCCCCGCGACGTCATCCTCGGCCTGCTCGACCGGGTCGACCCGACCAACAAGAACGAGCGCCTCCGCGTCGCCCGGTTCCTGATCCAGGCCAAGTGGTACGACGAGGCCCTCGCCGAGCTCGAACGCCTCGATTCCTCCTTCCCGGAACTCTCGGGCACCATCGCCAACGTCCGCCTGACCGTCCGCGACCTCCAGACCCAGCAGGCGCTCGACGAGGCCGATCGGCTCGTCACCATCGGTCAGCCGAGAGCGGCCGAAGCCCTCCTCACGACCTTCAACGCCGAAGGGGCCTCCATCACGCTCCGCGACGGAGTCCAAACGAAACTCCGACAACTTCAGACCGATCAGGGCGCGCACCGAGCCTTCGCCTCCGAGCTGCGATCGCTCCTGGACTCGGCCCCCGAGCCCATCGCCCTCGACCTCCGCCCCGAGACCTTCGAACTGCTCCAGGCCCTCGCCGACGCCCCCGACGCCGTCGCCCCCCGAGTGGCCCCCGGCCGGGCACTCGCCGAGGCCGACGGCACCCCCATCCCCCCCGAGGTCCGGCTCAGCCGAGCCCTCTCCTCCTGGGCCGTCGGGGCCGAGCACACCCTCGACGATCCCGCGGCCGTCAAGGATCTCTGGCAGACCCGTGCCCGGGTCCTGGCGTACCTCTCCTCGACCGACCCCGCCGACCGCGATCGCCTGCTCGCCGAACTCCAGGGCGGTTCGCCCGACGACCCGGAATCGACCGCCGAGCCGGCCGACCTGGGGCAGATCTCCCGGATCATCCGCCACCTGCCCCCCCCGATGGCCGGCGGCGACGTCCCCGCCGGGGGCGTCCCGCTCATCCGCCGCGTCATCGACGACGTGAACCCGACCCCGACCGAATACGCCGTCCTCCTCCCGCCCGAGTACCACCCCCTGCGCACCTATCCGGCCGTCGTCGCCCTGCACGACGGCCGGGGCGCCCGATCGGCGCTCGACTGGTGGGGACCCGAGGCCGCCCGCAACGGCTTCGTGGTCATCGCCCCGGAATACATGGCCCCGTCCGAGTCCCCCGACTACCGCTACTCGGCCGACGAGCACGCCGCCGTCATGCTCTCGCTCCGGGACGCCCGCAAGCGCTTCTCGATCGACCCCGACCGCGTCTTCCTCGGCGGGTCGATGCTCGGCGGCAACGCCGCCTGGGACATCGGCCTGGCCCACCCCGACGTCTTCGCCGGCGTCGCCACCCTCTCGGGCCTCCCCGCCAAGCACGTCGCCAGGACCCGGGCACACGGCGACTACGTCCCCCTGCTCATCGTCATCGGCGACCTGGCCACCGCCTCGACCGAGAGCCTCGTCTTCGACCTGGCCAAATCGATGATGAGCAAGGCATGGGACGTCACCTATGTCGAATACATCAAGCGAGGGCTCGAACCCCTCCCCGAGGAGCTCCCGGCCGTCTTCGACTGGATGAAGCACCGGACCCGGGAGACCCACCGCAAGGATTTCGAGGTGGTCGCCTCCCGGCCGAGCGACGACCGCTACTACGGCCTCGTCATCCGGGACTTCGCCCCCGGACGCACCCCGGCCCCTGAGGCCGTCGACCCGCTCGGCTCGAAGCTCGACCCGGCCACCATCTCCTGCAAGGTCAGCACCCTGAGCAACCTGATGGCCCTGTCCGTCAGCGGCATCAACGCCATCGACATCTGGCTCGCCCCCGAATACTTCAACTTCGACGAGCGCATTCAGATCCGGATCAACGGCAAGCGCCTGTTCAACGATCGCGTGAAGCCCGACCTCCGCGCCCTGCTCGAAGACGTTCGGATTCGGGGCGACCGCACCCAGCTCTACTGGGCCAAATTACCCCTCGGCGGCAAACGCGCCGGATGATCGCCCCCCGGGCCGAGGCCCCTGGATGCCCGGGGTCGCCCCGACCGCGACCGCGCACACGCATCGTCAGAAAAACCGAGAGGCACGGGTCCATCCGCTCGGATCGGCCCCGTGCCTCCTTGCGTCGATCCGCCCGGCTTCCGGGCGAGTGACCGGCACCGCCCGCCCCCCGCGCCCCGCCCCCTCGCTGGCAACGGCCGATGCGGTCGGTACAATGGGCGCCGAATGGCTTGACCAACCCCGATTCGTTCGAGTCCCGGATCACCCGGAGCGATGCATGCCCTCGGCAAATGAACTGTACGACCAGGCCGTCGACCTGCGAGACGCCGGAGACAAGGAAGCGGCCGTCGCCCGGCTCAAGGAAGCCGTCGAGGCCGAACCCGAGCACACGCTCTCGCATGGCCTGCTGGCCCGCCTCTGCGTCGACCTCGGTCAGTTCGACGACGCGATGCTGCACGCCCGCCGCGTCGTCGAACTCGAACCGGACGACCCCTTCAGCTACACCGCGATGTCCGTCATCTACCAGCGCTGCGGGCGCATCCCGGAGGCCGAGGACGCCCTGGCCAAGGCCCGGATGAAGCAAATGGGCCTCGAATGACCCTCAACGGGTCTCCCTCGACCCGCTCAACGACCGTGCCGAGCCCGCGACGTCCCCGGCCCTCCCCGGGACGCCCCGGGCACCTCCCTCGGCCCGTCCTCCCCCCCACCACGGTCCGTCCCCCGATGCCGGAGCCTCACCGATGATCGCCTCCCTCGTGGTCCTGCTGGCCTCACTCCCGATCCCCGCCGCACCCCCGTCCGGGGCCGATGCCGCCTGGATCGAAACCGAGCTGGACGTCCTGGTCGACCTCTACCGGCACCTCCACCAGCACCCCGAGCTGTCCAACTTCGAGGAGCAGACCGCCGCCCGGATCGCCCAGGAGCTGCGGGGCGCGGGGGTCGATGAGGTCGCCACCGGGGTCGGCGGGCACGGCGTCGTCGGACTGATCCGCAACGGGGAAGGCCCGACCGTCCTCGTCCGGACCGACCTCGACGCCCTCCCCGTGGTCGAGGACACCGGCCTCCCCTTCGCCAGCACCGTCACCACCACCGACGACTCGGGCGAGACCGTCGGCGTGATGCACGCCTGCGGCCACGACATCCACATGACCTCGTTCGTCGGCACCGCCCGGTGGCTCGCGAGCCACCGAGACGCCTGGTCCGGCACCGTCGTGCTCGTCGGCCAGCCGGCCGAGGAGCGCGTCAGCGGGGCCCGAGCCATGCTCGACGACGGCCTCTACGGCCGCTTCCCCCGCCCCGACTTCGCCCTGGCCTTGCACGTCGCCTCCGAGCTGCCGACCGGCTTCATCGCCTACTGCCGCGGCCCCGCGCTGGCGAGCGTCTCCAGCGTCGACATCACCGTCAAGGGGAAGGGGGGGCACGGGGCCTACCCGCACCGGACGGTCGACCCCATCGTCCTGGCCGCCGCGCTCGTCATGGAGTTGCAGACGATCGTCAGCCGAGAGGTCGCCCCGACCGACCCGGCCGTCGTCACCGTCGGCTCGATCCAGGGCGGCTCGAAGCACAACATCATCCCCCCCGACGCCCACCTGAAGCTCACCCTCCGCGCCTACAAGTCCGAGGTGATGGATCAGCTCCTCGACGGCATCGAGCGTCGCGCCCAGGGGCTCGCCCACGCCCACGACGCCCCCGAGCCCGAGATCACGATCGGCGACAACACCCCCCCCACCGTCAACGACCCCGACCTCGTCGCCCGCATCGTCCCCGTGCTCGAATCGACCCTCGGGGCCGACCGCCTCGTCCCCACCGACCCCGTCATGGGCGCCGAGGACTTCGGCCTCTTCAGCCTCGACGGCGAGATTCCCGCCTTCATGTTCTGGCTCGGTACCGTCCCCCCCGATCGCGTCGCCGACTCCCAGAATGGCGGCGAACCCCTCCCCTCGCTCCACTCCCCCCTCTACGCCCCCGACGCCCCCCCCGCCCTCTCCACCGGCATCCGGGCCATGACCGCCGCCGTCGTCGAGCTCCTCCCGGCCGGAGGGGCGCAGGATCGTTGATGTCCACTCGATCTCGGGAATCATCCCTCCCATGAGCGTCTCGTACGACCAGGCCTGGGACCTGCTGCACGACTGGACCTCATCCGCCTCGCTGCTCCTGCACGCGAAGACGGTCGAGGCCGTCATGGTCCGGGCCGCCCACCGCTTCGGTCGCGGCGCCGCCGACGAGCAGCGCTGGGCGATCACCGGCCTCCTCCACGACGCCGACTACGACCGCTGGCCCGACGATCATCCTCGCCGCGTCGTCTCCTGGCTGGTCGAGCGCGACGAGCCGGAGATCGCCCACGCCATCTCGGCCCACTACACCCGCTGGGGGGTCGCCGCCGAGACTCCCCTCGATCGCGCCTTGCTCGCCTCCGACGAGCTGACCGGCTTCATCGTCGCCTGTAGCCTCGTCCGGCCCGAGGGCATCACCACGCTGGCCCCTTCGAGCGTCAAGAAGAAGCTCAAGGACCGCTCCTTCGCCGCCAAGGTCGATCGCGAGGAGGTCCGCCTCGGGGTCGATGCTCTCGGGGTTTCGCTCGACGATCATATCCGCTTCATCATCGACGCGCTCGCCCCGCACGCGGGCGATTTCGGCCTCGGACCCCAGCCCCGACCCGCGGATCCCTGACGGCATCGCTCGCGACCGGTTTCCGAAGCCGCCCCCTGCCACCCGGTAGCCCCGCCCAATTCGGCCCATTAGAATCGCCTTCCTCGGCCTGTCTTGCCGAAGACGACGATCGCCCGGCCGATCCCGTCGCTCGCTGCCCGCGAATCTCTCCCCCGACGCTCAACCGGAGCCGACCGCGATGCGATTCCCCCTGACTCTCCGTACCCTTGCCGCCCTCGGCCTGGTCGCCGGCGGCGCGTTCGCCCTGGAGGCCGCGATGTCGTCGCAGCAGGACGCCAGGAACCTCGGATACGACGACACCCCGTTCCTGCCCGGCGGCACCTATCGGGTCCACGACGGCACCCGACCGCAACCCGCCGTGATCGACCCCGGCACTTGCAGCACGCAGGACGAACCCGGCTCTCCCCCGTCAGACGCGGTCGTCCTGTTCGACGGATCCGACCTCTCCGCCTGGCAGTTGCCCGACGGCGAGGAGGCCCCCTGGGTCGTCGAGGACGGCACCTTCCGGGTCGCCCCGCGCACCGGCTCCATCCAGACGAAGCAGGAGTTCGGCGATTGCCAGCTCCACCTCGAATTCGCCAGCCCCGAGCCGGCCAACGGCAGCGGACAGGGACGCGGCAACAGCGGCATCATGTTCTTCGGCCGCTACGAGATCCAGGTCCTCGACTGCTTCGAGAACCAGACCTATCCCGATGGCCAGACCGGCGCGATCTACGGCCAGTATCCGCCCCTGGTCAACGCCTCTCGCCCCCCCGGCCGGTGGCAGACCATGGACATCATCTTCAAGGCGCCGAAGTTCAACGAGGACGGCTCGGTGGCCGAGCCCGCCTACGCCACCGTCTTCCACAACGGCGTCCTGCTCCACCACCACACGCCGCTGCTCGGCGCCGTCGCCTTCCGGGCCGTCGCCAGCTATCAGCCCCACGGCCCGAAGGGTCCGCTCATGCTCCAGGACCACGGCGACCCGGTCCGCTTCCGCAACGTCTGGATCCGAGAGCTCTCGGGGTACGACGAGGGCTGATGCCGCTCCCCCCTCGTCCGGGTCCATCAGCAATCGGGGACGGCCGCCGCGATCACGAGGGCGGCCGTCCCCGTTTGCATGTCCCACGTTGCGATCCTCGGGCGATGCAATGCGATCCTCGCGGGTCACGCTCGCCGGAATCGTCTCACGAGTTCGGGATCGGGAACAGTTGCAGGTTCCGGATGCGCCAGACACCGCCTTCCTGCCGGATGCGGACTTGCACGAACTGCAGGATCATTTCCCCGCCGAGGTCGGGCTCGAAGGTCCCACCGATCAGGAGCATGTCCGGCCCGACGAAGCGGGCGTATTCGACCACGTTGCGCGACCTGGTCTGCGCCGCGTTCTTGAACAGATCGGCGTAGAGCTTGCGGATCCGCTCGCTGCCGCGGTAATTCTGCGTCTGCAGGCTGCTGTCCGACTGCTGGTACAGCGTGATTTCCGCGTCGTCCGTGTAGGTCGCCGCCATCGCGGCGGCATCCTTGGCGTCGAAGGTCGTCGCTCCGGCGTCGAGCAACCGCGTCGCGGTTGCCATGGCGTCCTGGGCCGGTGCGCCCGTCCACGCCAGGATCACAAGGCTCAGCGTCAGCGAAGTCATGAGAGGGGCCCTCCGTTTTCGAGTCGGGGGGAAAAGGGTGTGTCCCCCATCATACTTCGATTTCGACAGGATTCCAAAACATTACGCCCCGATCGGCCCCACATCTCGATCAAACCGACCGCCGCGGGCGGCAATCCCCAGGCGACCCACGCCCCTCGCCGCACGTCACCCGTCCCTGGCCGATCGAGGCCGCCCGCTCGAATCCGCCTCGTCATCGGAGATCAGCAAGACGCGATCCAGTCGAGTGATGGAGAAGAACTCCCTCAGGTGCGCATTCAAGCCGCTGAGCCTCAGGCGTCCTCCCGTCGGCCGGAGCTGCCGATCGAGCCTGATCAAGGCCCCGAGCCCCAGGCTCGACAGGAATTCCACCCGCGAGCAGTCGATCACCATGCTCGCCCAGTGCCGGAGGACCGCTTCGCCCAGCAGGACCTCGCCCAGCTCCTCCGGCAGCCTGGGCGTCAAAATCTCGATCCGGACGATCCCCCCGTCCTCGCGGATGCGATACGAGTCCTCGACGCTCCCCGTCGGGGCAATGCTCATCGTGATCCACCCTCGCCAGGCTTCCGAACACCCTTTCCCTCGGATTCGCCGGTGTTCATGCTGATCGGATTCGGATTCGAATTCGGATCGACGCGCTCCTTCCAGGGCGCCCCAGATAACCCCGAGCACCGCCCGAAGCCCACCCTACCGCATGTTCGCCGTCGAATCGAGCAGGTTGCACGCGTCGAATCACGTCACATGCCATTCGGAACAGACCGAGAACGCCGGATCATCGCCGGGCGATTGCTCGCCGAGCACCAGCGAGCCGACCGTCTCTCCCACGGCTGGGCCATGCTTGAAGCCGTGCCCCGAGCCCCCCGTCGCCACCCAGGCGTTGCTCAACCCCTGCAGCCGATCCGCCAGGAACCGGCCGTCGACCGCATGGGTATACTGGCAGACCGAGGCGTCGATCAAGGGTGCATCCGCCATCCCGGGGAACCGGTCCTCGAGAAACGCCCTCGCCTCGCCCATCCCGATCGCCGAGGGGGTTCGATCTCCGGTCGTCGGGTCGAACCCCGGCCCGCGCCGGTCGACCGCGACCTTGAAGCCCCCCACGTCGCCGTCTCCCGGCACTCCGTACCAAAACTCCTCCCCCTGGTAGGCCCAGACCGGCAGCCTCCCGGGCCCGAAACTGTCATCTCCCGGAGGCGTCCCGAACACGAACGTCTCCTGGCGAGTCACCGGCAGCGACCAGCCCGCAAACCGCCTCAACAACGCCGCCTGCCACGGCCCCACCGCGAACACGAACGCATCGGCCGAGACGCTCGAACCATCCGCCAGCCGGACGTCCTCCATCCGCCCCGATCGGGTCGTCCCCGGCTCGACCCACGACGCCCGAAACGCCCCGCCCGCCTCCACCAGGGCGTCTCTCACCGCCAGGCACGCCTCCCTCGCGCGAAGGACCCCGGCCCCCGGCTCCACGATCGCCCCCTCCAGGTCGTCCGTTCGGATCTGGGGATACATGCCCGCCAGGCGGTCGGCGTCGATCCACTCGTGCGGCACCGATGCCCCCTCCAGATTCGAGAGTACCGCCCGCTCCAGCTCCGAACGCCTCGGCGCGAGCCAGACCAGGCCGATCGGGTCGAACAGCCGACGGCCCGATCGCTCCTGCTCCTCGATCCAGAGCCGCCGGGCTCGCCCGGCCAGCCGGACCATCTCCGGATTCGCGTACGACTGCCGGAAGACGCGCGACGATCCCCCCGAACTCGACCGCACATGCCCCGGCCCCCAGGCGTCGATCAGCACCACTTCGCACCCTCGTCGTTGCAGGCTCAACGCCGTCCAGCCGCCGAACGCCCCCGCCCCCACCACCACCACCCGCACTCGCGTCGCCATCCCCGCCCCCTCCCCGTTTCGCGGGCCAATCCCGATCAAGGACCCCGCTCACCCCGCGAGCCGAAACCGCGTCACCCCGGCCGGCCCGCCCCAATCGGACCACAGAACGCGCATCATCCTCAACCCTCCGACCAGGGGGCCCGAGGCCCATTCTCGCCCCCCGTTCCGCCCCTCGAAATCGAATCTGCGAACCGGCGGAAATGTCACTATTTTTTTTCGGAGGCTTGGCTATAATCATCCTGGCTGGTTGGATGATCGAGCAAGCGATGCAGGTTCTCTCAGAGCTCGCCTCAGCTTTCCCGTTCCCGCCTTTCCTGCCGATCGGGCGACCGAAGCCCCGTCCCACTCGACCCGGGACCTTCCACAGGGGGTCGTTGCAAGAATGCTCAATGCCCAGGAGTTCTTTGGTGGGCAAGAAGTTATATGTCGGTAACCTGACCTTCAAGGTCGACAGCTCCGAGCTCGAGCAGCTGTTTTCGCAATATGGCACCGTCCAGAGTGCCCAGGTCATCCAGGACCGCGACACCGGCCGCAGCAAGGGCTTCGGCTTCGTCGAGATGGACACCGATGAGCAGGCCCAGGCCGCCATCGACGGCTTGCACGACTACGATTACGGTGGTCGTCGCCTGACCGTCAACGAAGCCCGTCCTCGCGAGGACCGTGGCGGCGGCGGCGGTCGTGGCGGCTACGGTGGCGGCGGCGGCGGCGGTCGCGGCGGCTACGGTGGTGGCGGCGGCGGCGGTCGTGGCGGCTACGGCGGCGGCGGCGGCGGTGGCTTCAGCGGCGGTCGTTACGGCGGCGGCGGCGGTGGTCGGTATTAATCCAACCTCGTGATCGATCCCGGCCGTACCCGACCATCCCGGGCCGCGAGGGCCTCGATCCCCTCCACTGCCCGTCCTGGTCCGAATCGGCCCGGTTCGCTCTCTCGATCTTCGATCGCCGGGTCCGTCCCGTTCGTACCTTGCGCATTGACGACGCCGGAGCCCTCGCAATCCCTTGCGAGCCTCCGGCGTTTCGTTTGCGCGGCGCGGTCCGGTGCGATGCGTCCGTCTGCCGTCTCGACGACGGTCATCACACCTCGGGCCGCTCAATAGCGGTCGATCCGGGCGGCCCCGGCCGATCGCCAGTCCGACTCGATCGCCCGGGCGTCGGCTTCCGAGGCGCATTCGACCCCCAGGACGATCCCGCCCTCGGTCAGGCCGGTCTCGTAATCCTTCGCGTGCTCTTCCGGGATGCCCCAGCCGACCAGCGCGCCGACCAGGCCGCCGGTCAGGCCGCCGGCCCCCGCGCCGGCCAGGCCCGCCGCCAGCGGGCCGGCCACCACCAGGCCCAGGCCCGGGAGGATCAGGTTGGTCCCGATCGCCGCGATCGCGCCGATCAGGCCGCCGGTGATCGTGCCGATCGCGCCGCCGACCCCCGAACCTTCCAGCGCCTTATTCCCTTCGTCCGCGCCGACCCTGCCTTCCGGATAATGACGCTGGCGCGCCTCGTCCGTCATCACCGTCGTGATCTGGTCGTGCCGGTACCCGCGATCCAGGACCGATTGATACGCCCGGTCCGCACTCGCCCGATCCTTGAACAGGGCGCTGACCATCGTTCGCGTCGTCGTGCTCATCGTGCTGCTCCTCCTCGTCTTCGCGTCTCAAGACGCCCCGGCCCGCCACGCACATCCTCTGCGGCGCGGCGGCCCGAGACACAAGGGCTGGTAAACCCATCCGAGAATATCAGCAACTTCCGCACCAAGACCGCCGGCCGCCCCCGCCGACTTCCTCGCCCCCGCTCCGAGCCGACCCCGGCGCGCCGTCACCCATCGAAAATCACATGAATGGATTCGATCGCGTGATCGCCCCTGGATCGATCGGCCCGGCCCCGTCGGATCGGAGGATTCCCCGGTTCGATCAAAATTTTCGAATTCGACGGAAAGTCTCTTCCCCCGCACGGGGATCCCTGGTACCATCGCTTCCGGCTGGTTGAATGATTGAGCAAGCGTATCCGTTCTCGCCTAGCACGCTTCTCGCTTCCCTCTCTCGTCTTTCCTGCCTCTCGGGCTCCGATCGCTGAGAGCCCCGTCCCCCTCGGCCCGGGACGTGTCTTGCGGGGTCGATTCCCCCTCCTTTCTGGGGTGGTCTGTTGTCAAAGAAGCTCTATGTCGGCAACCTGAGCTACCAGGTTGACGATGCCTCTCTCGAAACCCTCTTCGCTCACTTCGGCTCGGTCCAGAGCGCCCAGGTCATCCAGGATCGCGACACCGGCCGCAGCAAGGGCTTCGGTTTCGTCGAGATGGATACCGAAAACGAAGCGCAAGCCGCCATCGATGGCCTGCACGATTACGAATACGGCGGTCGCCGCCTGACCGTCAACGAAGCCAAGCCCCGAGAGCCTCGCTCCGGCGGCGGTGGCCGCGGTGGATACGGCGGCGGCGGCGGGTACGGTGGCGGCGGTCGCCGCTATTGAGCCCCGGCCAACCGCCCAATCAAATCGATCCGCCGGCTCTTGCCCCGTGACCCGAACGCACGTTCGTCCTCACGCCAACGCTCCTGACCGCGCGTGATCCGATTCGATCGACACAACCAGGCCCCGTTCACCCGTTCATCATCCTCGGGTGGCCGGGGCCTCGATCGTTGACAGGCTCCCGTTCCCTCCCCCGCCTTCTTTCGGTCGTGCCATCCCGAGCGATGACGCACCGCTCCGTCGCGGTGATCCCGCTCTCAACACGATCGACGGAACGCCAGGCAACGAAACGAAACGAGCCGGGCCATGCCTCCCGTGCATGCCCGGCTCGATCGCGTCGTCCGACGCCCGCTCACCTCACCGTCGAGCGACCCGAGTCAGACCGTCGGCTGCCACCCTTCGGCGTACTCGCGCTTCCAGTGCGCCATCGCCTCGTCGTCGCCCTGGATCGTCCCGTCCGACGGGTCGCACTTCAGCGACCGGCCGACCCGGTGGGCGATGTTCCCGAGGTGGCAGAGCAAGGTACTCTTGACCCCCTGCTCGATCTCCGCATTCAGCGCCAGCGGCGTGTCGTTGCGGATCGCCTCGACGAAGTTCGTCAGGTGCTCCGGCTCGCCCAGCACGCCCCGCACCGACTTCACTTCCTGGCCGGCGTTGTCCTTGATCGTGTACGAGCCGTTGCCGAACATCTCCAGGGCGCCATCGGTCCCGTAGAAGATCACGAACGGCGCCGGGGCGTTGCCGTTGCAGCTCAGCCCCTGCCAGTCGGCCGAGATCCGATCCGGGAACTCGAACGACACCGTGTGCGTGTCCGGCGTCTCCTGCTCGTCCTCGAAGACGTAGCGCCCGCCGGTGCTCACCACCGCGACCGGCAGGTCCACGCCCAGGCCCCAGCGCACCAGGTCCAGCCCGTGCACGCCGTTGTTCCCCAGCTCGCCGTTGCCCCAGTGCCAGAACCAGTGCCAGTTGTAGTGCACCACGTTGCTCTTGAACGGCTTGCGAGGGGCCGGCCCCTGCCACAGCTCGTAATCGATCTGGCTCGGCGCCTCCGACGGGTCCGAGTAGCCGATCGACCCGCGACGGCTGTTGTAGAACGACCGGGCGTGATAGAGCCGGCCGATCGCCCCGCCCTTGATCGCCTCCACCGCCTCGATCAACTGCGGGCTGCTCCGGCGCTGCGAGCCCATCTGCACGGCCTTGTTGTACTTGCGGGCCGCCTCGACCATCATCTCCCCCTCCCAGGGGTTATGACAGGCCGGCTTCTCCACATAAACATGCTTGCCCGCCTTGCAGCCGAGGATGGTGGCCGGGCCGTGCCAGTGATTCGGCGCCGCGCAGACCAACGCATCCACGTCCTGATCGTCGAGAATCCGCCGGAAGTCCTGCACCGCTTCCGGGCTCTGATCGCCGGCCGCCTTCCGGACCGCGTCGGCCCCGGCGTCCGCCCGGTCCTGGTCCACGTCGCAGCAATACTTCACGCTCACGCCCGCGGTCTTCGCGAACCCGGTCGCCAGCGCCCGGCCCCGGCTCAGGCCCATCACGCCCACCGTCACCCGATCATTCGGGGCATTGCCGCTCGCCCAGCCCGTCGCCGCCGTGAACGCGAACGTCCCGACCGCCGCCCCCGAGCCCCCCAGGAATCCCCGACGATTGATCGAACCAGTCATGGTCGATGCCCCCTCTCAATGTCATAGACTTCGGATCGCGTGATGATCCCGGCCGCTCGCCGGGCGGTTCGCCAGGCCTCGCGCGAGCCCCCCGACATCCACGATGCCAGGCTACGCGGTCGAGCACCCGATGTCCAGCATCACCCGATCCCTCCGCTCAGCCGCGGGGCATCGCACGCAACGAACTAATTAAGAAAATCGGCCGGGAGTCAAGCCCCGCCGATCCCTTTCAATTAAGCCGAACAAGCTATCCCAGTTGGGAAAGCCTTACCCGAAGCCGATCGTGGCATCCTGCCGGTGATCGGCCCCGGATCGGGCTTCTCGAATGCGCCTCGAACCCGAGGAGGCGAGGGAAGTTCCCCCGTCTCGGCGCATTCAACGGGACAGCCCCCGGACGGCGCATCCTTGCAGTCCGAGCACGTCCCGTCCTTTTTCCTTGCGAAGTGGGAGATGGGGCACCCGGCCCGCTTGCGAATCGCGGGGAGCCTCCGAGAACTGGCAGCAGATCGCCCGGTTCGTCATCGTCCGTCGGGGACCTTTCCTGATCGGAAGCACCTGTCCTGGCACGTCTCGAAGGTCTCCCCGACTGACGGTTGCCAAAGTACGTCGTGTTTCAAAAACCGTCAAGTCTTTTGTAACAATTTTCGGCCGTCGACCGCGTCGATCCGCCCCCCGATTGCGGCCGTGCGAGACCTCCCGTGCATCGGGTCTTCAAAGGCGTCGCGACCCGATTTTTCTCGCCAGACCGCCCCCCCCTCGAGAGGCCCGGCTTGCTCCCGCCCGGCCGAACCGTCAAGGTAGCGTCAGGCCCCGCCCCCGACCGAATCAGGAACCGTCTCGATGCGCATCGGCCTCGATTGCTACACCGTCAGCCACCGCCGATTCAGCCCGATCGAGGCCCTCGAGTTCGCCGCCTCGCTCCGGCTCGACGGCGTCCAGTTCCTCGAACCTGCCGCCCTCGATCCCGGCCTCGATCCCGACCGCCTCGCCGCGATTCGCCGCCAGGCCGATGCCAGCGGCCTGTACCTCGAAATCGGCCTCCCCAGCCCCAACCCGTTCGGCCGGCTCAGCCCCGCCGACGCCCCGATCGACCCGGTCAGTCGCGCCTCCTGGTTCCGCCCCCACCTGGCCGCCGTCGCGGCTCTCGGATTGACGCACGCCCGCATCTTCATCGGCAATCGCCATGATCGCTTCCGGGCCGATCCCCCCTGGACCCGCCAGTGCGAGCTGGCGGCGCAAACGCTCCGCGCCCTGCGCCCCGACCTGCTCGGCCTCGGCCTCCGCCTGGGGGTCGAGACCCACGCCGACCTGACCTGCGACGAGCTGCTCGGGCTCATCGACACCGTCGGCGATGACGTGCTCGGCGTCACGCTCGACACCGGGAACCTGCCGATGCGGCTCGACGACCCGCTGCCGACCGTCGAGCGGCTCGCCCCGCTCGTCGTGATGACCCACACCAAGGACGCCGCCCTGGCCTTCACCGATCGCGGCCTCTGCTGGCAGGCCCGGCCGGTGGGCGACGGCTGCATCCCGATCCCGGCCATCCTCGCGGTCCTCCACCGGCACAACCCCGCGCTCAACCTCTCGATCGAGCTGCACCCGAGGACCTACGACCTGCCCCTCTTCGACCCGTCCTGGCTCTCCTACTTCCCGAGCCTCACTCCGTCGTCGATCGCTGCCGTCGTCCGCCTCGCCGTCGCTTGCGAGCGCCGGTTCGCCGAGGGCAGCATGCCCCGCCCCGACGCGGTCGAGGCCGTCCCCTGGCCCCTCCGCGCCGACCCCTGGATCCTCCGATCGGCGACCACGCTCCGAGCCCTGGTGCCGACCCTCTAATCCCACTCCGGATCTTTTTTGTAGGAAGGGGCTCCGTCCCCCGACCCGGATTCCCCAGTCGAACGGAACCCGCTCAGACCTCGAAACTCTGCCCCTTCTCGGGGATCACCACCGGGCTCTGGACGAACGGCTGGAGCAAGGGAGACAGCGCCTCCATGCTCTCCGGCTCGCCGTGCACGAGGAAGGCCGACTGGATGTTGCCGCCGGTCTGCTCGTACCACCAGGCGAAGTCGTTGCGGTCCGCGTGGCCCGAGAAACCGTCGAGCACGTAAACGGCGCAGTTCAGGTCGTGCCACCGGTCCATGATCTGGATGCGTTCGGCCCCCTCGGCGATCTTCCGCCCGAGGGTCTTCTCGGCCTGATAGCTGACGATCACGATGGCGTTGTCGGGGTCCTCGACGGCGTGGCGGAGGTGGTGCCGGATGCGGCCGGCCTCGCACATCCCGCTGGAGGCGATGATGATCAGCGGGCCGTTCAGGTAGTTCAGCCGCCGTGAGTCGTCCCAGGTCGGGCAGAAGTGCAGCTCGGGGGCGTTGAACAGCGCCCCGTCCGACTGGAGCAGCCTGACCGACTCGGGGGTGTAGCAGGACGGGTGCTCGCGGTGGACCTCTGTCAATCGGGTCGCGAGCGGGCTGTCCACGTAGATCGGGACCGGCTTGACCCGATGCTCGTGAAAGAGTTCAAGAAAGCTATGGATCATCTTCTGCGTGCGGCCCAGGCTGAAGGCCGGGATGATGATCTTGCTCTGAAGCCGGATCGCCCGCAAGACGATGGCGTGGAGCTGCTTGAGCAGGGTGTCGTAGACATCCAGCTCCTTCGCGCCGTAGGTGCTCTCGGAGACGAGGACGTCGATATCCTTGACGACGGTCGGATTGAACAGCATCCCCATGTCACGGCGACCCAGGTCCCCCGTGAACAGGAAACGCCGCTGGCGGTCCCCCTCCTTGAAGTCGAACTGGACCATCGCCGAGCCGAGGATGTGGCCGGCGTCGTGATAGGTCATCGTGATGCCCGGCAGCAGCTCGGTCGGCTGCTCGTAGGGGAGCCGGACGAGCCGCTCGATCACCCACTCCACGTCGGCCAGCTCGAAGAGGGGGCTGAGCGGCTCGGAGTCGGGATTCCGGAGCTGGGCGTTCCGCGCGTCCTCCCGCTGAATCCGGGCGCTGTCGCGCAGCATGATGTTCAGGATGTCGGCCGTCGGCGGGGTCGCGTAGATCGGCCCCTTGAAGCCGTGCCGGACGAGCACCGGCAGCCGACCGATGTGGTCGTTGTGCGCGTGGGAGATGATGACCGCGTCGAGCGAGGCGGGATCGAAGTCGAACTGGCGGTTCGGGCTCTCGGGGTTGAATCGGTCGCTCTCGAAGAGTCCGCAGTCGAGCAGGATGCGACGGTTGTTGATCTCGACGAGATGGGCACTCCCCGTGACCTGCTTCGTCGCGCCGTGAAACGAGATACGCAAAACGACCCCTCCTTCCCCCGTCCGTCCAAACCGGGCCCCAGGGTCGGGGCTCGCCCGCCAACACGGAGGACACGGAACATTCGATAACCTCTTATCATGCCACGCGTTCGATGGTGCTTCAAGGGAGCGCCTCGGGAACGAGGGGTTTGAATGAAGGGTTGTCCGAATCAAGGAGTTGGCGTAGGATTTGCAAGGGCCGAGGCCCGCGATGTCCGCGTTTCGGGGTTCCTTCGAGACCACATCGCACCGCCGTGGCCGCCGCCACGACCGTTTCCGTCCCCCAGGGTGAGGAGCGCCCGAACCATGACGCGAGACGTTTCCGATCGCCATCCCCTGCACCGGATGTTCCGGGGCATGACCGAGAACACCTTCCAGGCGGAACTGGGGATCGCCGACCCGAATCTGGTGGGTTATGTGGCCGGCCTGCTGGCGCGATTCGTGCCGTCGCAGGCCTTGTATCCGATCGCCGACGCGCAGGGCCGACGGCTGACCGAAGTCGTGGCCATGATTGCCGAAGCGGAATCGTCCGGCGACGAGGACCGCCGCCGCGAGTGTCATCGGCACGTCGGCGATTTCACCCTCTTCTGGACCGGCGTCTACCCCGAGGCCTTGCCCCGGCTCAGGACCGCCCTGGCGGCGGACCACCTGATCAACTTCCAGGAGCAGGGGAAGCGATCCTATTACCTGGCCAGCACTTACGAAGGAGACCAGGCCCCGGTCCTCCGGCGCCTCAGCGTCGAGTTCGAACTCTGCGCCTTCGGCCTCTCGCGCGTCCGGCAGGAATGGGAACGCGGCGAGGGGGCCGAGGGCCTGATCCTGGAGGCATGACCCGCGACGCGGGGGGATTGGGCATTCGAGCGTTCTGCGGTAAACTGGGAAGGAGTGGCGGACCTCGCATCAAGTCCGCCTCCCGAACCGAACCGCCCCGGAGCGTGACGATCGTGAGCGAATCCCCCCGCTATCGGCCGGACGACCTGCGGCGTTTGGCGACCGAATTGCTCTCGCGCGCCGGCCTGGCCAGGGAGCGGGCCTCGGCCCTCGGCCGGCTTCTGCTCTGGTACGATGCGGTCGGTGCGCACGATTTCGGCATCGTCGGCCTGGGCGACTGGCTCGCCCGGCTCGAACGCGGCGACTTCGACCCGAAGCAACCCGGCCGGGTCGGCCCGGAACACGCGTCCACCGCCGTCCTGGAAGCCGCCGGCGGATTACCGCCCCTGCTTCTGGCCAGGGCCGCCGAGATCGCGGGCCAGAAGGCGCGCGACACGGGCGTGGGGGTGGTCCGGGTCACCGGCGTCCCCCCCTCGGCCGGGCCGGCCGCGGCCATCGCCGCCGAGCTGGCGATCGGCCCGTTCCTGGGCCTCGTCCTGGGTCCCGGATCGGCGCAATCGGCCGCCATCCCCGCCCCCGAAGGAGTCCCCTTGATCTTCGACTCGATCCTCGGCGACGCCGCCGGCGACGACGACACCTCGCCCCCCACCGCCGCCGGCGACGAGCCGATGCGCATGGTCGTCGACCGCGTGGCCCCCTGGCTCCTGCTCTCCGGAGATCACGAGGTCGTCGTCGTGGCCCTGGCGGTCGCCGCCTTCGAGTCGCTCGGCTCGTTCCACCGACGGGTCGCCGAGGCCCTGGAAGGGCGATCGGCGCCGGCCGGTTGGATCTTCCCCGAGACCTGGGAACGGCACCGCTCCGAGACCCAGCGTCGCGGCATCGCCCTGGCCGATTCGGCCATCGGGCCCCTCCGCGATCATTCGGCCCGGCTCGGGATCCCCTTCCCCGACCCGATCGCTTGAGGAGGACCGGCGACCCCGCCCGCCCGGGACCACCCCCGGCCCCGGGGCCGGCCGAAGCGGCCCCGGGCCGAGGAGCGATCCCGAATCCCCCGGAGCGTGCCCCAACTCGGCAGGCTCAGCGGGTATGGAGCGGCCGACGACCCGCCTCGCGGTCCGAGCCGTTGCCGGAATTCGAGGCGATCGAGAGGACCTGGGCCGTCTTCTTCGGCGTGTCGGTCTGGAAGATGCCGAGCGCCCGGCCCTGGCCGATGGCCGAGGTGTAGGCGTACTCGATATTGATATGCTCGTCGGCCAGGCGTTGCAGCAGCTTGGCCAAAGCCCCCGGCTTGTTGTCCAGCTCCACGGCCATGACCTCGTGGAACTCGGCCTCGACGCCGAGCGAGGTGAGGACCCGGCGCGTGTCGTCGATCGGCTCGGCGATCATCCGCAGCACGCTGCGGTCGCCCGTATCCATCACGGTCATGGCCCGGATATTGATCTTCTCATGGGCCATGGCCGCGCAGATCTTCGCCAGCCGACCGGGCTTGTTCTCGAGCCGGGCCGTCACTTCGGTCACGATTTCCATCAGCCGCCTCCTCTCGCGGATCGCGAGCGTTGAGGATCGGAGGGCGTGTGTGCCACAGGCACGACGCACGAACACGAGGGCCCGATCGCCTGTTGGAGATCACGCCCTAGAGCCATCCGGCAAGGCACCGACGGCCCCCAGGGACGATCGGACGACCTGATCCTCGGGAATCGCCAGAGCCTCCCCGGCGAGAATCATAGGCCCATCGGTCGAACCTTGCCGACAATCGAGCCGGGCGTCGGGATCGCCCCCGACGGACGGTCCCCGATCGCCCGACTCCCGATCGAGGTCGGGGCGATCAGTCCCGACCTCCCGGGGCCGACGGCAGCGGGAGCGAGAGGCTCGCCCCCGAGCCGAGGCCGCCCAGGCTCCACTGGCCGGGCAACGACTCTCGGGCCTCGATCCGGATGCCCGCCTCGTCGGACGAGACCGAATACACCGCCGTCCCGAGCGAGCGTCTCAAGGCGTCCGGCGAGGGGATCAGGGACGGCGCCAGTCGAATCGTCGTCGGCGCCGCCTGCCCGCCCGGCGTCCCCGGGCCGCCCGGCGATCCCGGCCCGCCCGGCGACCCCGGATAGCCCGGCCCGCCCGGCTGCCCCTGGAAGCCGCTCGCCCCGGGGGGAGGAGACGACCCGCCCGAACCGGGGAATCCCGGGGCGGCGGCGCCATATTCGGCCGAATCACCCGGGAACCCGCTCGAACCCGGGGGGCCGCCGGGCCCCGAGGCCGCCCCTCCGCGTTGCATGCCAGCCCCGGGCCCCGCCGGGAAACCGCCTGCCCCCGCCGCCCCCGGATTCGGGGCCGAACCGGCGTTCGAGGCCGCGAGGATCGACGCATTCAGGGCCGCCGGCAGCCCGGCGATCGCGGCCGGGAGCGACTGCCTCGGGTCGTTCACCACCAGCATCGTCATGTTGCCGGGCAGTTCCCCCGCCAGATCCGCCGGGGGCGACCAGCGGTCGGACCCGTCCCCTTGCTCCAGTTCTCGGCACTGGCGGGCGGCCACCGGGTTCGACGCGACGATCAGGTACTTCTGGCCCAGGGTGATCGTCGGCTGGTACCCGGTCAGGCCGTAGAGCCCGTCCGGGAGCCGCAGCGAATAGGTCCGGGGTTGCGCCAACGTCATCGAGAACTTGGGAGGCTCGGGCGGATCTTCCTGGCGGCGATCCCCCCCGGACTGGCCGGGAAGCCCCCCGCCCTGTCGGCCCGACTGGCCTGCTCCGGGAGGGAACCCGCCGGGGGCCTCGGCCCCGCCCGCGTCCTCGGCGGGGGGCGGCGGCAGCAGGGCGGCGAGCTGCTCATTCATCGCCAGGATCATCCCGTCGAGCGTGCTGCTGAACCCGGCCGGATCCTTCAACTCGATCGCCACGACGAACTGGGGGAGCCCCAGGCCGCCGAGCGCGTTCATGATCCCCGCCAGCGGATTGCCCGACGCCGGCTCCGACGCCGGCTTCGGCAGGGTATACACGGCCAGCTTCGGGCCCAGGGCCGCCAGCACCTCGTCCCGGAATTCGAGACGCCCCCGCGAGCGGACCGACTCCTCGAACGATTCGAGCGGCCCGGCCAGCGGGGGGGCCGACTGGCCGGCGAAAGCCTTCAGCGCGTCATAGAGCCCGGCCGGATCGACCGAGAGGATGGTCAGATTGTCCACGTCCCGGGGGATCGGCGGCAGGTCGCTCATCGCGATGCCCGGCTGGTCGAACATGGCCATGATCCCCTCCCGGGGCGACGGGGCGTCCAGCCCCAGGATCGTCAGCGAATCCTCGCCGTCGAATCCCCAGCGCAGGTCGACCCGAGACAGGCCGGTCTCCGCCGCCATCGCCCGCTCGGCCTCGCCCGCCCCGGGGCGATCGAGCCGCATCGAGCCGATGGCCAGCGGCCGGAATCCGTCCTCGGGGGCCAGCAACTGCTGACGGATCGGGTCGTTCTCGGCCGTCGGGGCGGTCCCGTCCAGCACCGCGATCACCCGGTCGGCCGACTCCGTGTTGTTGATCACGAAGACGAGGTCGTCCCCCTCGATCCACCAGGCCCACTCGCTCACCCCTTCCATGCCGAACGGGGGGGTGTCCATCACGACGACCTGGCGATTCCCGGCCCTGCCCTCCACCTGCGGCCGCGCCCCTTCGGCCGCGATCGTGCCGATCAGCTTGCCGAAGACCGGCCGGACCTCGCGATGGGCCGCCCCCCGGAGCACCAGGATCGCCTCACCCGCCGCGCGTTGCTCGTCGATCGGCGAGGCGATCACCAGGCCGTGCCTCGCCAGGTGTTCCAGCACCGCCACCACTTCCGGGCCGGTCATCACCCCCGCCGGGGCGTCGGGTGCCGCCTCGATGAACTGGGCGATCACCTCCCGAAGCATCGCGCCGAGGCTCGTGTCATTGAGCAGGGCATACGCCGACGAGCCTCGCCAGGCCTCCGGGGCCGCGTTCAGGCCGTTGAATTCCAGGAAGGCGCCGAACGAGTCCTCGGGGATGTACCGGGCCAGCGGCGTCGTGTCCACCGGAACCGCGTCCAGATCGACCGGCGCCTCCCGGGTCGACGAGCCCGAGCCCGATCCCTCGGCCCCGGCCCCCGGCTGGCCCGGCAATCCCGGCTGCCCCGGCAATCCCGGCTGGCCGCCGTAGGCCCCGGAGGAACCGGGAGGCCCATAGGCCCCCTGGCCGGCCGCCTGGCCGCCGGCAGGCCCCCCGGCACCGGCCGCGGGGGGGGATCCTCGTTGGAACGCCGCCGCCGGATTGGGCGGGCCCTGGGCATCGGCTTCGCTGGGCGAGCCCGCGATCGCGAGCATCGCGGCGAACCAAAGGGCGAGGGCAGGTGCTCGGCTCGGGTCGACGCGCACGGGACCGTCCTTTCGTCGTGATCGACTCCGGGGGCTGACACACCGGGCCGAGCCGCCTCGGCGGCCCCGGCCCGTCGTGATGGGATCAGATACGATCGATCGTATCCGTCCCGGCGCGGCCGCGCCAACAACCGGGCGAGTGGCCACGTTCACGCAACGACGCATGACCCGCACGGCCCTCCCGCTCTGTTCCCCGTCCCCGAACCACCCACGCCAAGCCGATCGCCCCGGCCGAGCCGGCCCGTCCCCCGCCCCCGGCTCGGCGTACCGCCTCGCCCCGTGGCCCGGTCCGCGGGCCCCCGGGACCACCCGAGACGCCTCCCGGGAGGGTGGACGCACGCAATCGGCCCGGCGATCGCCGCATGACCCGAGGCCCGACGTCCTGACCGATTGACACCGACTCGGCCCGGCCCATACCCTTCCTGAACAGGACCTTTGTGTGTCTCGCCGATGCCCCGTCGAAGCTGGGAGCCTCCCCGAACCGTGTCGAAAAAGAAAAAGGTCCGCGTCGCCTTCCGCAAGAATCGCCAGACCCGCACCCGGTCCAACGACCTGACCCGCCGCTTCGAGGGGGGAGAGGTCCGGGGCGCCGACCCTGTCTCCGCCGAGCGCGTGCGCGCGAAGGGGGACCTCTCCCGGCACCGGACCGTCATGCAAGAGGTCGACGACCAGGGCCCCGAGACCGCCCCCGGCGACGACCCGATGGCCGCGATGGCCGTCGACCTCTCCGAATGCCTCTCGGGCCGCGTGCTCCGGGTGCATGGCCTGGAGTCGGTCGTCCAGGCGCAGGACGGCCGACGCTACCGGTGCGGCGTCCGACGGGTCCTGAAGAACCTGGCGATCGACGGCCGCAACGTGGTCGCCGTCGGCGACCGCGTCTGGTTCCGGCCCAGCGGCGAGGACCAGGGGGTGATCGAGAAGGTCGAGCCGCGGTTCGGCACCGTCACGCGAGGCTATCGGCACCGGGAGCACGTCATCGTCTCCAACGTCGATCAGCTCCTCATCGTCTCCGCCTTCGCCGAGCCCGAGCTGAAGCTCCCCCTGATCGACCGCTACCTCATCTCGGCCGAGAAGGGCGAGGTCCGGCCGATCATCGTCCTGAACAAGGCCGACCTGGTCAATCTGGCCGACTACCAGTGGGTCTTCGGGCTCTACGCGCAGCTCGGTTACGAGGTCATCCCCTGCTCGGCCAGCAGCGGCCTCGGGATCGATCGCCTCCGAGACGTCCTCGGGCAGGGGACCACCGCCCTCTCCGGCCAGAGCGGCGTCGGCAAGAGCTCGCTCCTGAACGTCGTCCAGCCCGGGCTCAACCTGAAGGTCGGCGAGGTCTCAAACTGGACCCGCAAGGGGAAACACACCACCACCTACGCCGAACTCCTCCGACTGGAGCGAGGCGGCTACGTCGTCGACACCCCCGGCCTCCGCCAGTTCGAGCTCTGGGACGTCGAGCCCTGGGAACTCGAACAGTATTTCATCGAGTTCCGCGCCTACATCCCCCACTGCAAGTTCCCCGATTGCTCCCACATCCACGAATCCGACTGCGCCGTCAAGGACGCCCTCGCACGCGACCAGATCTACGAATGCCGCTACGAAAGCTATCTCAAGCTCTACCACCAGCAACCCATCGAGGGCGAATAACCCCCCCGCCCCTCGACGGATGGTTCCCCCTCCCCCGACCCAGCCCTGTCGGGTGCTGTCACCTGGAGTGCTGCTTCCCGTCCCTGTTTCCGCGTTTAGGGTAGCCCCGATCGCTCGCCAACCGGGGCGGCACGGCCGCGAGAGGCCACGGGGGCCGCACCGAGGTCTCCCATCGCTTCAGCGCCCCGTCGTCGAGCCACCGGCGCCGCCCACGACTACCGATCCAACCGCTCCTCTCGCCGCCCCACGGCTGCATCCGCGCCCGTCGAGGCCATCATCGGGATCTCGACCGCCTCCTGATCCGCCTTCGGCACGAACTCATACACATAATAATTGGTCTCGAAATCCGGGGCGCCCGGGTCCCAGCCCCGAACCTTGTATTCCTCGCGATCCCGCAGCACGAACGACCGTTCCATCTCGTCCAGCCAGGTCTGGAAGACCGGCGACCCGTCGGGACGCTCGTAGAAGAACACGATCTTCAGCGGGTTCTCCTCGGTGATCGCCTCCGAGCGGAGCGGGCGATCCTCCCGATGCCGCTTCGAGTACATCTCCCGGTAGCAGAGGAAGTAATCGCTCCAGGCCCCGTTCCAGTGCCTCGGGTCGGTCACGATCCCCAGGTCATCCCGGGCGCAGGCCAGTTCCGCCTCGTGGTCCAGGTTCTCCCAGAACCACTTCGCGAACTCCCGGGCCTGGAGGTCGCGCCGCAACTTATACGGATGCACCACCGTGAAGACCACGAACACCGCGGCCAGCGCCACGCAACCCCCCAGCGCCGCCCGGGTCAACCGCCTCCGACGCTCCGGCCGTGCGATCAGGCCCAGCAGCGTCGTCAGGCCCTGCCCGGCCAGCAGGCACGCGGCGGGCATGAAGAACTGCATCGTCCGGGGCTTCTCGCCGTACGGGTACGCACGGAAGACCGAGGCGACCAGGCACAGGGCCAGCGGGGCGAAGCAGAGCACCACCAGCTCCCGATGCCCCCGCTTCCAGAGCACCCACGCCCCCACCCCCACGAAGAGCGCCGTCAAGACGCTCCCGCCGTAAGGCGCCCCCACCGGATACGCGAACAGCATCCCCGTATGCGTCTCCAGCAGCCAGCCGACCAGCCGGAGCGGCTCGGTGATCGGCGGGAACGCCCCGTCCCAGTACTGGTCCAGGTACTCGCGCACCATCGGCCTGATCCGGTACATCGGCGTCAAGACCGCGAACAGCGCCGCCGGGGCGATCGCCAGCGTCAGGAACGCCGCCGTCGTGCCCCGCGTCCCGTTCTTCCAGACGGCCGGGGCCAGGGCCAGGCACGCCCCGCCGATCGCGAAGACCGAGGGGAACGACGCCGGCACCGCCAGGACGCTCGCCGCCGCCAAGGCCCAGAGCCATCCCGACCGGTCCGGCCGGTCCAGCCACCGCAGCGCCAGGCCCATCAACCCCAGCGCGATCAGCGCGTCGCTCGCATACGGCTTCACCTCCGACGCGAACCCGAGCGGCCACCACGAGACGCCGAAGATCGCCACGGCGAACAGCAACGCCGATCCCGACAGCAGCCGCCCCGCCACCATCCGGAACAGCAGCACGCTCGCCAGGCCGCAGGCGATCGGGACCAGCCGGAGCGTCCAGGTCGTGAACCCGAGCAGTCGAATCACCGCCGCCTGGAGCATCAGGAACCCGACCGGCGCCGTCTGCGCGTAGCGGAGCGGCCCGAAGAAACTCCCGTCGCCCCGCGCCAGGTCGATCAGATTCGCCGCCAGCCGCGACTCGTCGCACCAGAGCGGGAAATCGGCGAGATACCGGAACAGCCGCAGGCCCAGCCCCAGCACCAGGAACCCCACGGTCGCCTTGCGGACAAGCTCGCGATTGCCCAGCACCTCGGCCGCCGGCTCCGCCCGCAACGCGTCCCGAGTCTCCCGGTCCGTCGTTGCCCCCGCCGCGTGATCAGATTCGTTGTGTCGCATCATCGGTCACAGTGTGATCTGCAGGATCAGGAACGAAAATACGACCCGATCGATCAGTGACGCGCCCGCTCAACCGCCCGTCCGAACGCCCTTCATCCGTCGACCGACCCGACCGTCTCGACACGACCTTCCCGCCCGGGGCCGGACCCCTCCGACGCCCCGACGCATCACGGCCGCTCCCCCTCCCTCGGTCTCTCCCCGGCGATCGGGGAGGGGATGTTCTCCCCATCCCACCCTCGGCCCGGCCTGTCCCCTGCCGACCCGCCCCGCCCGCGCCCCTCTCCTCCGCGCGTCCCCCGCTGCCTCCCCACGAGCCGATCGGGTTCCCTCCGATTGCTCCCTGGTTCGACCTGCGACATCGGGCGACTTCATCCGGTTCGACACGCCCCCAGCCCCTCCCCCGATCCGTCTCTCCCCTCCCTCACAATGCGCTCAATTCCTTCTCCCTGACCGGAGCACCGCTCACACCCTCGGCCCCGGCTCGCCCGAAAGGTTCACCAATCCTTCCCCATCTGTCCAGTTCAATTCCAACCCCCACCGACCGCCCCCACCAACCCTCCCATCCCCCCCAACCTCCCGCCTCGATCACGCCCCATCGCCCCCCCCTCCTCCGATCCTTCTCCTGTGAGGAGGTGGCTCCGTCCCCCGATCCGGATTTGTAGGGTGATGTCGAGTCCTCGAAGACGCCCCCCCGATTCATCCTATTGCTAGCACTCGGGGTCGCGCCCCTACGAGAGACCTCGCTCGCGTGCAAACCCCTCGATCCCCCGATCGCATCCCCCCCAACGGAAAAACCCACCCCTCTCCCCAGAAAAAAGTCACTACAACACCCGATTTTCACGATGGTAACGATTGGAGAATCACGCCCGATCCCCTGGCCGTTCCCCCCCTTTGAACCTGCATGCACCTGGAGAATCCGCACCCCATGGACGCCCCCAACCCGAACCGCCGCGCCGAGGCCAACCGCCTCAATGCCCGGAAATCCACGGGCCCGAAGACCGTCGAGGGGAAGGCCCGGTCGCGTCGCAACGCGCTCCGCCACGGCCTCGCCGCCGAGGTCCTCGTCCCCGACGCCGATCGGACCGCCGTGGCCGCCGCCATCGCCGAGTGGAATGAGGAAGTCTGGCCCGAGAACGTCGCCGAGCGGGCCGTCGTCCGCCGCATGGCCGTCGCCGACGTCCGCCTCCGGCGATGCGAGCAGGCGACCGAGCAGAACCTCGACACCATCGCCCGATCGGCCGTCGATCGCTGGCGGCTCCGCAAGCAGAACGCCGCCCGCAAGCGGGCCTGCAACCTCAAGACCGACCCCCTCAACACCCTGCTCGACCTGGAAGACTCCGCCTTCGGCTGCGAGTGGCTCATCCGCCGCTGGACGGCCCTCGAACGGCCGCTCGAACAGGGAATCGGCTGGTCCGACGACGACCGCGACGCCGCCATGCGCCTGATCGGCTTCTTCCCGGTCGCCCCCGGTCCCGACGGTTCCCCCGAGGCCCGCCGGATGTGGCGGCTCGGCCGCCTCGCCTCGAACCTGGAGGTCGACCCCGCCGAACCCGGCGAACCCAGCACCCCGAGCGAGGCCCGGCTTGCCCTCCGCGCCTTGATCGCCGACCGCCTCGATCAGCTCGAACGGCGCGCCACCGCCTCATGGGACGCGATCGAAGGCCCCGAGCATGACGCCGTCATCGCCCGCAGCCTCTCCGGCGACGAAGGCCCCGAGGCCCAGCTCCGCCAACGCTACGACCGCGACGCCCAGAACGGCCTGCTCCGCTGCATGACCATGCTCATCCGCATCCGCAAGCGCCGCGACGAGCTGGCCGAGCACCACCGCAAGCAGGCCCGCGACCAGCAGATCGAACGGATCAACGTCGGCGGCGGCTGGTGGCGCACCAAGGACGCCAACGCCTGCCCCCCCGGCTTCCAGCCGATCAACCGCTTCGTCCCGGACTCCCACCCGGCCCCGACGGCCGACCCGTCCCCCGCCACCCCGGCCGAGCCGATCGAATCCGCCCCGCAATCCTTGGCACCCGAACCGCCCACTCGCGCACGGAACGAAGCCAATCCCACGGACTCCGAACCGAAACAGCCTTCACTCAATCCTTTTCCTCACAAGAGGTTACACCAAGACTCCTCGAATCCCCCCCGACGCCGTCCCGAGCGCTCCCGCCCCGACGTCCGACCCCTTCCCGATCGCCTCGGCCATCCGGGAACCGGCTGATTTGCCCCCCGTTTCGGGTCGGATCCCCGGACGACAACCTCTTCGAGATCCCGCCCTCACCCGCCGTCCGCCCCGTCCGGCACGAGGAGCACCATCTCCTCGATCCGGAACCGGCTCGGCTGGTTGTCGGGCTGGATCCGGAAGCTGTCGATCGGCTCGGCGATCCAGACCACCATCTCGCGGTCGGGGCCGACCGGGAGCGTCCACTGCTGGTACTGCTGGCCCTCCGTGAATCCGTCCTGATTCGACCGCTTCCACTGGAGCTTGAACCGCGCCGAGGTCGCCGGGCCGTTGTCCAGGTCGTACCGGATCCGGACCCCCGCCACCAGCGTCCGCTCGGGCAAGTCGAACGTGATCCAGGGATCGACCCCGGTCGCCTCGATCGTCCTCGATCCCGAGTCCCAACGCGCCAGGCTCAGCCGATCGGGCGCCCCGACCGGCACTTCTCGGAAGTCTGGGTTGGGCCTCGCCCCGCGAAAGACCCCCGTTTGGGCCTCGACCAGCAAGGGCAAGCCCCGACCCAGGTCATCATGTGATGAGTGCAGGAACCCCGTGTGCCGCGCCGCGATCGCGAACGGCGGCAGGCCCAGCCGCAGGTCGCCCACCACTCCCTCGGAATCGACCCTCCGCTGCCTCCCTTGCTCCAGGCCGATCTCCGTGTTCGGCCAGAGCAAGATCAGACTCCCTGAGAACACGAACATGTACACCAATCGCCCCGAGACCCTCGGCCCGAACCGCGCCCAGGCCAGGCCCGCCAGGCACGGAATCTGAGCGGCCAGGGTGACGTACCGCGGTTCCAGGCCCCCGCGATCGTTCGTCCCCGACCGTCCCCACGCCAGGCTCGCCGCCAGCATGCCGAACCCGGCCAGCACCGCGAGCATCCCGAGCGCCCTCGCCCGCTCGTCCGGTCTCCGCCAGGCCGTCAGCCCCAGCAAGCCCGCCGAGGCGACCGCCAGGCCCAGCGCCACCATCCCTCCGACCCGCCAGGCATCCCCCGCGATCGGCCCGAACCCGATGGCCAGGAACTGCAGGCCCGTCCGCACGACCGCCCCGATCCCCGGCGACCGGTCGATCTGCGGCGGCCGCTCGTACCCGATGAAATATCCGACCGTCACCACCAGCCCCGGCACCGCCGCCGCGATCGCCGTCCAGCCCCCCGCCCTGCCCGACCGCAATCGAGCGACTCCCAGCCCGATCAACCAGACCACCAGCGGAGGCACCATTACCAGCCCGCTCGCCGCGCAGAGCGGCAAGAGGACCAGGATCGCCCCCAGGCCGATCACCGTCCCCGATCCCACCGATCCCGACCGCCCCGCAAACAGGGCCCCCGCCCCGACCGCCAGCAAGGTCGACAGCCCGAAGGCGATCTGCCAGCTCCAGAGCAGGTTGCTATAGTGCCCCCAGTTCAAGAGCAGGATCGGGAACAATGCATCACCATAACTCCATCGCCCCCGGGCCGACCGCAACGCCACCATCAAGGCCGCGGCCAGGCTCGCCAGGCAGGCGACCACCGCCACCATGCCCGCCCGGAAGTCATCCCCCGAAAGCCGGTACACCCCGAGCAAGACCAGCCTCGGCAACGGCACCCGATGCTCGAAGTGCTGCGACCAGAGGTAGCCCGGCGTCACCTCCTGCTCCCCCACCAGCGCCGGGATGATCGCGAAGTCATCGTAGAACGGCACGACCGGCCCGAATCGGACGACGAAGCCGACCGCCGCGGCCGTCATCGCCAGCCAGACGCCCCAGGCGAACCAACCGGCCCCCGGCTCGGACTCAAGCTCAGGCCCCGACTCGGCCAGCACTCCGCGACGCTCGGCACCCTCGGTCATCGGTCAGCGAACCCCCACGGCCTGCGCCTCGGCGAGCATCGCCAGGGCCTCTTGCTTGGTCGATTCGGCCGCCGAGTCCCCCCGGAGCATCGCCGCGAGTTCCTCGATCCGGTCGTGCTCGACCAGCTCCTCGATCGTCGTCCGCGTCCGCCCGCGGGCCGTCTGCTTGCGGATGACCCACTGATGCGTCGCATAACTGGCCATCTGGGGCAAGTGGGTGACGCAGATGACCTGATGATGGCCCGCCAATGCGGCCAGCTTCTTCCCGAGCACCGCGCCGAGCCGCCCACCGACCCCCGTGTCGATCTCGTCGAAGACCAGGGTCGGCACCCGATCGACGCCGGCCAGGACCGTCTTGATCGCCAGCGTCAGGCGAGACAGCTCGCCCCCCGACGCGATCTTCCGGAGCGGCCTCGGCGGCTCCCCCGGGTTCGGGGCGAAGCGGATCTCGACCCGATCGGCCCCCCCCTCCGGCGGGGCCGAGGCCGTCGGGTCGTCCCCCATCGGCATCGCCTCGACCTGCACCCGGAGCTTCGCCTGCCCGAGACTGAGGTCCTTCAAATGCCCCTGCACCGCCTTGCCGAACGCCTGGCTCGTCTTGCGTCTGGCCTCCGTCAGCTCCTCGGCGGCCTCGCGGAGCGCGGCCCAGGCCTCGGCCAGGGGGGCATCCAGGTGTTGCAGGTCGGCCTCGTCCCGCTCGATCCCGGCGAGCTGATCCTCGACCTCCTCCCACCGCGCGGCCAGGCCGTCCGGCTCGCACCGGAACCGCTGGCTGAGCTTCCGGTACAGGGCCAATCGCGCTTCGAGTTGTTCGAGCCGACCGGGGTTGTCCCCCGTCTCGTCGGCCAGGTCGCGGAGCATGTAGGCGACCTCCCTCGCCTCGTCGGCCAGCCGGCCGAGCGTCGCGGCCGCCTCCCCCAGCTCGGGGACCGCCTCTCCCAACGGTTCGAGCCGCCGGGCCACCTTGCCGAGCATCGCCTGGGCCGACCGATCGGCGTCGTAGAGCAAGGAGTATCCCTCGGCCGCAGCCTCCCGGATCGACTCGGCCCCGGCCAATCGTCGGGCCTCTCGGCACAGGTCGTCGTACTCGCCGGCCTTCGGCTCGGCCGCGGCCAGCTCGTCGCGTTCGAACTCCAGCAGCTCCCGCTCGCGTCGCCTCCGGTCGGCCGCCTCGATCAGGGCCAGGCGACGCTTCCGGATCGACTCGTGCGACGATCGGGCCTCCTGATAGGCGGCCAAGACCCGCTCCAGGCCCCCATAAGCATCGAGCAGGCTCCGCTGGCGATCGGGGTCGAGCAGGGTCTGCGTCTCGTGCTGCCCGTGCACGTCGATCAGGCGGGGGCCGAGCCTCTTCAGGGTCGCCACCGGGACCGGCAGGCCATTGGCATGGGCCGAGCTCCGGCCGTTCGACCCGATCCGACGGGTCACGATCAACTGGTCGTCGTCGATCGGGCCGCCGAGGATCGCCTCGACCTCCTGCCTCAGCTCGACGTCGCCCGACAGGTCGAAGACGGCGGCCGCGCGGGCCTCGTCCTTGCCGTCTCGGACCAGCTCGGCCGAGGCCTTGCCGCCGAGGACCAGGCCCAGGGCCGTCAGCAGGAGGCTCTTGCCCGCGCCGGTCTCGCCGGTCCAGGCACAGTAACCTTCCCGCAAATCGACCCGGGCGTCTTCAATCAAGGCCAGATTCTGGACCGACAGTTCTCGGAGCACGGCGAGCGACCTCCGGTTGTCCTCACCGCCGATCGCGTCCCGGTGCGTCCGGGCCGATCAGCGCAACCCCAGGTTCCGGGCGTGGAAATCCACCGCCTCCTGGACGTGGGCATCCCAGTATGCCCAGTCATGAGCACCGGGGAATTCCTCATACTCGTGCGGAATCTGCAACTCATTCAGATGTTCATGGAAGGCTCGGTTCTGATCGAGCAGGAAGTCCTCCGTGCCGCAGTCGACCCGGAGCTTCGGCATCAGGCCGTGGTCGATCTGCTCGACCAGGGCGAACGGGTCGTCCGATCCTCCCGCCGGCTCCGGCCCGAAGATCCGGCCGAACTCGGGGCTGAGGGCCCGGCCCTCGCCGATCCCATGAACGAACCCAAGCGCCCCGGAATGGGAATTCACGCTCGCGAAGCGGTCGTGATGCTTCACCCCGAGCTTGACCGCGCCATAGCCCCCCATCGAGAGGCCGCCGACGGCCCGGCCCGACCGCTCGGCCTTCACCGGGAACGTGCGGTCGATCAACTCGACCAGCTCCAGGAAGTCGTCCTCATAGGCCATCCCCTCGGCGGCGTTGGTGTACCAGCCGCGGCCGCCGTCGGGCATGACGACGGCCATCGGCAGGCCGGAGACATAGCGCTCGATGCTCGTGCGACGCATCCAGATCGTATGATCATCCGACAGGCCGTGCAGCAGGTAGAAGACCGACCACGGGCGGTCGACCCCCGGGTCGTCGGGGAAGACGATGTTGAAGGCCGACGCCTTGCGCAGGGCCCGGCTGAAGTACTGGATCGTGGCGAACGCCATCCGGTCGGCCTCCGTGGGCGGCCGGGATCGCAGCGGGTGCGACCGGGCCTACTTGACTCTCGAACCCGGCAGGCACTCGGGATCGGCCGGGGTCAGCAGCACGACCTTATCGCCCGAGCTGGCCGCGAGCAACATGCCGTTGGAGGCTTCGCCCCGCAGCATGGCCGGCTCCAGGTTGTTGACCACCACGATCAGGCGGCCGACCAGGTCGTCCGGGGCGTAGTGCTGCTTGATCCCCGCGACAATCTGCTTCTGTTCGTCGCCCAGGTCGACCTGCAGGAGCAGGAGCTTGTCGGCGTTCGGGTGGGGGCGGGCCTCCAGCACCTTGGCGATGCGGAGGTCGAGCTTGGAGAAGTCGTCGTAAGTGATCGGATCGGCCATCGTCGACTCGATTGGCTGCGCCTCGGCGGTCAAGGCGAGGCGGACCGCCGGCATGTTCGGCACCTCGGTCGGGGCACGACACCCGCGCCCCTCGTCGAGCATCCTATCGCCCCATTCATCGGCTCGTCAAGGCGTCAGTCTGAACTTGCGTTCACAATTCGCCCGGGTCACCCGGCAGGGCCCATCGTGGGTCGGGCCGAGGCAATCCTGGCGGTTGACGGACGGAGAACGACCGGGCCGCAGGGACAACCGTTCGCACCGATCACGCTTGCCCGATCAGCGCGGAGAGACGAAACGAAGGAGGCCGCGCCCCAGGTCCCGGATGACGGCCCAGGCGATCACGAAGGGGGTGCTGGGGCGAGTCAGGATCGTCGGCAAGTTCCGCTCGAAGAGGAAATGGCCGGCGAACATGAAAGCATATCCGCCGAGGAACAGGCCGAGCGACCAGAGCGGCTTGAAGGGGAGCAGCAGCACGGCCGCTGCGACCATCGGCCAGCCCACCCCCACGTGCAGGACGTGGTTGACCGGATGGGAATGGTCGCGGCGGTACTTCTCGATCAGGCGGGCCATGCGGGGGGAACCGGACACCGAGGGCATGAACGATGGCATCAGCGAGCACTCCTTGCGCACTCTTGGCCGGGTGGGTCGGGAATCGGTGCCGGCGGATCCTCGGGTCGAGGGGCGGCCCGCAACGGGCTTACCGTATCGTCTGGCGAGCCGCGATCCAAGGTCAGTCTCCCCGGGCGTGCGAGGACGACGCGGACCGGGGCGAGGGGGCCGGCCCCGAGCCAGCGCCGGGGCCTGCTCGGTCGGTCAATCGCCCGAGGCCTCCTCCGGGGCCGCGAGGATCGGCAGCGATTCGGGATCCAGCCCTTCGCGGACTTTGGGATCGTCGTAGCGGTCGAGCTTCGGGTGGGCGACCATCGGCCATCGCTTCGAGAAATCCCAGTGCGGGTCGTTATCGCTGTCGTGGCAGCGGATGCAGAGGGACTGCTCGGCCTCCTCGCGGGTCAGGACCATCTGGGAACGGTACTCCCAGTTCATCGGGTCGGTGACGTGGAGCGATCCGGGGCCGTGGCAGTTCTCGCACTGCTGGTTCTTCAGGTGGGGCGTGGTCGCGGCGTTGACGAAGCCGGACTCATATTCGAATCCGGTCGAGTGGCAACTGACGCATTCGGCATCCATCGTCCGGTCGCCGCGGTGCCCCGACTCGATCGCCGGCCAGGCATAGGCATGCTTGGTCCCCGACCACTTCTGATAGGTGTTCGGGTGACAGTTCTTGCACGTCTCGGCGCCAACGAACCGGGCACCCGAGGGGTGGGGGCGGCGCGGGTAGTCCTCGACGACGTTGTTCTGGGCCAGGCGGGTCAGGTACTCGTCGCCGAGCAGCGAACGGATCGGCTCGACGTCGTCGTAGCGGGAATCGAGCCGCATGCGACGGTAGCGCGGCCGGTCGGGGGTGGCCGCGAAGAGGTCGACCAGCCCGACCTGCTGGCCCTTCTTGCCGACCAGGACCAGGGTCGTGGTCCCCTCGTGGAACCGCTCGGGACGGGCGGGAGCAAGCTCGTATTCGGACTTGCCGACGACGATCTCAAGCTCGGGGAAAGCCTCGGCGAGCGACCGGGCCAGGTCGCTCGGCCCCTGGACCATGAGGATCTGGAGATCGGTTTCCGAGGCGAGGGCGGGGAGGGAACGCCGGATCGACTCCGCCGGGTCGAGGACGCTTTGCAGGTAGAAGTCCTGCTCCGGATCGGCCAGCGCGGTGATGGCCTTCGGGTCGACGACGGCGAGGATGCCGAGCGAGAGGCCCCCGGCCTCGACCCGGATCGACGCGCGGAAGGTCTCCTCGAGCCCCTCGGCGGGCTGGATGTTGGTGGCCAGCAAGGGAGGGGCGTCGGGGACGTTGAGGTACTGGCCGAGGAACTCTCCCATGCCGATTTCCAGGTCGTCGGGGCTGAGCGCGAGGGCCTGGTAGCCGAGCCGGGCGAGGGCTTCGAGCCCGATCCCCTGCTTGATCCGGATCTGGTCGGGGCCGGCGCGGGAGCCGGCCGGGTCGGCGATGATGCTCCCCAGGTCGATCGGGACGAGGTCACGCCCCTGTTCGCGGAGCTGGTTCATCAGGTCGGCCCGCCGTCCCAGGCCGCCGGTCTGGCCGTCGGTGCAGCCGCAGGGTTCGAGATACCCGTTCTGCTGGCCGGAGACGAGCAGGACGGCGTCGGCCTGACGGTCGTCGTTTTCGAACTCCTCGGCCAGGTCGTCGTCGGTGCCGGGGTCGCCGGGAGCCGGCGTGATGTCGGGGGCCTCTGGGGCCTTGTTCGAGGAGCAGCCGACGTAGGCCAGGATGGCAACCCCGATCAGGACCGAGGCCACCGCCCTCCAGGGCTTCGGACTGTCAGTCATCGATTCCTAACGCTCCGTCTGGGTACGTCGGCTGCGAGGAGAACGATGCCCTTCGTCCCGAAGGGCAGATCGCGAGCGGCTCGATTCCCCTCGGCCGAACCGGCGCCTGGCCAGGCCGGGGAGAACGCTTGCGGGCAGGACCGAGGCACGTTACCCGCCCCGGACCAGGACCTCGACGGGGACCTTCACTTCCTCGGCCTGCGGGTGATCGGTTTCCAGGATCAGGACACCCTTGTGGATCCCGGTCTTGGCCCCCTGGGGGACGCTGACCTGCAGGCGGTACTGGCGGAACTGCTCCGACGCATTGACCTCGGAGACCGGTTCGACGGTCCCCTCGACGATGCCCTGGAGGGAGTCGGGGACCTGGACGGTGAAGTTGGTCGTGTCGTGGTTGCGGACGTTGAGCATGACCGTGACGGTCCGGCCTTTCGTCCGGTCGACCCCCGGCAGGTACAGCCGCTCGGGCATCGCGGCGATGGGGCCGACGATCTGACCGCTGACCGGGACCTCGACCACGGGCCGGATCGGGTGGTCGGTCTTGAGCGTGATGAGGTCCGAGAACCGCCCGAGCGGCAGGCCGGGCTTGAGCGTGACCGTGAGCAGGTGGCCGGCGGTGACCCTGGGCAATTCCTCGTCGTGATTGTGGTCGGAGGGGGGGCTCCCCGGGCCGTGGGAGTGGCCGACGACCGCCTCGAGCCGGGCCTGGTTGAAGGCGTCCAGCTCCTCGTCGGTCAGGGGGCGGACCTCGGCCACGACGAGGTCGGGGCGCGAGCTGACGGGGTTCGACTCGATGCCCAGCTCGGGGGAGGTGGGGGAGAAGATGTAGGCCGAGAGGGAGCGTTCCTCGTCGCTCGGGGCCGCGGGGAAGTCGAGCCGGGAGGGGTCGACCACAACGGCCGGCGTGATGACGCCCTTGACCATGAAGCTCACGGCCGGGTGATGTTCATAATCGTTGGTGGAGAAGCGAGCATAGGTGCTGAACTCGCCGATCTTGTCCCGGGTCTCCCAGGCGACGGTCAGCTCGGCCTGCTCGCCCGGCTCGATCTCGAGGGTGCCGCCTTCGGTGAGCGATTCCTGCTCCTCCCCGACCGTCACGCCGGTGCAGGTGCACGGCTTCTCGATGAAGCGGAGCTGGAGCGTGCCCTCCCCCTCGTTCCGGAGGGTCCAGGTGCGGGTGCCCCGGTCCTGTTCGCTCATCAACCCGAAGTCATGTGTCGTCTCGTCATCGAAGACCAGCGAGGGGGGAGGCCCGGAGTCTTCCTCGAATCGCGAGGAAGGGACCGGCCCGGCCACGTCGGCCGGCAGGTAGCTGACAGCCAGGGGGATGGCCGCCGCCACGACAACAATCAGCACGGCCAGGATGATCCAGCGGATCATGATGGAGCAGCTCCGTGGCGAGGAGAGGAAGAAGCGGGGATGGGAGGACGATTCGAACGCGACCGGGCCCGAGGACGTGCGTGCGACAGGTCGCGACTCGCAACGGCCGGCCGGCCCGCCCGGGACGGGCCATTTCTCGGCATTATTGTAGAGGCCGGCTCGGAGGGGGGTCAAGCAGAGGGATTCATCTCCTGATCCACGAGAGATTTTCTCGGAAGTGGAGGAGGAACGGATTGACACGGGCAGGCAAAGCCGTTACTTCTTCAAATTGCCATCGTAGCGGACCCGCTCGCGGTGGCCACCGCGGGGAGTTTTCCCCGACTGGTCGGGAGGAACGTCGGATCGCGCTTTGCGATTGTCATGATCTCACATTTCTTCCGTCCCCGTGTCAGCGTGCGATCCGTGCCTGGCACACTCCGATTTCCCATCTCCGTTTGCGCTCGGTGGAGTGCCTGAGTCAGACCCAGGCGAACGTCATGGCGAAGCGACTCTACGTCGGCAACCTAGCCTACACGGTCAACGATGCGGACCTGCTCGCCCTGTTCGAGCAATATGGTGCGGTCCGCTCCGCGCAGGTTTTGAAAGACCGTGAAACCAACCGGAGCCGCGGGTTCGGCTTCGTTGAAATGGACAACGATGACGAGGCCGACAACGCGATCTCCGCGCTGGACGGTCAGGACCACTCCGGTCGTCGCCTGACGGTGAATGAGGCCCGACCTCGGACGCCCGGCGGCAACGGCGGCGGCGGTGGCGGCTACGGCCGTGGTGGCGGCGGCGGCGGCTACGGCGGTGGCGGCGGCGGCTACGGCGGCGGCTACGGCGGTGGCGGCGGCGGCTACGACCGCTACTGAGTCGAACCCCGGCCCCGGCGGGTGGGCTTCGGCACGTCGGATGAAGGGGGGGAGAGGCGTCTCTGGCGTCGTACCGCTCTCCCTTGCTCCGCGTCGGCGTCGGCCTGAACCTGCCCGGCTCGTACCCTTTTTTTCCCGGCCCCGTGGTTCCGCGGCGGCTCATCGCTCGATGATGGCAAACCCCAATTCTCGTCCCTCGATCGACCCCCTCCTGGACTTGCGAGGGCGGCTCGAAGCCGTGCTGGACCGCGACGTTCGTCCTGATCTCCGGGCCGATGGCGGCGATGTCGAAGTGGTCGGCATCGACCCGGATCGGATCGTCCAAATCCGACTCTCGGGAGCGTGCCAGGGCTGCTCGTCGGCCGCGATCGTCCTGGCCATGCAAATCGAGTCGGTCGTGAAGGCGCAGATCCCCGAGATCCGGTTCCTGGAACCGGTCCCCTGAGGTGCCTTCGTCTGAAGTCTGATCATGCTCTCGCGGATGAGCTTCTGTAGAATCGTGTCGAACGTGCGTCTCCAGGTGGCGGCGGCTCCATCGGATCGACGCCTTGCGGGTTGATCTGGTCGGTCGGTCGCGTTCCTGGACTTCTGACGATCGGACCCGGTGCTCATCCGTAATGACCAAGGTTTCGCAGCAATCCCGGGACGTGCCACCCGTCGCCGAGCCTCCCTGGCTCCGGCCGAGGGCCTTGTACGTCCACATTCCGTTCTGCGCGCACAAGTGCGGCTATTGCGACTTCGCGTCGATCGCCGGGGCCGATGACCTGGCCGATCGGTATCTCGATGCGCTCGATCGGGAGATGCGCCGCGCGCTGAAGGGCGACCGCCCGCAGGTCGACACCATCTTCCTCGGCGGAGGCACGCCGACCCGACTTGATGCCCGGCAACTGGATCGGCTGCTGGCCCGGCTTCGCGAGCTGGTGGACTTGACCCCCGAGGGTGAGTGGACCGTCGAGGCCAATCCCGGCACCCTGGACGAGGAGAAGGTCCGGGTCCTGGCCGCGGGGGGGGTGAACCGGGTGAGCCTGGGGGCGCAGTCGTTCCAGCCGAGTGCCTTGAAGGCCCTGGAGCGCAACCACGACCCGGACGACGTGCCCCGGGCGGTCGACCTGATCCGTCGGCGGTTCGATCGCTGGTCGCTCGACCTGATCTTCGGGGCGCCGGGGACGACCCTCGGGCAGTGGAGTGCGGACCTGGACCGCGCGATCGGGTTGGAGCCCTCGCACCTCTCCTGCTACGGCCTGGTGTACGAGAAGGGGACGTCGCTCTGGAAGCAGTGGAACGCGGGAGCGGTGCAGGCCGTCGATGAGGAGGTCGAGCACGACATGTACGCCCTGACCATCGATCGGCTGGTCGATGCGGGGCTCCGGCATTACGAGATCTCCAACTTCGCCCGGCCGGGGCACGAGTCGCGGCATAACCTCGTTTACTGGGCCAACGACGCCTATTACGGGTTCGGACTCGGGGCGACCCGGTATGTCGATGGGGTCAGGGCGTCGAATACGAGGGATCTGCTGGCCTACTTGCGGCGGATCGAGCGCGGCGAGGAGGCGACCGGCCCGACCGAGCGGCTTGAGCCGGAGGAGCGCGGGCGGGAGACGGCGGTCCTGATGCTCCGGAGGCTCGAGCTGGGGATTGATCGCGAGGATTTCCGTCGGCGGTGCGGCCTCGATCTCGACGACCTGTGCGGCGAGTCGCTCGCCCGATCGGTCGCCCGGGGGTGGCTGATCGACGACGGCCGCCGCCTGAAACTCTCCAGGAGCGGCCTGTTCCTGGCTGATACAGTCATGAGCGACCTGCTCTGACGCGCCCGGAAGCGCTCGTTCGTGTCCCAGGGAGGGGACGTTGCGATGACTCGGATCGCCGCCGCCATTGCCCTGCTTGCCTGGCTTCCCGGCTGTGCCGGCCTGGCGGGCCACCGGGAACCGCTGGAGGGCCGGGTCGTGCCCTGTCCCTGCGACCTCGACGGTCTGGCTTTCATTCCGGCAGGGCACCCCCGGGCGATCATCTCCCGAGACTCCGATTTGTCGACCGCCCGGTATCACCCCGGCGCCTTCGTCACCTACCGGGTGTTCGACCCGGACACCGACCCGAAAGCGGGCAACCAGTGTTCGTTCGACCGCGACGGCCGGCTGATCCCCGCCGGGCCGGCCGCGGGGACGCCGGACTTCATCTCTCCCGAGCGGAGCGTGCTGGGCCATTTCGTCGTGGATGTGCTGCCGTTCCATCGGCTCGGGTGGATGGAGTATCATCGGAGGGGATGGGCGCCGATTGCCCTCGCCCCGTGCGAGTGATCGGCCCGAAGGGGGGGCGAATCGTCGGAAACGCCGCCCTGCCCTTGCGTTCCCTTCGAGAAGCTTCGCGATGCTCACCGGCAACCTCGTTCGCGTCCGGGTGTCGAAGAACCGGGTGATCCCGCAGTACCTGGACCGCGACAACAGCTACTGGCTGGAGGTGGCCGAGAGCCTCTTGCTGATCTTCCGGGAAGGGGTCGGCATGACCCGGGGGGAGATCGCCGCCGAGATCGAGGCGGTGATCGGCAAGGGGATGGCGTCCCTCGTCCATCAAGGGTTGGCGAAGGTCCTCGAAGATCGCGCCGAGTTCGAGGTTGTGGCCGACGTGCCTCCCGACCTGCTCCGCGAGAAGGTCTTCACCGCCGCGGCCGAGCAGCGCAAGCAGCTCGCCCACTCCTCGAAGCCGGGGCTGCGCGACCCGTTCCGACGCGACGAGGTGCTGGAACAGGTCGGCCAGGACATGGGGATCTCGGCCGATCAGATCGTCGCGGGGATGTTCGCCGACCTGAAGGACGAGAACCGTCTGTTGACGTTCGACGACCTGACGGCCCTCGGCCTGATCGATCGCTACAACGTGGCCCTGGCGCAGGCGGTCTTGCTGCGATCGGTCCATCTGGAAGCCAACGTGCGCGGAGAAAAGCCGGCGCGGTATCGCCAACTGTTCCGCTTCCTGAAATTCCATCGCCTGCTCTATCAGGTGAAGGGGACGATGGCCGCCGGGTACACCTTTTACCTGGACGGGCCGTTGAGCCTGTTCATGGCGACGAACCGTTACGGCCTGCAGATGGCCCTGTTCCTGCCGGCCCTGCTGCGGTGCTCGGACTTCCGGGTCGATGCCGAGCTGCGCTGGGGGCCGAAGCGGCAGCCGAGGACGTTCCACCTGGAGGCCTCGGATGGGCTCGTCTCGCACTACCAGGAGACGGGCCAGTACGTCCCGAGCGAGATTCAGGCGTTCCTGGATCGCTTCCGCCAGCTCGCCCCCGACTGGGACGTGACCGAGACGACCGACCTGATCGACCTGGGTCGTGACGGCGTCTGGGTCCCCGATTACAAGTTCGTGCACGTGCCGACGGGGACGGACGTGATTGTCGAGATCCTCGGTTTCTGGAAGCGGTCTGCGCTCGATCGGTTGCTCCGGGTCTTGCCGCATCAGGGGCCCCCGCGCTACGTCCTGGCCATCTCCGACTCGATGAAGGTTGATGAAGGAGCGGCCAAGGATCTGGAGGGGCCGGTCCTGCGTTTCAAGGAAATTCCGAACGCCCGGGAGATGCTCAGCTTGCTCAAGGGGTTTCTGCCCGGTGCGGGGCAACGCTCGCTAATCGAGTAAAAAAAGGGATGGGGATGAAACTGGCCTGGGCGACGGATATCCACCTGAATTTCGTGTCGGAAGCGGAGGCGGGGCGATTTTGCGAGGCGGTGGCGCGATCGGGGGCCGACCGCCTGCTGATCACGGGGGACATCGCCGAGTCGCACGACCTGGGCCCGTTCCTCGGGTTCCTGGCCGACCGGCTGGCTCGGCCGATCGACTTCGTGCTGGGCAATCACGACTTCTATGGCGGCCGGATCGCGGACGTCAGGGGGGCGATGGCCGAGACCACCCGGACGATCCCGACGCTGAACTGGCTGCCCGAGGCGGGGGTGATCGACCTCGGATCGGGGGTGGCGCTGATCGGCCACGACGGCTGGGGAGACGGCCGCTTCGGCGACTACGCCCGCTCGACGATCCGGCTGAACGACTACCGCCTGATCGGCGACCTGGCCGGGCTCGATCACGCCGATCGGGGCCAGGTGCTCCGACGCCTCGGCGAGGAGGCGGCCGAGCACCTGGGCCGGCTCTTACCCAAAGCTTTGGAACGGTTCGAGACGGTCGTGGTGGCCACGCATGTCCCCCCGTTCCGGGAGGCCTGTGTGTTCAAGGGGAGGATGGCCAACGACGAATGGATGCCGCATTTCAGTTGCGCGGCGGTGGGCAAGGCGATCGAGCCGATCATGAGACGCCACCCCGACCGGCGGCTCCTGGTGCTGTGCGGACATGTCCACTCCGCCGGCATCGCCCGGATCCTGCCCAATCTGGTGGTGATCACCGGGGCGGCCGAGTATCGGCGGCCGGAAGTGCGGCGGGTCTTCCACCTGCCGGGCGACCTGGATGCCCTCTTCCGCGACGGGGCGGACGCCGCAATTCGGCCCGATTGAGCGGGGCGGCTCGTGGGCGTGCGTCATCGAGCGTGGGTGGCCGATCGACACCCCGACGCATCAGGTTCAGTGGAGTCGATTCAACACAAATCCGATGTCGATGGTTGACAGGCGCGGACAATAAAGGTTAAACATTGAGAGTGAGCCACTCGGCACGCCCTTCGATCGGGGGAGCGGCGCCGGGGACGAAGGGCCGAACGGTTCCCACGGGCACGGCCCGCCAGAAGAAAGGACCGACTGCCGATGCTGACGATCTTCGGGCGGAAATCGGGCGGCTACTGCGACGGCGTGAGCCGTCGGGGATTCCTCAAGATTGGTGGACTGGCCTTCGGGTCGAGCCTCATCACCCTGCCCGAGATCCTCAGGGCGGAGGAGGCGGGCCGATCGGCGGGCACGCCGACGAGGCGCCACAAGGCGGTCATCAACATCTTCCTGGCCGGCGGGCCGCCGCACCAGGACATGTGGGATCTGAAGCCCGAGGCCCCGGAGGAGATCCGAGGCGAGTTCAAGCCGATCGAGACGAATGTGCCCGGCATCTTCGTCGGCGAGACGTTCCCGAAGCTGGCGGGCCTGATGGACCGGGCGGCCTTGATCCGGTCGGTCGTCGGTGCGACGGGCCGGCACGACCTGTATCAGTGCAACGCCGGCTACAAGTTCGACGACCAGGCGGCCATCGGCGGCTGGCCGAGCATCGGCTCGTTCGTCAGCAAGATGCACGGGCCGGTCGACCCGGCGGTCCCGCCGTTCGTCGGCCTGGCCGAGACGACCCGGCACGTCCCCTGGAGCGACGCCGGCGAGGCCGGGTTCCTGGGGCCGGCGTATGCCCCGTTCAAGCCCGACGGCTCGGCCTTGCAGAACATGACGCTCAACGGGATCACGTCGGAACGTTTGGCCGACCGCCGGAGCCTGCTGCGGAGCTTCGACCAGTTGCGCCGCGAAGTCGACGCCAGCGGGGCGCTCGAGGGGGTCGACTCGGCCACGTCGCTCGCCTTCGACGTGCTCAGCTCCAGCAAGCTGGTCGACGCGCTCGACCTGTCGAAGGAAGACCCGCGTGTCCGCGACAAGTACGGCGACGGCAAGCCGTATCAGTACCAGTACGACGGGGCGCCGACCTGCAACGACCAGCTCCTGATGGCCCGTCGGCTCGTCGAGGCGGGGGTCCGCTGCGTCACGCTGAGCTACGGCCGCTGGGACAGCCACGGCGCGAATTTCGACCTCGTCCGCGACCATGGTGCGAAGCTCGACCAGTGCCTCTCGGCCCTGGTTGAGGACCTGGAAGTCCGCGGGATGCTCGACGACACGGTCGTGATCGCCTGGGGCGAATTCGGCCGCACGCCGAAGATCAACCCGCAGGCCGGCCGCGACCACTGGCCGCAGGTCGGGGCCGCCTGGGTCGCCGGCGGCGGCCTGAAGACCGGCCAGGTGATCGGCGCGACCAACCGGCTGGGCGAGCAGGCCGTCGAGCGTCCGGTCCACTTCAAGGAAGTGCTGGCCACGCTCTACCACTGCCTCGGCATCGACGTGGGGCGGGATACGGTCATCGACCCGGCCGGCCGGCCGCAGTATCCGGTCGACATGCCGGCGATCCGAGAATTGATCTGATCGGCGACCGGTCCCCGGACGCTCGGATCGTCCGAGGGGCGGGTCGGTGAGCACGGAATCAACGCGAGTCGGCGGGCCTTGAGGCTCGCCGGCTCGTTTTTTTTTCGAGGGGGAGCGGGCGACTGGCACCCGATTGCGGCGTTCTGTCAGGATTGAGTGAGGAGTGGTGCCGACGGCGCGATCGGCGGTCGGAGCGATCGTGATCGTGCGAGAATCCTGACAGAGGAGCCTGGGAGTCATGGGAATTCCCCGAGCGGCTTGCGACCCGGACGATCTGACGCCCGCGGGGGGGACGCCTCGCGTCGTGTCGAGGGAGCGCCTGGGGCCGATGCTGTCGGCCCTGGGGCTCGTGGGATGGCTGATGATCGGCCTCACCCTGCGCCTGATCTGGTCGGGTTATGACGAATCGACCGATGTCTTGCTCATGCAGGGGATCACCAGCAGCCTCGCCTCGGTGCTGGTGGTCATCGGGGGGGGGGCGGCCAGCCTGACGCTCTCGGCGATCGGTGGCCTGATCTGCGGGACGAGGCTGATCGTCCATCGGCTCGTCGATCGCTGGACGATCATCGGCCTGATCGCGTCGCTGGTCGGGTTCACGCCGGTCGCCCTCTTCGTCGTGAAACTGTTCACCGCCTGATGAAGGTCCGTCGGGGTGCCGGCCCGAGGCGGTGGCCCGAGGCCCGGTCGAGGGTCGGATGCGAGGCCGGTGCGGGAGGATGGAAGGGGGCGGAGGGCAGGCCCTCCCCCGGACGGGGCGCGTCGGGTACGATCGGGCCGTCCCAGGCGGTTTCAGTCCGCAAGGACGACGACGATCACGCCATCTCCAGGGAGTGCCCGACGATGATCAGCCCAAGACCGTCCCGCCGATCGTTCCTCAAGGTTGCGGGGGCCGCCGGCCTCTCCGCCGCGGCCGGATCGACCGCCTTCGGCCGCGCGAGGCAGGCCGACTCGGATCGGCCGGTGGTCGGCTCGGGGGCATATCAGTACGAATGCATTCACGGCTGGGGCGAGGTGCCCGGTCACATCGACTGGTTTGAGACGCACGGAGTCGCGGTGGATCGGGACGGCTTGATCTACGTCACCCATCGCGCGGGGGCGGAACGGCCGTCGTCGCCCGACATGGCGCAGGACACGGTCGTCGTCTTCGACCCGGACGGGAAGTTCGTCCGGTCGTTCGGCAAGGAGTATCACGGCGGCGGCCACGGCATCGACATCCGCGAGGAAGACGGCCAGGAATATCTCTATCTGGCGTTCATGTTCCCGGTGAACCTCGTGGTGAAGACCGACCTGAAGGGGGAGGTGGTCTGGGTCAAGGAGAAGCCGGAGGAACCGGGGGTCTATGCCGATCCCGAGGCCCGCTTCAGCCCGACGAACGTGGCCTTCGCCCCGGACGGCGGCTTCTATGTCGGCGACGGATACGGATCGAACTACATCCATCAGTACGACAAGGACGGTGGTTGGGTACGGACCTGGGGCGGCACGGGGGAGGAGCCGGGGAAGATGCGGACCCCGCATGGGCTCTGGTTCGACAGCCGCCCCGGCCGGACCCCCGAGCTGGTCGTGGCCGACCGCGCGAATGCCCGGCTCCAGTACTTCACCCCGGAGGGGGAATTCGACTCGATCCTCGATGAGGTCAGCTTCCCGGCCCACTTCGACATCCGGGGGGATCTGCTGCTGGTGCCCGACCTGCACGCCCGCATCAGCCTGTTCGACCGCGAGAACCGGGTCATCGACCACCTGGGCTACGACCCCGACTGGACCGCCGAGGTCCTCGACGGCTTCCGGGTCCGCACCGCCCCCGATCGCTGGCGGCCCGGCCGCTTCGTCCACCCGCACGACGCCTGCTTCGACGCCGAGGGGAACATCTTCGTCGCCGAGTGGGTGAGCACCGGCCGGATTTCGAAGCTGAGACGCCTTTCCTGAAGTCGAGACCCCCGAGACTGTTGCGACGCGTGCCGGTGACCCTGCGCGGGAAACCGGCACGCGTCACCGAAGGAATTCATTGACACGGGACGCGCCTTCATTGAGACTGAGATTCAAGGTCCCACGATTGAAACGACTCCTGCCTGGATCGAGTGTTCAATGAGCGCACCACCCAGCCGTCGCGGATTCACGCTGATCGAGCTCCTGGTCGTGATCGCGATCATCGGGGTCCTGATCGCGCTGCTCTTGCCCGCGGTGCAAGCCGCGCGGGAGGCGGCCCGGCGGATGCAATGCACGAACAACCTGAAGCAGCTCGGCCTGGCCCTGCACAACTACGAGGGGACCACGGGGGCCTTGCCGCCGACGCTGGTGATGACGGGGACCAGCCCGACCAGCATCACCTGGACCAACAGCATCGGCGCCCATTCGCGGATCCTGCCGTTTGCCGAGCAAGGGGCGATCTTCGAGGCGATCAACTACGACGTGGAGATGTATTCTCCGCCGAATCTCACGGCGACCTCGACCCGGATCGCCTTGTTCGTGTGCCCGAGCGAGGTGGACCCGACCTTCGTCCACGACCGCGGCGGGGAGATGAGCGTCTGCAATTACGGCTTCTGCCAGGGAGACTGGTTCAACTGGGCCGGGCCGGGCAGCACCCGGAAGAATCGCTCGGCGTTCGGCCCGAACCAGTCGCGCCGCTGGGCCGAGTTCCGCGACGGCCTGAGCCAGACGCTCCTGATGTCGGAAGGCAAGGCGTATCAGGCGTATTATCGCGACTGCTCGTCACGCATGCTGCAGAACATCTCCGGGCCCGACGACATCCCGCCCCCGGACGCCGACCCGTACGTGCTCGTGCCGGAATACCGCGGCGCGGGCGGATGTGCCATCCGCTTCGAAGGGCACAGCGAGTGGCCGGAATCGGGGGTCCATCACGCCGGGTTCACGACCGCCTGGCCGCCGAACACGAAGATCCAGGGCGGGCCCAACAACGAATACGACGATCTTGACATTAACAGCTTCCGGGAGAAGGTGGGTGGCCCCTCGTACGCGGCGATCACGTCGCGCAGCTACCACCCGGGCGGGGTGAACTCGCTGTTCGCCGACGGGAGCGTGCGCTTCATCAAGCAGACGATCGACGGCTTCACCTGGCGGGCGTTGGGATCGGTCGCCGGCGGCGAGGTCGTCTCGGGTGATTCCTACTGATTCAATAAGGGAAGCTCATGCGATCGATCGTATCAATCGTCCGATCCCTCGGGGCGACGCTGGTCCTGGGCGGCCTGGTCGGGGTCTCCGGCTGCAGCGGCCCGGAACGGGGGGGGGATGCCGGCCGGGTCGTGATCTACACCGCGCTCGACCGGGAATTCTCGGAGCCGATCCTCCGCGATTACGAGTCGGAGACGGGGGTCCGGGTCGATGCGAAATACGACGTCGAGAGCACCAAGACGGTCGGCCTGACCAACAGCATCATCGCCGAGGCCGACCGTCCCCGCGCCGACCTGTTCTGGAACAACGAGATCCTGAACACGCTGAGGCTCCAACGCCTCGGCCTGCTGGAGCCGTTCACGCCCGAGCAGGCCGGGGCGATCCCCGATCAATTCAAGGCCGACGACGGCACCTGGTACGGCTTCGCCGCCCGGGCCCGGGTCGTGATCGTCAACACGGACCTCGTCGCCGAGTCGGATCGACCGACCAGCATACTTGATTTCGCCGATCCGAAATGGAAGGGCAAGGCGGCCATCGCCAAGCCGCTGTTCGGCACCACCGCGTCGCACGCGGCCTGCCTGTTCGAGGTTTGGGGAGAGGAGCGTGGGAAGGCCTATTTCCGCGAGTTGAAGGGGAATGACGTGGCGATCCTGGCCGGGAACAAGCAGGTGGCGCAGGATGTCGCGTCGGGCCGGTTCGCCATCGGCCTGACCGACACGGACGACGCGATGGTGATGATCGAGCAGCAAGGGGCGCCGGTCGCCATCGTCTACCCCGACCAGGGCGAGGGAGGGCTGGGCACGCTCTTCATCCCCAACACCCTGGCGAAGATGAAGGGATCGCCCCACCCTTCGGCCGCGGATGCGCTGGCCGACGCGATCCTCCGACCCGAGGTCGAGGCCGCGCTCGCCGCCGGCCCGAGCGCCCAGATCCCCCTGCTCGACTCGACGGACGCCCCGGCCCGGGTCGAGACGCCGAGGACGATCAGGGCCATGGGCGTCGACTTCGAGGCCGCCGCCGCCCGCTGGGACGAGGTCGCCCGGTTCATCCGGGAGGAGTTCGCGGTCGACCCGTGAGGGGCGATTGGCCCGCGAATTGCTCTGAAGGGGGTGCGTGATGTGTGATGTCCGCGCATCATCACCCCTACCGGAGAGACCAACGGTGTTCCGCCTGACCCGGGCCCGGCCCAACGACGAGGGGATCGTCTTCGCATCCCAGGGCTACGGCCCGTTGCTGAAGCGCGAATATGTCGCCGTGATCGACGGGAGCGACTGCACGCCGGAGGCGGTCGCCGATCGGATCAGGAACGAGTTCACGACATTCGCGCCGCGCGAGACGGCGCGGTTCGAGTGCAAGTCGCGGGGCAAGGGCGAGCCGCTGGAGCTGGGCGACGTGCTCGACATCCGGCTGTCGCTGGTCGGGAGCTGCCGCGTGAAGGTGGTCCATCTCGACGATCGCAGCATCACGCTCCGGACGATGGATGGGCATCCGGAACTGGGCAGGATCACCTTCGTCTCCGATCGCGACGACCGGGGGCGCGTGCGCTTCGGCATCGTGAGCCGGACCCGGGCCAACGGCCTGGCGAACTTCACCGGCTTCCTGCTCATGGGGAAGCAGATGCAGTCTCGGTGCTGGATCAATTTCATCGGCAACCTGGCCGAGGCGTGCGGCGGGCGGGTGCTCGACGCCGTGAAGGTCCGCACGGTGGCCGTCGAGGAGACGCCCGCCGATCGCCCCGGCGGCCCTGACGAGCCGACCTGCCCCACCATGACCGCTTGAGGGAGGATGACAATGGCGCGCACCTACGCGCCCTGGCCCTGGCGATTCGGCCGGGGCTGGTCGGAGCCCGAGTTGCGGACGATGCTCGACGAGCTGGCCCGCCGGCCGGTCAATTTCGAGGACCCACCGGAGCGGATGACGGTCGAGCACGGCTGGACGGTCGATGGCTCGCACGACAGCCTCGGCTTCGAGCCGGAGGGACCTCCCCTCTCGGACGGGCTGTATGCTCATGCCCGGGAAGGCTTGCTCCACTACGACTTCTCCGACCCGTCGATCGTGGAAGGACATTACGACCCGGAGGTGGAACCCGAGGGCCGGGATATGCTCCTGGAACTGAAGGTCCTCGGCTTCCGATTCCTCGGGGGGTGTCGCGTCACGCATCTCCGGGAGGAGACCGAGGACGGATCGACCGCCTTCGGGTTTCGCTACGACACCCTGGCCGGGCACATTGAACGGGGCTTCGAGTGGTTCCTGCTGACGAAGGACCACCAGACGGGCGAGATCCACTTCCGGATCGAGGCCCACTGGCGGCTGGGCGATTTCCCGAACTGGTGGAGCCGGCTCGGCTTCCGGATCCTCGGCGAACGCTATCGCCACCGCTGGCGAGTGAGGGCGCCGGACCGGCTCCGGAGACTCGCCAGGGACCCGGCCGAGCAGCCGGTGGCCGCCCCCGGGACGCTTGCCCATCGGGGGAATGACGCCCCGGTCCGCACCTCGGATCCGACCTCGTCGTGATCGCGCGAGCCGGGAGGAGGCGGGGGCGAGCGGATCGGCCATGCGCTGTGCTGCTCGATCCTGTTCGGCGATCCGGCGCCTCGCCCCCTCCGTCCGGCGATCACCCGGTCGATTACTGAGAGCCGTGCACTTTCACCATCTTGTTGTAGACGCCCATGAGCAAGATCGTGGGAGGCCAGAGGCCGACGTAAAGCGCGGCGTCGCGGTGGCCGGAGACCCGCAGGCCCAGCGACAGCCCGACGGCACCAAATGCCGTGGCCAGGTACACCCCGGACGGGACCATGCTGGTGTAATGCTCGATGACCTTCGTGAGGTATCCTTCCTCGTGCTGATGAGGATGGACGCTCATCTCGAACTCGGCTCGTGGCGCGGTCATGATCTCGTGATCTCCTGAGTCGTGAGCACGTGAGCGGATTGCGAGACCGTCCAGGATGCAACCGGTGTGCCATCGCCCCTGGTCGCCGTCACTCGTGACCGGGAATTTTCGGAGGGGGCAAGGGACGCGTGCGGAGGCGGTCGACCTCGGCCCGGGTCGGCTCCTGGGCGTCTCGGAGGGCATAGGCGAGGCGTTGGGCCTGCTCCCACGATCCGGCCCTGCCGGCCGAGACGATCGCCTCGATCGCGTCGGCGGGGGCGCCGCGGAGGGTGCCGGCGTCTCGAAGCCGCGCGATGTCGTCGGCCACCGCTTCGAGCAGGTGGGCGTCCCGGGCCGAGGTCGCGGTGGCCAGCCGGAGGACCACGTCGCGATGCTCCGGATCGACCTGGGGCGGGGAGCAGCCGATCACGCCGACGAGGCAGAGCAGGCCGAGGAGCACGGCCCATCGGGTGGTCGCGGCTCCCCGTGGCCCGACCCGACCGTGCTGGGGCTCAGAACGCGTCGGCACTGATGACCTCCCCCCCGCGGATGGTGGCCATGGCGGCCCAGGCGAGTTGATTGCAGGTCTCCTTGACGAATCGCACGCTCCCGTCGCCGAAGAGGACGTTGCAGCCGCCGGGATGCTCGGCGTACATCTGGCAGACGTGGGCCGACCGCGCGTTGGGCGGATGGATGACGAAGTCCTCCTCCGAGGCGGGGCCGCTGTGCGAGAGCACGAGGGTGGCGGCGTAGTCGCAGAGCGAGAAGGCGAACCGGGGCGAGGGGCAGACGACCGCGCCGGGGACGACCCCGACCCAGGTCTTATCGCTGAGGACCGGGGAATGCTCACCCATGAAGGTGGTGAACGCCAGGCCGTCGCGAATCTGGGCGACGGTCGTGTGCGAGTTGCGGAAGAAGGGGCCGTCGGCGATCCTCCCCTGGTCCTCGATCGTGTAGGCCCAGGCCTCGTCTCGTCCGGAATTGAGCACATAATGCGATCGGGCGAAGCGCCCGAGCACCGCGCCGGGCTGGTCCATCACGTCGAACTGCCGGCTGTCCTCGCTGACCGAAGGGCAGAGGAAGGTGCTGAGGGCGGTCCTGGTCGCGGTGCGATTCTCCGGGAACTGGCACGGGAGGTCGACGTTGAGGGCCTGGGCGAGGGGCTGCTGCTCCAGAAAGGCCAGGATGGCCGCCCCGTACCCCCAGCCCGGCCCGGCGTCGAGGGTGGCCGGATCGGGGTCGCCGTGGACCCCGCCGCCGCCGGGACGCGTGAGATAGGCCGCGGGGAAACACCCGAAGGCCGACTCGTACGAGTGCATGCCCAGCCCGATCTGCTTCAGGTTATTGGTGCATTGCGCTCGCCTCGCCGCCTCGCGGGCGGTCTGGACGGCCGGCAGCAGCAAGGCGATCAGGATGCCGATGATCGCGATGACCACCAGCAGCTCGATGAGCGTGAATCCCGACGCGGCCGACGGCCGCCCCGAAACGCTCGGGCAATCATGACGTTTGGTATTCACGAGATGCTTCCATCATGAAGAGGTGTTCCCGGGCCGACGGATGCCCCGGGCCGATCGCGGCCCGGCCCCGCCCGTCGCGCGAGCCATCTCCGAGGGGCCTGGGGATTCTCATGGCCTGGTCGGGATCACCGAGAGTTCGACGCTCCCGGTCGCCCCGAAGGCTCACCCGCCGGAGCGGGTCAAGACGCTCGCCGGCCCGGGCCGAAGGCCGTCGCAAACCATTTGTTTCGGGTTTATGATACACGGATTCTCTGGCAGAGGAAGAGAATATTTCGGTAGACCAAAATCGATTTTGCGACTCCACGACATCGTCTCAAATCCGTCTGCGGTGGCGACCGGCGAGTCGGGCGAGGGGTGAAGCCGGGGCGCTTGTCTCGATCGGACCACGAGGATTCGCGCGGGCGTTCTCGCCTGGGCGAGTCCGACGGAGCCGGGGCGAGTCGGAGCGACGTGAACGGGGGGACGTGGCGAGGTGCCCCCGAAGGGACGCACGACGAATGCCCGACGAGACGGGCGGTCGGCGTGAGGTGAGGGGGAGCGAGGGGGGGCGGAATCGATCAGGACAGGAGGGGGTGAATCGGCGTTCCGCCGTCGGTGATCGGGACGGGGCGGGGGCCGCCGGTCAGGATGGTGGCGGGGTCGATGCCGAGGGTGGCGTGGATCGTGGCGTGGATGTCGGGGATCGAGACCGGGTGGTCGAGGATGGTCTTCGAGAAGTCGTCGGTGGTGCCGAAGGCGCCTCGGTGCCGCAATCCGCCGCCGGCGAGGACGATCGTGAAGGCCGCGCCCTGGTGTCCGCGACCGCCGCCGGCATCGAACCCGGCGGGGCGGCCGAATTCGCTCGCGACGACGATCAGGGTCGAGTCGAGCATCTGTCTGTGTTCGAGGTCGAGGATCAGGGTCGAGAGGGCGGAGTCCAGCTCTTCGATCAGCAGATGCTGCTTCAATTGCCCCTCGTTGTGCGTGTCCCAGCCGGTCCCGTTGAGGAACCCGAGGTTGTGGGAGACCTCGACGAACCGGACGCCCGACTCGACGAGGCGGCGGGCGAGCAGGCAGCGCTGGCCGAACTCGCCGCCGTACGACTGGCGCAGGTCGTCCGGCTCCTGGTCGAGCTGGAAGACCCGGGTGAAGCGGGGCCCGGTGTATTTCAGGCTCTCGGCCACGGCCCGGTCGTACTGGGCGAGTGGGGCGTCGTGCCGGGCGTTCCGGCGGAGGAGGCCGAGGAGGCGTTCCCGATGCTGCCGGCGGTCGTCGGTCACGAACTCGGGGCGTTGAAATCCGGCCGGGCCCGATCGGGTCTCGGTCAGGTAGACATAGCCGGCCTCCGGGCCGAGGAACCCAGGCCCCCGGCTGACATTCGGGAATCCGATCAGCACGTAGGGCGGCACCCCATCACGGGCAGCCCCGCGCTGATGGGCGACGACGGAGCCGATCGACGGATACATCAAGGTCCCGATCGTCGGTCGGCCGGTGTGCACGAGGTTCGTCGCGGCGGCGTGCTCGTCGATCATCGCGTGGTGGACCGTGCGGACGGCGGTGACGCGGTCCATCACGCGGGCCGTCCGTTCGAGGAACCGGCAGACGCGGACCTCGGGGACGACGGTCGGGATCGACTCGTACGCGGATCCGGGTTTCCGCCCCACCGGGTCGCCGACCGCCTTGGGGTCGAACGTGTCGATCTGGGCCATGCCCCCGGCGAGCCAGAGGAAGATGCAATGCTCGGCCGATCCCCGGGGGGTGGCGTCGGGGGCCCCTCGGGCGATCGCCCCCGGGAGCAAGGCGGCCGACAGGGCCCCCGCGGACGAGGCCAGGAACGATCGGCGGTCGGGGGCCGGGAGGGTCGATGACATGGCGCGCAATCTCCTCGGTCGAATCAGACCAGCCGATCAGGGCATGAACAGGAATTCGGGGGCATTGATCAGGGACCAGAGGGCGTCTTCCAGTCGGAGCCGCCAGTCGGGATCGAGTCGATCGGTGGGCGGGTCGCCGCGCCGGGCCTCGTCCTCGCGTCGCCGCTGGATGGCGTCGGCCTCCTCGGTCAGGTGATTCGACCAGGAGACGTAACGCGGCGGGGTCCGGTCCGGGGCGGGTCCGGCGGTCGGCTCGGGCTCGACCGCCCGCGAGTCGTAGCCGGGGCCGAGGTACGAGGCGAATTCCGCACGCTCTTCCGGGGAAGGGAGGCGGGTGAAGACCCGGAGGAAGAGGCGATCGACGAGCGCCTCGACCGGTTGATCCTCGAGCGCGAGGGCGGTGATGCCGTGGTCGTCGGAGAGCTTCGTGAGCCAGACGCCGGCCGTGCCATTGGCCAGGATCGCCGGCTGCAGGACGTTGGGGGCGGACTCCCGGTCGGTGATCGGGTTCTGCCGGGTCGCTCGCCAGCCGAAGGCCTGGAGCAGGTCGACGACCGCCTGCACGCGCGGCAGGGAAAGGCTGGGTCGGTCCCGCTCGTTCGAGGTCGAGGCGAAGTGCCAGGCCCGCCGCGGGACGCCCAGGCTGATGGAGCTGACGATCGGCCGGCCGCCATCGACATCGAGGTTGATCTCCTCGGTCTTCAGGGGCTTCCCGGTCGCGAGGAAGAGGGAGTCGACGATCTGCTCGGCCGAGAGTCGACGCCGGGGGGGGGCGGCGAAGCTCGCGTCGGGGTCGGTCAGGCCGGGGTCGGGGGCACGCTGATAGGCGTCGGATTGGAGGATCAGGCGGATGGGATGCTTGAGGTCGTAGCCGCCCCGGACGAGTTCCCGGGCGAGGAAGTCGAGCAACTCGGGGTGGGAGATCTCCGCCTTCTCCCAGTCGTCGACCGGATCGATCAGGCCTCTGCCCATCAGGCGGGCCCAGAGGCGGTTGACGATGACCCGGGCGAATCGCTTATTCTCGGGGGCGGTGATGAGCGCGGCCAGCCGATCGCGGGGGCGCGCGTCGCTCGGCAGCCAGGGGGGCGATGCCCCGGGCCCGATGACCTCCGGGAAGCGCCAGGAGGGGGAGACCTCGGTCCCCGGTTCCAGCGTGACCTCGATCAAGGGCCTGCGGCCGAGGCCATGCAGGGCATCTTTGGGGACGCTGCTGGTGCGAGGGACGGTGATCGGCTCCTCGGCCAGCAGGGCGGCCATCGAAAACAGTTGCTCCTGCGTCCATTCGTGGGCGGGGGCGTCGTGGCACCGGGCGCAGGTCATGTTCATGCCGAGGAACGCCGATCCGACGATGATGGCCTTCTCCGCCATCGGCACGTCGTTCTCCGAGGCCATGCCGAAGCCGGCCGGGCCGCCGTCTCGGAGGCTCCCGCCCATCCGGATCAGCTCGGTGACGAACCGATCGACCGGGCGGTTGTCGAGCATCGCCTCGTGAATCCACCAGCGGAAGGGGCCGGTGTTGTTCAGGGTCGGGTTGAGGATGTTCGGGTTCTCGGCGAGGACATCCTGCCAGTAGCCGACCCAGTGATCGGCCCACCGCGGGTCATCGAGCAGGCGGTCGATGGCCAGGGTGCGCCGGGTGTCGGGGGGGTCGGCGAGGAACCGGGAGATCTCCTCCTCGGTCGGGATCAGGCCGACGGTGTCGAGCGTGAGGCGGCGGAGGAAGGCCAGATCCCCGACGGGGGGCGTGAACGGTCTCGGGGCCGTCTGCGACGCCCGGGAGGCTCCCTCGGCGATCCAGCGGCGGAGCAGGTCAATCTCAAGCTGGCTCAGCGAAGGGCCGGTCGGCGGCATGCGGTCGAGGTCGTCGGCGCTGGTGACGCGGAGGATCAGCTCGCTCTCCTCGGGATCGCCGGGCACGACCGCCGGGAAGGTGGAGTCGCCCCCGGCGCGGGCCCCGGCCTCCGTGTCGAGCCGGAGGCCCCCGCGGACGGTCTCGCCCTGGTGGCACGAATAACATCGGGAGGCGAGGATGGGGCGGATCTCGGACGGGAAGTCGATCGTGCCGCCGTGCGGTTCCGCGGAAGACGCGGCCTGATGGGCGGCAGCCAGGAAGTGATCGATCGCGTTGGAGGCGGGATATTCGGGGGGACACGCCGGGATCGGGACCTCGGGGGTTTCGTCGAGCCATCGGAGGGCATAGGCGCGACGGGCGGCCCATTCGTGGGCGTGATCCCGGAAGGCGATCGCGCGTCGGTCCGCCTCCGATCGGCGGAGCCGGGCCTCTTCCTGCCCGGCGAACGCGGCCCAGCCCGCGTCGGTGTAGGGGACGATCAGCGCGGGGTCGGGCGAGAGGAGCCGGAACGTCTCGGAGCCTTCGGGAGCCCAGGCGATGACGGTCTCCCCCGGCTCGGGCCGGAGCGGATTGGACCCTCGACGCCCCCCGATCAGGGTTTCGAGGACGACCCGATGCGCCCCCCCGGGGGTTTCGAAGGTCGTCCAGTCCTCGCGGTTCCCGGGCGGGGCGAAGCGGAAGTCGGGCCCGAGGTCGAGGAAGTCCTCCGGGATGGGCGAATGGCCGTCGGTGATGGGGGGCGGGAACGGGGTCGTCAGGAGAGGCGCGTCATCGACGAAAAGGCGAGACGACCCCCGGGCGCGGAGCAGGATCCGGTGGCGTCCTTCGGGGAACGTGACGGTCGCCACGGCCCGGAGCAGCAGGGGATTGGCCCGGTCGGCCCGCACCCCGGTCTCGATGTAGCGATGCGGCAAGCGGAAGATGCCGAAGGCGGGAATCTCGTACCGTTCCGAAGGCTCGGGATGGCCGGATGGCCATTCGCGGTCGGCCGGAATCCCTTCCTCGCACAGCTCGACCGTCACGCGATCCGGGGGAATCGGCTCGACATCGACCGGAGGGGGCGTCGGGGTGCTGCCTGCCCGGGATCCACTCAGGCCGAGCGTTCCCAGGACGACGCCGCCCGCGATGAGCGGGAGCAGGCGCCATCGCCCGACTCGCAAGGGGTCTGTCATCCGATCGGTCCCCCAGGGGCTGTTCGGGTCCGCACGAGGAGAGACTGGCAATGGCCCCCATGATAGCCGATGGACCGACCAGTGTCACCCAATTGTTTAACAGGGGCGAGCCATGATGGTGATTTAGAGTCGTGCCCAGTTGATCAGGCGAGCACGGGTGACGACCGTGACCGAGCTGAGCGACATGGCCAGGGCCGCGAACATGGGCCCATACGTCCCGAAGAGGCCGAGGGCCGCGATCGGGATGCCGACCGCGTTGTAGAAGAAGGCCCAGAACAGGTTCTGCCGGATCGCCCGCAGGGTGGCCCGCCCCAGGGCCAGCGCCCGGGGGACTCCGCGAAGGTCTCCGGTGGCGATGACGACGTCGGCCGCGGCCTTGGCGACGTCGGTCCCGGTGCCGAGCGCGATGCCCACATCGGCGGCGGCCAGGGCGGGGGCATCATTGATGCCGTCGCCGACCATCGCCACCCGGCGCTCGCGGCGGTCCGGAGGGGCGTCCGCCTCGGCCTGCTCGCGCCGGAGGCTCGCCACGCGATCGGCCTTCTGATCGGGGAGCACGCGGGCGAACACATGATCGCCCGGGATCCCGACCTCTTCCGCCACGGCAAGGGCCGTCGAGGAGTGGTCGCCGGTCAGGAGGTAGACCTCGGCCCCCTGGTTTCGGAGCTCGGCGATGGCCTCTCGGGCGTGATCCTTGGGGGGGTCGGTCAGGGTGAGCGAGCCGGCATGGGAGCCATCGACGGCGACATGGATGACAATGCGGCCGCGGCCGAGATCGTCGCGATCGGGCACGGTGATGCCCTCCTGATCGAGGAAGGCCGGGGCGCCGACGAGCACCCGGGAGCCGTCGACGGTCGCCTCGACGCCGCCCCCCCGGACGGCCCGGAACTTCTCGACCCGGGCGTCTCCGGCGAATTCGGCGAGGGCATGGGCGATCGGGTGTTCGCTCCCGCGTTCGGCGGCCCCGGCGATCCGGAGCAGGCGGTCGCGGTCCCAACCGGGCTGGGGGAAGACGTCGGCCAGGGTCGGCTTCCCCTCGGTCACGGTCCCCGTCTTGTCGAGCACGACGGCCCGGATCCGGTCCATCCGCTCGAAGGCCGAGGCGTCTCGGATGAGCAAGCCCTCGCGGGCCCCCCTGCCCGTCGCCACCGCCACCGCCACCGGGGTGGCCAAGCCCAGGGCACACGGGCAGGCGATGATCAGGACGGCCGCCGCGCTCAGGACGCCGAACCGCCAGTCTCCGACGATCGTCCCCCAGCCGAGCAAGGTCAGGGTGGCGATCGTCAGGACGACCGGCACGAAGACCGAGGAGATGCGGTCGGCCAGGCGCTGGACGCCGGCCTTCGACCCCTGGGCCTCGCGGACCATCGTCACGATCTGCTCCAGCACGCTGTCCTTGCCCAGGCGGGTGGCCCGGACGAGGATCGTCCCCTCGGCGTTGCGGGAGGCCCCCGCCACGCGGTCGCCGGGCCCCTTGGCGACGGGCATCGACTCGCCGGTGAGCATCGACTCGTCGACATCCGAGGCCCCCTCGATCACCTCGCCGTCGACCGGGATGGCCTCTCCGGGACGGACGCGGACGACGTCTCCCAGCGTGACCCGCGCGAGCGGCACGTCCTCCTCGCGCCCCCCCTCGCGGACGACCCGGGCCGTCTTGGGGGCGAGGTCGAGCAGGCGCTCGATCGCCTGCCCCGCGGCCCCCTTCGAGCGGGCCTCCAGGAACGACCCCAGGGTGATGAGGGTCAGGATGATCCCGGCGTCCATGAAGAAATGCGCCTGCATGTGATCGCCGATCAGCAGGTGATACAGGCTGTAGACGAAGGCCGTCGAGGTCCCCAGGGCGATCAGGGTATCCATGTTGGTCGAGCCGTGCCGGAGCCGGTCGATGGCGCCTCGGATGTACGGGCCGCCGAGATAGACCTGGAGGATGGCGGCCGGCACGAGCATCGCCCATCCCACCCAGGCCGCGTGTTGCCAGGGCCCACCGACGAGCATCGGCCCGAGCCCGAGGACGAGCAACGGCGTCACGAAGACGACGCCGACGATCAGGCGGCGACGCCACGACGCGATCCGGTCCTCGCGATCCTGGCGCATGGCCGCGGCCGTTCGGGTCGGGTCGGCGCTGCTGTCGATCGGGCGGGCCCGGTAGCCGGCCTCGGAGACGGCCCGTTCGAGCGATTGGGGGTCGAAGCGCGTCGGGTCGATCCGGATCGAGGCCCGCTCGGTCGCGAGGTTGACCCGGGCGTCGCGCACCCCGGGGACGCCGGCCAGCGCGTTCTCCACCCGGACGACGCAACTGGCGCAGTGCATCCCCGAGATCGCCAGCTCCTGGGCCGATCCGTCGTCGTCGGACGGCCCCGTCGCCCCGGGCCCGGGAGTCTCGGGCACCACGCCGATCGAGACGAGCGGTTGCGTCGAGGGCGAGGGCGGGGCCGAAGTCGGGGCCGGGGCCGAAGTCGAGGCCGACCGTGCTGCAGGGTCGGGGTCGGCGTCCTCGGCACCGGCTTCCTGGTCGCCCCCCTCGGCGGCGTCGGCCGGATGGTCGCCGCCCGAGGAGGATTCGATCTGGGCCTCGTACCCCGCCTTGGCCACGGCCGATTGCAGGCCCTCGTTGTCGACCCACCCCGGCATGACCCGGACCTGGGCCGACCCGGGGCTCAGGTCAACCTGGGCCGATCGCACGCCCGGGACGGCCTCGATGGCCTTTCGCACCGTCCGGACGCAGTGGTCGCAGGTCATCCCTGAAATGGTCAGGCGAATGAGCGTCCCATCGGTTTCGGTCATGACTCCTCCAGGGGCGTAGGCCCGACAGCAATCCCTCGTCCCCGACCACGCCGGCCGGCCTTGATCGATGAACGCGTCCGCACGTTTTCAAACCTCGGGAGGCGTCCCCGGCCCGTCTTGGCGCGCCTCGATCGGGCCGAGGGTGTCCCTCGAACTCGTCCCCGCCCCCCGGGAAGCCGGGCGAACGGGGGACCACGGGGCGCGTCCGGTCCCGTCTCGTGTTCGAGGCGATGGCAAGATCCGGACCAAGCACTCCCTCCCCCCTGGGTAAAACAATCGGAGCGACGCGGGGGGGCGGGACCTGAAGGCGATCGAGTGCCGTCGGATCGGATCCGGACTTCGAACCGTTCGATCGCCGGCGGCGCGGCGGATGGGGTCAGGGGCTGACGGGCCACGTGGCCGGCTGACCTCCTATTATTGCGGATGCCGACGACGGCCGACCAGCATGGACCGGGAAAAAGGCCCGGACGACCGCCCTGGGCGCGTCCCGCGGCATTGACCGGCCGGAACCCGGGCCGCGATAATGACGCTCTTTCGACCGCCCGACCCGCCCGCGCCCCGGCAAACACTCCGCCCGAGAGGTCGTCTCCCGCCGGCCTCCGACCCACTTTGTTCGCCTCCGCCTCGCCATCGACTCGACAGTGTCTTGCCGATTCCGAAACGAAAAAGGACCAACGATTGGTCATCACCCTCGAGAGCTTGCGGCCTATCCCGGATTCCCTGCGCCGTTGCGTCGTGTCGATCGGGAATTTCGACGGCGTGCATCGTGGCCACGCCGAGCTGATCGACCGGCTCCGGGCGATGGCCGACGCGGCCGGCGCCCCCGCGGTCGCGCTGAGCTTCGACCCGCACCCGATCGCCGTCCTGCGGCCGGACCAGGCCCCTGCCCCCTTGACCTGGACCGATCGCAAGGCCGAGCTGCTCCGACAGGCCGGCGTCGATGCCGTTGCCCTGTTCAAGACCGGCCCCTGGCTGCTCGGCCTGACGGCCCGGGAGTTCTTCGACGAGGTGATCGTCGGGCAATTCGACGCCGTGGGGCTGGTCGAGGGCCCGACGTTCGGCTTCGGCCGCGACCGGGTCGGGACGGTCGAGACGCTGGACGACTGGTGCGCCGAGTCGGACCTGCGGTTCGAGATCGTCGCCCCTTCGGAGCGCAACGGCCGGATCGTCTCCTCGACCCGCATCCGACACGCCCTGATCGACGGCAAGGTCGACGAGGCCGCCGGCCTGCTCGGCCGGCCGCACCGCCTGCGGGGGACGGTCGTGCGAGGCGAGGGCCGGGGCCGCACGATCGGCTTCCCCACGGCCAACCTGGGCGGGATCGACACCCTGATCCCCGCCGACGGCGTCTATGCGACGCTCGCGTACCTCGACGGGGAGCCGGCGCCGATTCCCTCGGCCACCCACATCGGCCCGAATGTGACGTTCGGTGCGTCCCTGCGCACGGTCGAGGCCCACCTGCTCGACTTCGACGCCGACCTCTACGGCCGCCGGATCGAACTCGACCTGATCGCCCGGCTCCGCCCCTCGATGGCCTTCGACGGCCTCGAGCCGCTGCTCGTGCAAATGAGCCGCGACGTGGCCGATACCCGGACGGTGCTCGCCGCGTCTCGGCCCCGTTGATCGGCGCGGCGCGCCGTCATTGAGGATCGAATCGATTCAATGACCGGCCGAGCCGACGCGGGCCGGGGCTTCCCTGGCGACCGATTGGCCGGCCGATGGCGGCCCCGAGTCGACCCGGAGCTGTTTCGCGACCCCGAGGCCGGCCGGCTCGGCATGGTCGAGGAGGCCCGAGAGGGTCTGCACGATCGTGCTCGCCACGCGATCCCACCGGTAGTGGGCGTCGAGCGGCCCTTGGGGGATGGCGACCGGCCACGATCGGCGGAGGTCGTGCCAGGCCCGGTCGACGGTGCCCGGATCGGAGGGGTCGAAGAAGCGGATGCCGGGCGTGTCGAATTCGCGGAGGGCGCTGTTGTAGCTCGCCAGGACGGGCGTCCCGTGCCGGAGCGAGTCGAGCACCGGGAAGCCGAACCCCTCGTAGAGCGACGGGTAGATCGACCAGCCGACCGTGCGGTAGAGGCGGCAGAGTTCCCGGTCGGGGACGACGCCGAGGAACCGGACGCGGCGGCCCCGGGGGAGCTTCCGGTACTTCTCCAGCGACTTGCGCGAGGTGAGCCAGCCGAGCGGCCCGACCCACCAGAGTTCCGCCCCGTCGGGCAGGGCGTCGGAGTCGCGGAACCAGTCGAGCAGGAAGAAGGGGTTCTTGCGCGGTTCGAGCGTCGAGACCACCAGGCCGACATCCGGGCGGCGCTCCGGCTCCGGAGGCCCGTCCCCGCAATGCGATTCGACGCAGAGGCTCGGCCCGGAGTGGGCCACGACGATCCGGTCTTGCGGGAACGGCGTCAGCCAGCCCGCGTCGGCCTTGGTCGCGTGCGAGACGGCCAGGGCGCAGTCGGACGACAGCAGGCTCTTGGCGAAGAAGCCCCGGAACATCCCCCGGGTCTTCTCCGAGTGGGTCCAGGGCACGACCAGGGGGGTGAAGTCGTGCAGGATGCTCATCTCGACCGGGAAGAGCTTCTCGACCGGCCTCAGGCAACCGAAGAGCCCGGCGCTCCGGGCCGGAGGGGGCCCGAGCGGGACCCGGCGGCTCGACCAGATGGATCGGCCGAGGGCGCCGAGGTCCTGGTCGAGGTCCGGGTCGAGCGGCCCCTTGAGGATCAGCTCCTTCCCGTTGGAGAAGAACCGGAGCGGCACGAGGCGGGCCAGCGACAGCACGACCCGGGCCGTGTAGCGGCCGATGCCGGTCAGGTGCCGGTCGGCCAGGGGGTTGGCATCGATGTAGAGCGTCAACCCGGGATCGGCAGCAGCCTCGGCCTCCGAGCGATTCGGGGTCTCGTCCATGATGCGTTCCCGTCCGATTCGAGAGTCCGAGCAGAACCCGTTGCGGGACGTTCCTACGCCCTCAATGGCCCTTAGATTTGCCCAAGTGGGCCGATCGGTCAACCGCGATCGCGCCCGCTCGGGCACCGAATCGGGCATTTCGATCGGGCAACGCCCCTCGACCCGCCCGGCTCGTCAGGACGACGAGGATCGGGACCAGGCCAGGCCCGCCGCCAGGACCCCGGCCAGGGCCAGGCCGCCGAGGATCGCGTTGCGATGGATCGAGAGCTGCAGCTCCCAGCGCCGATCGACGGCCCGATCATCGAACGCGCCATGGGCCCCCCGGTCGCCGGGCACCGGCTCCCAGAGGTTGTGCGGCTGGTTCGGGTCCTGCGGTTCGTCCCCCATCTGGGACTCGATGCCGTTCCGGGCGAGGTACCAGTCGCCGACCCCCGGCAGCACCTTGTTGCCGAGGACCGCCTGGATGGTGGGCCAGCCGACGAGCAGTTCGCGGCGGTCGTGTTCGGAGGCCCAGACGATCGCCTCGGCGGCGATTTCGGGCTGATAGATGGGGGGCACCGGCTGCCCCTTGCGCGGGAGCCGGCTCTTGACCCAGCGGAACTGGGGCGTGTTCATGGCCGGCAGGTGGACGGAGGTGACGCGGACCTTGCTCCGATCGTGCAGGAGTTCGGCCCGGAGCGAGTCGTTGAACCCCTGGATCGCGTGCTTGGCGGCGCAGTACGCCGACTGGAGCGGGATCCCCCGATAGGCGAGCGCCGAGCCGACCTGGATGATCGTGCCCCGGTCCCTCGGCTTCAATCGCTTCAGGGCGGCGAGCGTCCCGTGGACGTAGCCGAGATACGTCACCTCGGTCACGCGACGGTACTCGTCGGGGGTCATCTCCACGACGGGGGAGAAGACCGAGACCATGGCGTTGTTGACCCAGACGTCGATCGGCCCCAGCTCGCGCTCGACGGCGGCGGCGGCGGCGTCGACTGCCCGGGCATCGGCCACGTCGCAGGGCAGGCAGAGGGCGGTCCCGCCCGACCGCTCGACGTCCCGCCGGGTGGCCTCGAGCCGATCGATCCCGCGGGCGATCAGGCCGATGCGGGCCCCTCGGGACGCGAAGGCCCGGGCCGTGGCCCGCCCGACCCCGGCCGAGGCCCCGGTGATCACGACGACCGGCGGGTTCGTTCCGTTGCGTCTCATCAATGTTCCCTGGGTCATTTCTCGGATTGCTCGGGATGCCATGCCCCCGATGCATCGGGACTCGTCGGGGCGTCCTCCACGCGGGCGGATCGGAGATGGGCGGGGCTCGAATCGCGGCGCCTCGCCCGGGGGCACCCCTCGGTTTGGGATTGCAGAAACCCGAATCAGTCGGAGATGATGCGAGCAAGTCGCATGCCCTGGATTCGCCCGCGGGAGCGCGGCCCCGAATCTTCCCGTCGTTCTCCACGGCCCGGACGATGCAGGCGGCACGTCACGTCTCACGCAGCCCGGGCCGCTCCGCTCATCGATCGATCGACACCGGCAAGGGCGATCGGCGTGACCCCGCGACGCTCTGCCCTGTCCAGTCGGGCCGAGGTCACGCCGGGGCCGGTGTCGGCGTATTCGATCGAAGTCCCAGGACCTCTTCGAGGATGTTTTGGTCATGGCACGTCTCTCCCAACGAGTCCGATCCGTCCGCGTGGCGAGAGGGCTCCTCGCCTCGATCGTCTGGCTCTTGCCGGGCCTCGCCCCGCTCCGGGCCGGCGACGGCCCGCCCGATCCCGCCCCCTCGCGATTCGCCGGGGAGATCGAGAAATTCGAGCGGGCGAACCAGGACGACCCTCCCGAGCCGGGCTCGGTCCTCTTCCTCGGCAGTTCCAGCATCAAGCTCTGGGATCTGGACGCCTGGTTCCCCGATCGGGGTCTCGTGAACCGCGGGTTCGGCGGTTCGCAGCTCTCGGACGTGATCCACTACGCGGATCGGCTCGTCGCGCCGGTGCGTCCCCGCCTGGTTTTCGTGTACGCCGGCGACAACGACATCGCCGCGGGCAAGTCCCCCGATCGCGTGCTGGGGGATTTCCTCGCGCTCGTCGATCGGGTTCGCGCCGCGTCTCCCGAGGCGAAGGTCGTCTTCCTCGCGATCAAGCCGAGCATCGCCCGCAAGGATGACTGGCCGTCGATGCGTCGCGCGAATACACTCGTCCGGGAGGCTTGCGAGCGGGGCGACCACCTGGCGTTCCTCGACGTCGCCACCCCGATGCTCACCCCGCAGGGAGGGCTGAGGCCGGAACTGTACGTCGCCGACGGCCTGCATCTGAGCCGGGAGGGGTATGCCATCTGGGCCGAGACGCTCGCTCCCATGCTCACGCAGCCGGGAGATGGGCCCTCGGGCCCCTGAACCGCGGGAATGATCCGGCTTCGGGCGCGCCCGCCCTCCCCCTCGGGTCGATCGGGGACGGCGGGCGGCGGGAGTCATCGCACGTCGCGCCGGAATCCCTGACGACCACTCCGCCTCGGCCCCGATCGAGTCCTTGCGTTCTCGGCGATTCCTGACACAATCGGTCAGCACCGTTCCGGAGGGGTGGGATCGGGCGACGTTGCTCGCCACGTCGGGGAACGGGACGGGACACACAGGCCATGGATACGACAGACCCGAAGATCCTGGACACCGGCGACTTCCCCGCCGTCCCCCGAGCCCTGTCGCCGACGGTCGAGGTGAACTCGTCCGCCCGGACCGATGTCGGGAAGATCCGCCAGAACAACGAGGATCACTACCTCGTCGCCCGGCTCCGACGCGGGATCGAGATCGAGTCGACGAACCTTGATTCGCTGCGGATCCCGATCCTCCCGGAGGAGATCGGCCACCTGCTCGCCGTCGCCGACGGCATGGGGGGCATGGCCTCGGGGGAGGATGCCAGCTTCCTGGCGATCAGCGCCGGCCTGGAGCTGCTCCGCGACGCGGCCAAGTGGCACCTGGACGTCTCCGGCCCCAGCGAGATCGAGGAGCTGGTCGCCACCTGCCGGAGCTACATCCAGCAGATCAATCAGCGGGTCTATACCCAGGCGTCCCTGGATGCGTCGAAGGAGGGCATGGGGACGACCCTCTCGGTCGCCTACAGCGTCGGCCTCCGGCTGTTCGTCATCCACGTGGGCGACTCCCGGGTCTACCTCTCCCACGGGGGCGCCTTGCAGCAGATCACCCGTGACCACACGGTGGCGCAAGACCTGGCGACGACCGGGCGGATCACCCAATCGGAGGTCAAGTCGCACCGCCTGCGGAACGTCCTGACCAACTACATCGGATCTCCCGACAAGGGGATCGAGGCCGAGATCCATCGGCTCGAATTGCACTCGGGCGACCGGCTCTTGCTGTGCAGCGACGGCCTGAGCGACCAGGTCGAGGACGCCGAGATCGCCCGCATCCTCAGCAGCGAGCCCGAGCCGAAGGCCGCGTGCGATCGCCTGATCGACGCGGCCCTGGCCTCGGGGGGGCGTGACAACATCACCGTGATCGTTGCCGATTATCGGGTCGCGTCGCCCTGAGTCGCGTCGTCCCCGGGGCGGCCTGCGGCAGGGGTCCTGCTCGCGTTGGCGTCCAGGGTCTCCGGCCGCGGGGGTAGAGGCGCCACCAGGGCGAGCCGAGCCCGATTCGGGTCGTCCGCGTCGACTCCGAACAGGAGCAGGCGATCCCGGGTGGCCATGAGCCGCGCCGCGTGCACGTCGATCGGGAGGTCCTCCATCACCGTGCTCCAGGCCCCGGCCCTGGGGTCGAACACCTCGATCGACCGTGCCGGCTCGAAATGCCCGGTCGAGTCGGCCGCGAAGCCGCCCCCCAGGTACAGCTTGCCGTCGAGCGCCACCAGGTCGGCGAAGACCCGGGGGTGACGCGGAGCGGGGAGCGTGCGCCATTCGCCCGACTCGAAATCGAAGACATCGACGACCTCGACCAATTTCTGGTCGTCGCCGAGCCCGCCGACGAGGACATAGGCCCCATCGAGCACCGCCCCGGCGAACGATCGACGCGCCCTCGGCAGTTCGTGCGGGGTGGCTTCGAACGTGCTTCCCTCGCGTCCGACCTCCCAGCGGAGGATGCTCGTCGGGAATCGAGGGCCCTCGGACTCGGGTCGGGGGTCGAAGATGCTCCCCCCGAAGACCCAGATGGCCCCGTCGTGCTCAGCCGCGCCGAACATCCCGCGATCGTCGGGGATCGTCGCATCGAGGGATTCCCAGGCCGTCTCCGAGGCCTTCCGCCGCGCCACGGAGCCCAGGGTCCGGACCACCTCGCCGTCGTCCCCGATCCCGCCGAGCAGATAGGTGTCGGCCCGCCTGCCGTCGGGGACCGTGACGATCACGCTCGACTGCCGGGCCGAGGGGAGAGCCGCGACCGGCTCGGCCGGCGTCCCATCGAGTCGGATCGCGAACACCTCGTCCGTCAGGAGTTCCGAACTGAACGCGTGCGGCTTCCGGCTGCGATTCCCCCCGGCGAGCATGACCTGCGAGCCGATCATGCCGACCGCGTGCGCCTGGGCCGCCGCTCCGGGCAATGCGACGGACCAGGAGACGACCTTCGAGTCCCTCGGCGCGGGCCCCAGCGGGATCGACTCGATGAATCGCACGGGGACCCCCGCGTAATTCCCCCCCACGATCAGGGCATCATCATCGATTCCGGGCAGGAGCCGATGGGTGATCCGAGGCACGGCCTGCTCGGCCACCGGTTCCCAGGCTTCGCCCGACTCGGAGAGGCGGTAGACCGTGCCGTCGCCTCCGCTGGCCACCAGCCGGCCCCCCACGCTGAAGGCCGAAGGGGCGAACCCCTGGATCGGTTCGCCCGGGAATTCCGGCCCTTCAGACCACGACTGGGCCTCGGGGTCGTAGATCAAGACCTCTCGCGTCGTGTCGCTGGTCTCGAGCAGGCCTCCCACGACGAAAATCTTCCCGTCGTGCGCGGCGACCGCCAACGCCCGCCGCGGGGTCGGGGGCGGGGGCAAGGCGACCCAGCCGGCCTCGGGGTCGCTCAGGTCGAGGCGCAACGCATCATCAAGAAAATAGGCGTCACCCGAATCTCCCCCCGTCATCGACCAGCCGCCGACCACGTAGAGGGAGTCGCCCAGGACCGCGGCATCGTGCGTGGATCGGGGTTCGGGCAAAGGAGGAAGATCGGTCCACTCCCGCGTCTCCGGGTCGAATCGGGCCACCTCGGCGACGGAGATCAGGTCGTGCGGCTCCCCTTCCTCGTTGCGAGCGAGCATGCCGCCGACCCGAATCACCGTCCCCTCGTGAGGGACCAGGGCCGCCCCTTGCAGGGCGGTGCCGCAGGGGAGTTCCTCCCAGGTCGTCCGGTCGCGCAGGTCGAGGCGGTAGAAGTGCGGGTTCGTCGTCCCCGTGTGGTAGCGGTGGGTCGTCCCCGTGTGGCCGCTGTACACATAGAGGAAATCCCCCACGACCGCCCCGCCGAAACTGTTGGTCGGCTCGGGGATCAGGGCAAAGGGCCGGGACGGTCGGCGGGTGTCGGTCACAGCCTGGGTTTCCTGCGGGTCGAGGATCGGGGTCGCCACCAGCGTCGCATAGTGGCGCGATTCCGCAAAGGGGGAGCCGTCCAGCTCGCCGGCGACCCCGTCGACCCACTTCGCGAGCAGACCGGCCCGCCCCTCGACCGCTTCCGGGCACAGGATGCGCCCCTGGTCATCGGCGATCACGGTCTTGATCTCGCCGTCCTCGTGGAACACCTTGATCTCGGCGCGGGGGGCGGGCTCGCCGTCGAACCGGGCCTCGATGACCCCGCCTTCGTCGCCTCCGCGAACCCATCGCAACCGCAAGCCGTCGCCGGTTTCGGCCGATTCGGCGGGCGCCGGGCCGAACTGGAGACGAGACGTGTACATGAGCCGGAACGTCACCTCGTCTCGGGTCATGAGGCCGAACGCGAGGTCGCCGTCGACCGCACGGGGCAGGTCGCCCTGCAACCGGGCGAAGTCGGTCTCCTCGCCGCGGTCGAGCGTGATCGACTCGCCTTCGATCGAAAAACGGGCCTTGTCCAGGTACTTCAGGAACATCGGCAGTTCGGGCAGTGGCTGTTCCGCGAAGAACGCATGGACGGCCACCGAGTCGTTCGGCTCGCGTTCGGCCGTGAGCCAAAGGAAATGCGCCGAGGCCGAAGGCCCCGTGGTGAATAACGCGAGGAGGGCGGTGGCCGCGGCGATCGCGGGCCCTCGGTTTGCTGATCGCTTCATGGGAAGGCCTCTGGTCTGTCAGGGATTATCAGTGGTCGAATCGTCGGACGATGACTGGTGCTGGGCGAAATCGGCTTCGGCGAGTTCGAGGAGCGGACCCCGGTGGAATCGCGCCTCGTTCTCTCGGTTCTCTCGTTGCGCCTCGGCTTCGTCCTGCAAGGCGCGGGCATAGCGGGCCGGGTCCTGATCCGGCGTCGGCGACCGCGACCCGACCCGCGATTCGCAGCCGGGGCCGAGGCTCAGGACGATCGCCAGGGCGGGAATGCAACGTGGCATATTCATTCCGTAATGCATCCTCTCGGGGGCGGGGCCGTGACTCCCGAACATCATCACTCCGGCAACGATCCGGCGGCGTCGCCGAGGGCCGCCGCCTCCGCCGCTCGGGCTTCCTGTTCCGCCCGCGCGGACTGGTCGATCGCCTCCTGATATGCGGCCGGATCCTCATCGGAACGCGGCGAGCGGTTCCCGCCCCCCGAGGAATCACCACACCCCACGGCACCGAGGCCGAGGAGCGCCACGCCGAGCAGTACGGATTTCCGAGTTCGGTCATTCATGAGGACAAATCCTTGAGGAGACGAACCGCCGGGGGGATTCACGGATCAATACTGGTCCGACGAGACAATTTCGCCAGCCGAGACGGTCGACAGCGCGGTGTATGCCGCCGGATTGATCGTGTCCTTGATGAATTTGACGCTCCCGTCGCCGAACAGGAAATTCGCCCCCCCGGGATGGACGCTGCGGAAGTTCGGCAAGGTCTGGCCCGAGAGCGGGTTGGCAGGGGCGAAATGGTCCGTCGCCGACGGATATCCGCAATCGTTCAGGCCGTAGAAGGACCCCAGCCGGTCGGTGGTCGTCCCCATCAATCCCCCGACGATGTACTCCGCCCCCCAGTTCCGCCGGCGACCGTAGGCCATGAAGAGGATGTTGTCGTAGTACCTGCCCTGGTCGAACTGTCCCAGGGGAACGCAGACCCGATTCTCGGCGAAACCGACCGCAGCGAACGGATTGGCGTCGTTCCCGCCGGCCGCCTCTCCCATCAGCATCGTCTGACTCGTCCCGTCCCGGACCTCCGAGAGCCTTGTGAACACGTCGATGCCCGACATGCCGCGAAGATTCCGGTTCAGGAACGGCTGCGAAACGTAGTTGTCCGCGCCGGCGCTGAACACGTAATCGGTCACCGCGACCCGGTCCAGTTCCCAGGAGACCGACCCGAATCGGAAGCTCGACCCGATTTCTCCCTGGTCCCGATTCGACGGGCACAGGAAGGTCCCGATCTGCGTGGAAATGCCCGTCGTCTGGTCAGGCATCGACCAGCCGAAGTAGGTCCCCATCCCGGCGGCGAACAATCCCTGCTCGAAGTTGAAGGCCGACGCCAGGGCCGTCTGCTCGAGGTGCGGCAAGATCGAGTGGAAACCGGTGAAGTTCGAGTAGACGCTGCCGAACCCGCCGTGCATGGCCGCCGGGAAGACCTGATTGCTGCTCTCGTAATTGTGCAGGGCCAGGCCAAGCTGCTTGAGATTGTTCACGCATTGCGCCCGGCGGGCCGCCTCGCGGGCCGACTGGACGGCCGGCAGGAGCAGGGCGATCAGCACGCCGATGATCGCGATGACCACCAGCAACTCAATCAGCGTGAAGCCGTCCCGAGGACGCATCGGTCGTGTGTTCATCGTGTTGATTCCGAGGGATCCGATCCGGATCGATTTCAAGCATCTGGGGCCGTGGATTTCTGGCGACGGCCGCCCTCGGGACCAATTGACTCTCCCCCCCGTCTCGCCGCCCCCGGCCCCATCGGCCCGGGGGGCACGCCGCCGGGGAGTGGTCCCGCATCCTCCCGGAACAACCGGGCAGGATGCCTCCCCGGCGGACGTGCCGGCCGCCACGAAACCGGACGACTCCGGCCGCATGGCGGTGGCTCGGGGTCCGGCACGCTCGACGCTCGTCTCCGCGTGCGTGCCGCCCTGGGGTCGATCGCTCCGACCGACCCCTCCGCGAACCCAACCCCCCGAGATGATCGTGATCCGGCGGGACCATCACCAGCTCACCCACCTCGGGAATGACATTGAGACCTCGTCTCAGAACGACTCCCGAAGTCTGGCCTCCCTCAATCAAGAGGGGGCCATCGCGAGAATCGACGACAGGCTCCTCGGCCCTGCTGCGGGATGACCCTCCACCGAGGGCCCGTTTGCGGGACGACCGCGAGCCGAAATACTGAGACTCAGTCTCAACAGGGTCGTACGATACGATTCTCGCCCCTGCCCTGTCAATGACCGAGTCCCGGCCCGGGGCGAAAAAGATCGGGGGCGGTGCGCACCCTTCGCCAGGGGGGCGGGCACGCGAATGGCGGCAGGGGGCCCGTGCTCGGCCGGGAAACAGGCCACACAAGCAAATCGCCAGGGGCCGACCCGAGAGGTTGGGGGTCGGCCCCTGGCGTGCGGTGCTCGGGATCGACGGATCAGATGGGGCGACTCGGCCGGCTCCGGTCAGTGGTCGTGCGTGGCGCCCGCAGGCTCGGCCTGGGCCTCGGCATCGGCCTTCGATTCGGCGTCCTCGTCCGCGTCCGCGTCCGATTCGGTCTCGGGGCGAATCTTCTGGGGGCGGTCATCGGCCTCGGCGATGGCCCAGCCGAGCCGGTAGGCGGCCCGGGAGATGCGGACGGCCTTGCCCACGTCGGCCTTCTCGAAGTCGTCGCCGGGCCGGTGGTAGTCGTCGTGGACTCCCGCGAAGAAGAAGATGATCGGGATGCCCAGGCGGGCGAAGTTGAAGCTGTCGGTGCGGGCGTAGAACTGGTCCGCGTCGAAATCCGCCTCCATCGCCTCGAGTTCGAGCGCGGCGACGGCGGCGGGGATGATCGTGGAGTAGTCGGGATGCTCGGGAGAGGGGGTGATGCTCACCCGATTCGGGTCGTTGCGCGAGACCATATCCATGTTGATATTGGCCACGACCTCGTAACCGTTGGGGAGGGTCATGTGCTCACTCCACCACCGCGACCCGAGCAACCCCTTCTCCTCGCCCGAGACCCACAGGAACGCCACCGAACGCCGGGGCCGCTCCCCCTCGGCGATGGCCTGGGCGACTTCGAGCAGGGCGCTGGTGCCCGATCCGTTGTCGTCGGCGCCGTTGTGGATCTCGCCGTTGATCACGCCGACGTGGTCGTAATGGGCGCTGTAGACGACGACCTCGCGCCGAAGCTCCTCGTCGCGGCCGGGGAACATCCCGATCACGTTGCGGTCTTCGATCAGCTCCACCGTGCTAGCGAAGGCGAACCGGGCCCGGGTGCTCTCCAGCTCCCGGGGGGTCGCGGGATCGTCCGACAGGGTGAGAGCCTCGTCGATCCCGTCGCGCAGGCGGTCTTCGAGGAAGAGCAAGGGAGTCCCGTCGTTCGACGAGGCGCCGAGCGTCATCGATCGCCGGCCGAACATGCGCAGGGCGAAGGGGTTCGACTCGGCATAGGGGCGGGTGTCCCCGGAGTCGAACGGGTGCACGACGAGCAGCGCGAGCGCCCCTCGATCCCGGGCCGCCTGCAGCTTGGTGAAGGAACTCGCCCCGGAGGCCTGGGCATTGCGGCGGCCCTCGGCTTCCGGCTCGTCGCCCGGCGGCAGGCCGTCGAGCACCAGCACGATCCGGTCCTTCACCTCGACCGCGTCGAAGTCGTTCGGCTCGTCACCGGTCCCGGTCCGCCCGTAGCCGGCGAAGACGACCGGCGCCTCGACGGCCCCCGGCGCCAGGTTCCGGGGGACGAGGATGAAATCCTCCTTCACCTTCCCCGCGATTTCCCAGGTCACGTCGTCCTGCTCGATCGTGATGGTCAGCTCGGTCCCCTCGATCTCCGGGGTCGAGAATTCGAGCGGGAAGTGGGCGAAGTAGGTCGGGGCGTCGCCGTCGAGATCGCCGACCGGCTCGGCGCCCAGGGTCGAGAGTCGGGTGGCGAGGTATTCCGACGCGATCCGGATTTCCGGGCTGGCCGTGTCTCGGCCCTTCATCAGGTCGGAGGAGAGAAATTGCAGGTGCCCGGCCAGTTCCGGCTCGGTGATGGTGGCGGTCGCCGGGGCCGATTCGACCAGCGCGGCCGGCTCCGAGACGCTCGGCGTCTCGGCCCGGGCGGCGTCCAGGGCGCAACAGGCCCCCAGGGCGACCGCGATTCGAGGCAGCAATGGAGCGTGCATCAAGAAACCTCTTACTCCGGAGGAGATGACGGCGTCGAGCATCCGAAGGCTCCAGGATATCGAGCTCGTGCGCCGTTCCGACAGTCCCCGCCCCCGGCCTCGAAGGATCGGATCGAATCGAGGCTCGGCCGTGGTGGTCCGGCCGGGGTTCGGCTACGATGGTGCGCGATCGCAGCGGCTCGCCGGCCGTCGCGCGGGCCCCCCCCGAGCGACGTCGTGCCGGCGGTCGGCCGATCCGTCAGGAGATTCCCGGCCCATGCCCGTCAGCTTCGTCATCGACATGGATGGGGTGATCTATCACGGCCACCGCCTGATCCCCGGCGCCCGAGAGTTCGTCGATCGCCTCCGGGGCGGCGGGCATCCGTTCCTCTTCCTGACGAACAACAGCCAGTGGACCCCCCGCGACCTGAAACACCGCCTGGAACACCTGGGGATCGTGGTCGAGGACTCCGCCTTCCACACCTCGGCCCTGGCCACCGCCGAGTTCCTCAGGACGCAACGGCCGGGAGGCTCCGCCTTCGTCATCGGGGGGGCGGGCCTGACCAACGCCCTGTACGAGGCCGGGTATCACCTCACCGAGCGCGACCCGGATTACGTCGTCGTGGGAGACACGAGGCGCTACGACTACGAGACGATCGAGCACGCCATCCGCCTGATCCTCGGCGGTGCCCGGTTCATCGCCACGAACCCCGACCTGACCGGCCCCTCCGAGGCCGGGCTGCAACCGGCCTGCGGCGCCCTGGTGGCCCCCATCGAGCTGGCGACCGGCCGCAAGCCCTACTTCGTGGGCAAGCCAAACCCCCTGATGATGCGGACGGCCCTGCGGAAGCTCGGCGCCCATTCGTCCGAGTCGTTCATGATCGGCGACCGCATGGACACCGACATCATCGGCGGGACCGAGACCGGCATGCAGACCATCCTGGTGCTGTCCGGCGTGACCGATCGGAACGAGATCGAATCGTTCCCGTATCGACCGACCTTCGTCTTCGACGACGTGGGGCAGATCCCGGTCGATCAACTCGTCGCGCAGCAAAAGGACGCGGCGGATTGATTCGGCCCTCCGCGTCCGGTTCCCGAGACCTGCATCGGCGATCGCGGGCCGCCTCGGGGCGAGTTTGGAATCGGCAGTTCGGCCGCCGACTCCCCGGCGATGCGAGGAATCGGGTCCCGGCCTGCTGGAAGTGTCCCGGGCATCGATCGGGACGATCGACGGGTCAGGTCAGCCCGTGCTGACGGCGAAGCCGTGTTGCTCGCGGTGGTACGGCCCGTCGTAGTTCTGGGTCGACTTGAACTTCTCGAAGCGGCCGTCGCCGGCCACCAGGAGATGGCGGTTGGCCAGGGCCTCGCGCTCCTCCTCGCTCATCGGCGAGAAGTTGCGGACGATCTCCAGGTTCTGCCGGAGGATCTCCGGCGAGTCGATCCCCGAGACGAGGGTCGTGATCGGCAGCGAGAAGACGAACCGCAGGGCGTCTTCCACCGCAATGCCGGCGTCCTTGACCAGCTCACCGGCCCCGCCGAGGCTCTTCATGCCGATCGCGGCGATGCCGCGCTCGACCAGCTTCGGCAGCACGTGATTCTGGAAGCTGCGGTAACGGGCGTCGAGCACGTTGATCGGCATCTGGACCGAGTCCCACTCGAAGTCCGAGTAGCCGGCGTCCCTCGGCATGTCGAGCATCGCCAGGTGGATCCGGGGGTCCTTGTGCCCGGTGTAGCCGATGTAGCGGATCTTCCCCTCCTCGCGGGCCTTCAGGGCGACTTCGAGGGCGCCGCCCTGCTGGGTGATGAGGGCGGGGTCGTTGTCATAATTGATCTCGTGGAATTGCCAGAGGTCGAGGCGATCGGTCTTCAGGCGTCGGAGGCTCTGCTCGAGCTGTTCCCGGGCCGTCTTGGCGTCCCGGGCGCAGACCTTCGTCATGAGGAAGGCCTTGTCGCGGCGGCCGCCCTCGGCGATGGCCTTGCCCATGCGCTCCTCGGAGCCGCCGTCGTGGTAGTCCCAGGCGTTGTCGAGGAAGGTGATCCCCTCGTCGATCGCCTGCTGGATGAGCCGGATGTCGTCCGCCTCGTCCTGGGCCCGCCCGACGTGGTGGCCGCCGAGGCAGATGGCGGTGACGAGCTCGTCGGCATGGCGGCCGAAGGGTCGCAGGGGAACCCCGCCGTCATTCTTCGGAGTCCCCTGATCCTGCGCGGCTCCGACGATCCCGGCGGCGGTCAGGCCGACGACGCCCGCCTGGAGAAACTCTCGGCGATTCTGGTTCGACTGCGATTGCATGGCGATTCCTCAGCAAGAAAAAACAAACGAACGGCGAGCGATCGGCCGGAGGCATTGGGGGCGGTTCGGCTCGGAACCGGCCTCCGCGGGTCCGAGGGGTCCGTTCTCGGCGGTCATCTTGGCATCGGAACGTGAGTGCCGCAAGGTCCGTGCCGAGGGCGACGGCACAGCTCTTGCATCGTTCCGACCCTCGCGTGAGTTGTGTTCCGGTGACGCGACTCCGAGGTTGCATCCGCTTGCGATCGGCGGCGATCGTCCCCGGCGTGCTCCTCGACACCCCCTCAGCTTCGAGGTCTTGAATCATGGCAGACGAAATGCGACGTCCCGATCCGACTGATATCCTCGCGGTCCGCAGTCGGGTGAGCTGGCAGGCCATCTTCGCGGGAGCGATGGTCGCCGTCACCTTCTACGTCGTCCTGATGTTGCTCGGGCTCGCGCTGCTGGGTGAGGCGGTGGCCCGCAATGCCCAGGGGACCCAGATCGGGCTGGGGACGGCCATCTTCACCGCCCTCACGCTCCTGATCTCGTTCTTCTTCGGCGGCTGGGCGACCAGTCGCCTGGCGGTGGGGGAGAGCAAGCTCGAGGCGGTCCTCTACGGGCTCATCCTCTGGGGGCTGCTCTTCATCGGCATGCTGGCCCTGCTGGCCTCCGGGGTCCGGGCGGGTTTCAGCGGGATGGTCGGCGGCGCGACCGGCGCGTACACGGACGGCGCGACGGCCGCCCCCGGGGCGAACGTCGACCGGATGGCCGGCTGGATGGCCGACGCCGGCTTCTCCCAGGAGCAGGTCGACCAGTTCCGCACCTTCGCCGACGACCCCGCCAGCGAGATCAACCGCGAGCAGGTCAGTCGAGTGTCCCGCGAGGCGGCCTGGTGGTCCCTCCTCGGGGTCTTCGTCTCGCTCGCCGCGGTGATCGTCGGGTCGCTGGTCGGCTCCGGAGAGCTGCCGCTGCCCGTCCCGGTGATCGGCGTCAAGCGCACCACCATGGTCACCCGGCGATGACGTCGCTCGGGTGATCATCCGACCCCAATCGAGATCGATCGCCACGCCCCGCGTTTTTTCCCTCGGGGCGTGGCCTCGAAATGCGCATACTGGTCAGTTCTTGACGACTCTCGGTCGATTCGACGCTCCCCCTCTCCGAAGACCACCCGCGTGAGGTTCCCTCCCTTGGCTGATCGAACCGTTCGCCTCAAGATGAATCACCCGGTCATCGTGACCGTCTTGATCCTGGCGGTCATCGCCTTCATGTATCTCGCGGCCGAGGTGCTGCGCCCGCTGGCGCTGGCGGTCCTGTTCAGCATGGTGCTGGCCCCGATGGCCTCGTGGCTCGAACGCCGAGGGATCCCCCGGGCGGTGGCGACCGCCGCGTGCGTCCTGGTCGTGCTCGGCGCCCTGGGCGGGATCAGCACGATGGTCTTCATGCAGTTCGGGCAGCTCGCCGAGGAGGTCGTCTCGCAGAGCGAGGAGATCAAGCTCAAGGTCAAGGGCCTGTTCCAGGGGCAATCCCCCTCGGCCGTCGGCCAGGTCGGCCAGGTCGTCGAGGAGGTCACCCGGGAGGTCATGGAGGAGCCGGACCCCGGGGCCGAGGGAGCGGGAGGCGACGACCCGGGCGAGATCGCCCTGTCCGAGTCGCCCGGCGCCCCCGGGTTTAACCTCCCGAAAACCAGCCGGTCGACCATCGAAGGGGACCCGATCATCCCGGTCGAGGTGGTCGATCGCCCCTCCATCCAGGACCGCTTCCAGAACGCCGTCGGCCCGCTGCTGGGGCCGGCGGCCATCTTCTTCCTGGTCCTGATCCTCACGCTCTTCATCCTCCTGACCCGGGACAACCTGAACGCCCGCTTGATCCAGGTCATCGGCACCAGCCACGTGAGCCTGACCACCCGGACCCTGGAAGAGGCCGGCCAGCGGATCAGCCGCTACCTGATGATCTTCTCGCTCTACAACGCGACCTGCGGCGCCATCCTCGGGCTGGGCCTGTACCTGATCGGCGTCCCGTACGCGGTGCTCTGGGGCTTCCTCGCCGCGGTCCTCCGCTTCATCCCCTACGTCGGCCCGTGGTCGGCCTTCGTGTTGCCCCTGGCCTACTCGGTCACGCTCGGCGAAGGCTGGTACGAGCCGCTCATGGTCATCGCCCTCTTCGCCACGCTGGAGATCATCTCCAACTCGGTCCTCGAGCCGATCATCTACGGCCGGACGGCGGGCATCACCGCCGTCGGGTTGCTCGTCATGGCCATGTTCTGGACGTGGCTCTGGGGGCCGATCGGGCTCCTGCTGTCGACCCCGCTCACGGTCTGCCTGGCCGTCCTCGGCAAATACGTCCCCGCGCTCAACGTGTTCGCCACGATGCTCGGCGAGGATGTCGTCCTGGAGCGCGACGCCCAGTTCTATCAACGCCTGCTCGGCCACGACTCCGACGCCGCCTTCGAGGTGATCGAGGCGGCGCTCGAAGAGGGCTTCTCGCTCGAGCAGATCTTCGACCAGATCCTGATCCCCGCCCTGTCCCGGGCCGAGTCGGACCTGGCCCGGAGCGTCATCGAGGAATCCGACGAGATCTTCATCTGGACCACCACCCGCACCATCCTCGACGACCTCGAGGCGCGGGAGGAGTCGACGACCAAGGACACCTTGATCCGGCCGAAGACCCGGAAAAACGGCAAGGTGCTGGGCCTCGCCACCAACGACGCCGCCGACACGATGGTCCTCCGCATGATCCAGATGTCGTTGAAACCCCTCGGCATCCCGGTCGAGATCATCAACGCGACCAGATCTCCCCTGGAAGCGTCCGAGCACCTCTCCGGCTCGAAGAATCAGATCGTCCTGCTCTCCTACCTGCCTCCGGTCGGCCTGACCTCGGCCCGCTATCTTGTCCGGCGGATCAAGGCGCTCGACGCCAAGCTGCCCCTCTGGGCCGGCCGCTGGGGAGAGGCCGGGGGGGAGAAGGCCCGCAATCGCCTGACCAAGATGGGCGCCGACCGCGTCGTCTTCAGCGTGGCCGAGGTCAAGGAGCACCTGCCCGAGGCCCTCGAAGGGCTCCAGAACCGTCAGGCCAGCGAGCCGAAGCCCAGCGCCGAGGCCTCGGCCTTGCCGTGATTCGCGGCCGCCGCCCCCCGGCCCGGCCCGCCTCCCTTCCCCGATCGGGGGGCGAGCATCAATCCCACGCACCGGCCCCCCGGAATCGGTTATCATGGAAGCGTGCCTTCGCCCCGGGCGAGTCCGTCACCCCGACGGCCCCGGGGCGATCACGGCGAGCCACCCCCCGACCGACCGGAGGCGAATTCGATGCGCGTGACCCTCGACTACGGACGCACCGGCCTGGAGGTCGAGCTGCCCGACGACCGGGTCATCGGCCCCCTCGAAATCCAGGACGTCCCCCCCCTCGACGACCCCGAGGCCGCCGTCGTCGCGGGCCTGGAGGCCCCCATCGGCTCCCCCCCGCTCCGCGAGGTTGCCCGGGGGAAGACAACCGCCTGCATCCTCATCTGCGACATCACCCGGCCGGTCCCCAACGAGCTGATCCTCCGGCCGACCCTCCGGATCCTGCACGAGGCCGGCATCGCCCGCGAGGACGTCCTCATCCTCGTCGCCACCGGCCTGCACCGGCCCAGCACCGAGGCCGAACGCATCGAGATGCTCGGCGCCGAGATCGCGCGTGACTACCGCGTCGAGGACCACCACGGCACCGTCCTCGAAGAACACACCTTCCTCGGCACGACCCCCAAGGGGGTCCCCGCCTGGATCGACTCCCGCTACGTGAATGCCGACCTGAAGATCGCCACCGGCCTGATCGAGCCGCACCTGATGGCCGGCTACTCGGGGGGCCGCAAGCTGATCTGCCCCGGCATCGCCGCCCTCGAAACGGTCAAGATCTGGCACGGCCCCGACTTCCTCGAACACCCGAAGGCCGATTGCGGCTTCCTCGAAGGCAACCCCGTGCACGAGGAGAACACCCGGATCGCCCGCATGGCCGGCTGCGACTTCATCGTCAACGTCACCCTCGACAAGCAGCGCCGGGTCACCTCCGTCGTCGCCGGGGACATGGAGGAAGCCTTCCTCGAAGGGGTCCGGTTCATCGAGCACGTCGTCACGGCCAGGGTCCAGGAGCCGGTCGACGTGGTCGTCACCAGCTCGGCCGGCTACCCGCTCGACACCACCTTCTACCAGGCCGTCAAGGGGATGACCGGCGCCCTGCCGATCGTCAAGCAAGGGGGTACCATCATCATCGCCGCCAGCCTGACCGAGGGGATCGGCAGCCCCGAGTTCCAGAGCCTCTTCCGCGAGAACCCGTCGCTCGAAGTCTTCATGGAGAAGGTCCTCGGCAAGGAATACTTCGTGCTCGACCAGTGGCAGCTCGAAGAGCTGGCCAAGGTCCGCCGCAAGGCCCGCGTGAAGATTGTCTCCGACGGCATCCCCGCCGCCACCCTCTCCGAGCTGTTCGTCGAGCCGGCCGAGTCGGTCGAAGCGGCCGTCACCGCCTCCCTCGCCGACTATGGCCCCGACGCCCGCGTCGCCGTCATCCCGAAAGGCCCTTACGTCCTCGCGACGGTCGGGGCGTGACCTCCCGCCCGCGGGTGGGCCCGTTTGGCGAGGCCCACCCGCAGCGATCCGACTTCCCCACGAGCCTCGGGCCTCGGTACGATCGCTCCAGTCGGATCAAGAACCCGACGGGATCCCGGAGCCTCCTCCCATGCAGCGCCGATCGCTCGATTTCCGCGACGCCGACGCCGTGATCGCCGACATCCGTCAGCTCCATCAGGGGGGCTACACGAAGCTCGGCAAGTGGAACCTGGCCCAGATGTGCGATCACCTGCGGGCCACCCTCCGCGTCGGCCTCGACGGCTCGGATCGCCGCCTGCCCTGGATCGTCCGCACCGCCATCACCGGCCCGATCTTCCGCCACGTCATCAAGACGCGCCGGATGAAAACCGGCCTCCCCGTCCCGAAGGAACTCGTCCCCACCAGCCCCGACGGCCCCGACGACCCCGCCGCCATCGAGGCCTGCATCGCCACCTTGCAGGAGGCCCGAGACGCGACCGGCCCGCTCCCCAAACACCCGGTGGCCGACCTCACCGTCGACCAGTGGAAGCAGGTCAACTGGGTCCACTGCGCCCACCACCTCAGCTTCCTCATCCCCAAGGCCCAGCCCGTCGCCGAGGCCCCCGCCGGCGTCGAGACCGCCTCATCAGGGCCCCCTTGATGACCTCGATCAACCCTGTCTCGACCAGGCGAACAGGGTGATCGGCGTCCCTTCCGGATCGCTGAGTCGGACCTCCCGATACTGCTCCTCCGTGTTGTCGCTCGCCTCGCTGACCGCCTCGCCCAACGCTTCCAGGCGGACCCGCTCGGCGTCCGGGTCCTCCACCTGGAAGACCAGGCGACACCCGCGACCGCGCTCGTCCGACCGCTTCAACGCCAACCGACCACCCCCGAGAGCCTCCAGAAGCACGAATCCCTTCGGAGCATCCTGCAAGACGACCCGCAGTCCGAGCACCTCGGCGTACCATCCGGCCAGCCGCTCGGGATCAACGACGTGCAGCTCGGTCATGAACAGCGTCATCGGATTCGCGTCTCGTGTGTCGTCTCCGCCACCCTCCCCGATCGGTTGCCGTTGACCGACCGGGCAGGATGGCTAAAATCTGCCTCATCTTACGCACACACTGCCCGATCGGCCGCACCCAAGAAGGTCCGAGGATGTCCGAGGAGAAGCAAGACGACCTGGAAGCCGTCCGCCTGGAGAAGCTCCGGCGGATCGAAGGCCTGGGGATCGACCCCTGGGGCCAGCGGTTCGACGACCACATGGCCATTTCCCAGGTCCGCTCCCGAGAGCCCGAGGCCGCCCAGCCGGGCGACGAGACCCCCGGCCCCCGCGTCCGGATCGCCGGCCGGATCATGCTGCGCCGGGTGCAAGGGAACGTCCACTTCCTCGACCTCCGCGACTGGACCGGCCGCATCCAGGTCTTCCTCGGCAAGAAGCAGGTCGGACCCGACGCCTGGCAGCTCGCCAAGGAACTGGATCTCTCCGACCTGATCGGCGTCGACGGCACCCTCGGCTTCACCAAGACGGGCGAGCTGACCGTCTTCGCCGAGTCGGTCACCTTCCTCGGCAAGAGCCTGCTTCCCCCCCCCGAAAAGTGGCACGGCCTGACCGACGTCGAGGCGCGCAGCCGGATGCGCTACCTCGACCTGTTCAGCAACCCCGAGAGCCTGCAGACCTTCCTCGGCCGCTCGAAGGTCGTCTCCACCATCCGCCGCGTGCTCCAGGAGCGCGGGTTCGTCGAGGTCGAGGGGCCGACCATGCAGTCGATCGCCGGGGGCGCCGCCGCCCGGCCGTTCGTCTCGCATCACAATGCGCTCGACATCGACCTGTTCCTCCGCATCGCCCTCGAACTGCCGCTCAAGCGCCTGCTCGTCGGCGGCATGGAGCGCGTCTTCGAGCTCGGCCGTGTCTACCGGAACGAGGGGATCAGCCGCAAGCACAACCCCGAGTTCACCATGCTGGAGGCCTACCAGGCCTACGGCGATTACCACAGCATGATGGACCTGACCGAGGCCCTCATCTGCGGCGCGATCGACGCCATCGACGGCAACTATCAGCGCACCATCCACGTCGGCTCCGAGGGGGAGATCGCCCCCACCACCGTCGACTTCACCCCCCCCTGGCCCCGCAAGGCCTACAACGACCTGATCCTCGAACACGCCGGGGTCGACCCCACGGACGCCGACGCCGTGAAGGCGAAGGCCGAATCCCTCGGCCTCGAAACCGCCGGGAAAGACCCCGTCGTCATCCTCGGCGAGCTGTTCGAGGAGGCGGTGGAAGACCGGCTCACCGGCCCCGTCTTCGTCATCGACTACCCCGCCCCCCTCTGCCCCCTGACCAAGCGCAAGAGCGGTCACCCCGAGATCGCCGAGCGGTTCGAGCTGTTCGTCCTCGGCATGGAGCTGGCCAACGCCTACACCGAGCTGAACGACCCGAACTTGCAGGAAGAACTCTTCCGCTCGCAGCTCGCCGGCCTGGCCGAGGACGAGTCGATGGCCAAGATGGACGACGACTTCATCAAGGCCCTCAAGCACGCCATGCCCCCCGCCGGCGGCCTGGGCATCGGCATCGACCGCCTCTGCATGCTCCTGCTCGACAAGCAGAGCATCCGGGACGTGATCCTCTTCCCCTTGCTCCGCCCCCAAAGCTCGGGAAGCGGCGGCGGCTGAGTGTCCCGTTCGACAATGATCGGGCGGATGACCGATCGTGGACGCCTTTGATCGATAGGCTGGCGTAAGGAGACGCCCGACCATGTACAAGTACCTGCTCTGCTGGCGCTACTTGCGCACCCGGTATATCGCGCTGGCGAGCATCATCAGCGTCATGCTCGGCGTGGCGACGATGATCGTGGTCAACTCGGTCATGGCCGGCTTCTCGACGATGATGCAGGAGCGCCTGCACGGCACGCTCTCCGACATCATCATCGAGTCCTTCAGCCTCAACGGCTTCGACAACCCCGACGAGGTGATGGCCGCCATCCAGGAGGCCGTCGGCGACCGCGTCGACGCCATGGCCCCCTCCCTGCAACTCTTCGGCTACGCCATGATCCCCGTCGGCGGCGGCGAGCACCTCACCCGGGAGGTCCAGATCATCGGCGTCCGCCCCGAGGACCGCGCGAAGGTCGGCGACTTCGCGCAGTACCTCATCCACCAGCCCCGCCCGGGTCAGGATGAGCCCCCGAAGGCTGAGCCGACCTTCCACGTCCCCGACGAGTACCGCCTGAACACCTACGCGGGGCAGGTCTATCAGCAGACCGACCCCGACGACCCCTTCGCCGACATCCTCCGCCAGGACATGGAATCGCTCGTCCCGGCCGACGGCATGATCCTCGGCTACGCCATCGGCACCGTCCACCGCCCCGAAACCGGCGAGGACATGTTCATCGCCCCCCAGGGCTCGAAGGTCATCTTGCACTTCCCCTCCGCCGGCCGCACCCCCGAGGCGAAGACGGGCGAATTCACGGTCGTCAGCTACTTCAAGAGCGGCATGAGCGAATACGACTCGATGCAGGTCTACGTCCCCATCGACCGCATCCAGTTCCTCCGCGGCCAGGACGGCTTCGTCAACCAGATCCAGGTGAAGGCGAAGCCCGGGACCGACCTCGACACCCTCGCCCGCGACATCCGCCTGGCGATGGAGGGCAAGTGGCCGACCCGCTTCCTCGTCTCCACCTGGGAGCAGAAGCAAGGCCCCCTGCTCGCCGCCGTGCAGGTCGAGCAGAACATCCTCAACATCCTGCTCTTCTTCATCATCGCCGTGGCCGGGTTCGGCATCCTCGGCATCTTCTCGATGATCGTGGTGGAGAAGACGCGCGACATCGGCATCCTCAAGGCGCTCGGCGCGTCCGATTCGGGCGTCCGCGGCATCTTCCTCGGCTACGGCCTGACGCTCGGGATGGTCGGCAGTCTCGTCGGCATGACCGGCGGCCTCCTGTTCGTCAAGTACATCAACGAGATCGAGAAGGGCCTGAGCGCGATCACCGGCCGGAAGGTCTTCGACGACTCGATCTACTACTTCCCCGAGATCCCGACCCTGGTCGAGCCCCTGACCGTCGCCTGGATCGTCATCGGCGCCCTGGTCATCGCCGTCGCCGCCAGCGTCTGGCCGGCCCAGCGGGCCTCGCGGATGCACCCGGTCAAGGCGCTCCGGTACGAGTGACCGATCCCCAGGGGAAACGTCCCGGATCGACGTTTCCGTGCCCGCGATGCGGCGAGCGCAGCGCATCTCCTCCCATCCCCTTCCTCCGGAGGCCCCGATGGTCCCCCATCTCTCGACGATCGGCCTGTCCAAGTCGTACCGCAAGGGGCGCGAAGCGGTCCCGGTGCTCGACGGGGTCGATCTGGACATCGACCAGGGAGATCTGCTCGCCATCGTCGGGGCGAGCGGGTCGGGCAAGAGCACCCTGCTCCACCTCATCGGCCTGATCGACGGCGCCGACGGCGGGCAGATCGAACTCAACGGCGAGCGGATCGACAACCTGCCCAACCGCCGCCGCGACGCCCTGCGCAACCGCACCTTCGGCTTCATCTTCCAGTTCTACCACCTGTTGCCCGAGCTGACCGCCCTTGAAAACGTCCTGATCCCGCTCACGATCCGCTACGGGCCGCTCGAATATCTGGCGAAGCGCCGCCGTTTCCGGGCCGAGGCCGAGGCCATGCTCGACCGCGTCGGCCTGAGCCACCGGATCACCCACAAGCCGAACGAACTCTCCGGCGGCGAGATGCAGCGGGTCGCCATCGCCCGGGCGCTCGTCGGCGGCCCGTCCGTCCTGCTCGCCGACGAGCCGACCGGCAACCTCGACGCCAACACCGGCCGAGAGGTCCTCGACTTGCTCCGCGACTTGAACCGCGAACGGGCGCTCACTATGATACTCGTCACCCACGACCTCGGCATCGCCTCGAAGGCCGACCGGGTCGTGCGGCTGGCCGAGGGCCGACTGGAAGAATGGTCCCCGGTCCTCGCCTGAATTCCCTCCCCCATCCGTCACCCGATTGATGTCCACCGCGGGGGCCTCGATCCGGCCGGGATCGGCCCCCCCTTTGCCCGCTCGTCGAGGAGCACCGCCATGAGCCTGAAGGTTTCCATCAACGGCAAGCTCTTCGACAAGGCCGACGCCAAGATCAGCGTCTACGACCACGGCCTGCTCTACGGCGACGGCGTCTTCGAGGGGCTCCGCTCCTACAACGGCAAGGTCTTCCGCCTCGAAGACCACATCGACCGGCTCTACGCCTCGGCCCGCGCCATCCACCTCGAAATCCCGATGGCCCGCTCCGAACTGGCCGAGGCGGTCGTCGAGACCCTGAAGGTCAACGACCTGACCGACGCCTACATCCGCCTCGTCGTCACCCGGGGGGCCGGCAGCCTCGGGCTCGACCCCCGCCGGACGTCCGACCCGCAGGTGATCATCATCACCGACACGATCTCGTTGTATCCCGACGAGCTGTACGAGCACGGCCTGAAGATCATCACCTCCGGGACGATCCGCAACCACCCGGCGGCCCTGAACCCGCGGATCAAGTCGCTCAACTACCTGAACAACATCCTCGCCAAGATCGAGGGCACCAACGCCGGATGCCTCGAAGCCCTGATGCTCAACCACCAGGGGCACGTCGCCGAGTGCACCGGCGACAACATCTTCATCGTCCTCAAGGGGGTCATCCACACCCCCTCGGTCGACTCCGGGATCCTGGAGGGGATCACCCGCCAGGCCGTCATCGACCTGGCCCGCGAGATCGGCCTGACCGTCATCGAGCGGACGATGGACCGGCACGACATCTACACCGCCGACGAGTGCTTCCTGACCGGCACCGCCGCCGAGGTCATCCCCGTCATCGACTGCGACGCCCGACCGATCGGCGACGGCCACCCCGGCCCGATCACGAAGGACCTGCACCACCGCTTCCACGCCCTCGTCCGGGGCGAGACCCGCTCCTGATCCCCGGCCTCGTGATCGATTCCCGGTCGTCCGACCCGTCCGTGCCCCATCACCCCCCTTCGGCGCCGAGGGGGTCGTCCATCGATCGCGGGGGCCGCGTCATGGCCACGCCCTCGGGAGGCCCGGGCCGAAGCCCGTCCCCCTGGCCCGGACTGATCGCGCTGGCCTCGATCGTCGCCATGAGTGCCTGGATCGTCTGGGCCCTCAACGCCCCGATCGGCTGGCCCTGGAAAGCCCTCCAGATCGGACTCGCAGGTGCCCTTGCGCTGCTGGTCGGCGGTTCGATGGGCATCGATTCCATCAACATTTTCCTGCCCCTGGCCCAGTTCTCGCTCGGGACGCAGGGCATCATCCTCGGCTACCGGCACTTCGGCCGGCCCGGGGCCGTCGCGGGGCTGCTCGGGGGCCTCGTGCTCGGCCCTTTCTTCGCCATCGCCGCGACGGTCCTGTTCGTCGGCCTCATCACCCTGTTCGACCGCTCGCCGAAGGCCCCGGGAGCGTCCCCTCCCCGGGACGAGCCGACCGGCCGGGACGAGCCCCCCGCCCCCGGCTGATCCCCCGACCGGTCCCGCCCGGGTCGTCCCCCGGACACTCCGCCGCGTGGCCGGATTCAATTCGGACGCCCCGACTTCCGCATCCAGTAGGCGATCCCGAACAACACCACCGGGCCGAGGGCGATCAGCACCGCCCCCAGGCCGATCATCAACCATTCCCAGATCATCGCGTCCCTCCCCGGGCTCTCCCGCGGTCGGACCCCCGATCGGACCACTCGGAAGCGATCGGGCGGCCCTTGATTCTTCGGGGATGGCAACGCATCTTAGATGCCAGGCCCGGCCCCGGCGTCTTGCCTTCAGTGGGGGGCGGACTCAAGGGACGCTGCCCCCCTGCCCCGGTGGTCTCCATGCTCCAGATCGACCGCATCCTCGCCCCGACCGACTTCAGCTCCCATTCGGAGGGCTCGGTCCGTTTCGCCTGCGGACTGGCCGAGCGCCTGGGGGCCGAGCTGCACCTGATCCACGTCCTCTCCGACGTCGTCGTGCCCGCCGGGCCGGATCCGATGCTCATCTCCAGCATGCCCCCGGAATACTACCGCGAGGTCGAGGACCAGTCGCGCCAGACGCTCGAATCGCTCTGCGCCGCCGACTGGCCCCGCCCCGCCCGGGTCGTCACCGAGGTCCGCTGGGGCGATCCCGTCGACGAGATCAATGCCTACGCCACCGAATCGGCCGTCGACCTGATCGTCGTCGCCACCCACGGCCGCACCGGCCTGGCCCACGTCCTGCTCGGCTCGGTCGCCGAGCGGATCGTCCGCGAGGCCCCCTGCCCCGTCCTGACGATCCGAGACAAGAAGACCCCCTGATCCCCCGGACCGCCCTCCCCCGACCCTCCCCGCCCGAGATTGCCCCGAGGGCCTTGCCCGTGCGACTCGCCCCCGCCGCCTCCATCGCGCCCTCCCGCATCCGGGCGATCGCCGCCCTGGCCGACGAGCACCCCGGCACGCTCCGCCTCTTCTACGGCGAGGACACCCTGCCCACGCCCGACTTCATCAAAGCGGCCGCCCACGCCGCCATCGACGCCGACCGCACCTTCTACACCCCGAACCCCGGCTATCCCGAACTCCGAGACACCATCGCCTCCCAGTATCAGCGCCTGCACGGCGTCCCCGTCCGCCGCGAGCTGGTCGTCGTCACCGCCAGCGGGATGATGGCCATCCACCTCGCCGTCGAGGCCACGGTCGGCCCCGGCGACTCCGCGATCGTCCTCACGCCCCTCTGGCCGAACTTCGTCGGTGCCATCCGGGTCGCCGGCGCCGAGGCGATCGAGGTCCCGCTCGCCCTCGATCCCGGCGGCTTCCGCCTCGACCTCGACCATCTTGAGGACGCCGTCCGCCCGAACACCCGCATGCTCGCCCTGGCCAGCCCCGGCAATCCGACCGGCTGGACCGCCTCCCTCGACGACTGGCGCACCCTCGTCGCCTTCTGCGAACGCCACGACCTCTGGCTCCTCGCCGACGGCGTCTACGAGCGGATCGCCTTCGACCCCGATTCGCCCGTCGCTCCCAGCCCGCTCGGAATCGACGCCGCCCGCCCCCGCACCATCGTCGCCCAGAGCTGTTCGAAGGCGTACCGGATGACCGGCTGGCGCGTCGGCTATGCCATCGCCCCCCCCGAGGTCGCCCCCACGCTCGCCTTCCTCCAGGAATACGCCGTCAGCCACGCCTTCGGCGTCGCCCAGGAGGCCGCCCGCGTCGCGATCCGGGACGGCGAACCCTTCCTCGCCGAGGCGATCGCCCGATACGCCCGGCATCGCGACCTCGCCGTCGATCGCCTCCGCCGGATCGACGGGGTCCACGTCCCCGTGCCCGACGGCGCCTTCTACGTCTTCCCGAAACTCGAAGGGCTGCGCGATTCCGTCGCCCTCTGCGAGTCGCTCGTCCGCGAGCGCCGGGTCGGCGTCGCCCCCGGCTCGGCCTTCGGCGCGGGCGGTGAAGGTCACGTCCGCATCTGCTTCGCCGTCGACGAATCGACCCTGCTCGAGGGGCTCGATCGCTTCGAGGCCGGTTGGCGAGCCTTCCGAGCCGGAGGACTGTCCCGATGAGCGACCACCCGATCGGCCAGGACGACCGCATCCTCTACCGAGGCCGCAAGATCGACCTGGCCCTGCGCCCCGTCGCGCTCGCCGACGGCTCGACCGCGGAGCGCGAGGTGGTCCTCCATCGCGGGGCCGTCGCCCTGCTCCCCCTGCTCGACGGCGACCGCGTCTGCCTGATCCGCAACCGACGCTACGCGATCAACAAGTCCTTGCTCGAAATCCCCGCCGGCACGATCGACCCCGGCGAACCGCCCGACGCCTGCGCCCTCCGCGAACTCCGGGAAGAAACCGGCTACGTCGCCGGCCGCCTCACCCTGCTCACCGAGTGGTGGGTCTCCCCCGGACTGTTCACCGAACGCATGTACCTCTTCCGCTGCGACGACCTCCGGCCGGGACCCCTCGCCCACGAGGCCGACGAGCAGATCGAGCCGGTCGTCGTCCCCTGGGATCAGGCCGTCGGCATGGCCCTCGACGGCCGGATCGAGGACGCGAAATCGATGCTCGCCATCCTCTACTGGGATCGCCTGCGATCGTCCGCCGCTCGCTGACCCGATCGCCCAGGCCCCCGATTCCACCAAAGGCCAGGGGTTCCCAACCCTTCAAATCGGCGGGAACCCCTGGCCTTCTCGATCGTGGTGTCGGTCGAAGCGATGTCGACTCGCCTCCTCAGTCGCGGAACCGCATCACGCAAGGGGTGAGCACCGCATCGCGGAAGTGGACACCCGGGCGGGTCAGGTTCGACTGGTTCAGGTACACATCAACATCGAAGGAACCGATCCATCGCGTCCGCCGCCACTCGACCCGCCCGTCGGTGAACAGGACGTTCTGACCGGCCCCGGCGTGGTTCGGGCTGTTGCCCACCAGGATCACCCCCCCCACGCCCGACCCCTGGCCGTTGCTGCTGGCCCGGTCGAGGCGGAAGGGGGGCTGGTCGGCCACCAGCGGGACCCGATTGTCGACGTTGAACGGCAGCGGGATCGGCCGGTTCGTCGTCGGGTGGACGTTGCCGAGGTGGTAGGCATAATCCACCCGGATGTCCTCCCGGCAGGTCCCGGGCCGATGCCGCTCCCGGCCGAGCAATTCGGCGAACTGCGGGAGCTGCTCGGTCGTCCTCGACGTGCCGTCGCACGGGCAGTCGAGCGTCCGGTGGTCGTGCAGCAGGCCGTCCTCGTTCAGTTGCACGAAGGCCGCCCCGACGTACGAGGCCGGGCACGACGGGTCGACATACGGGAACGTGTGATGCGTGGCGGCGTACTGGCTCATCGCCAGGCCGATCTGGCGCAGGTTGTCCGTGCACATCAGCTTGCTGACGCTCTGCTGCTGGTGGCGGACCGCGGGGACCAGCGACATCAGGCCGATCAGCATCACCGCCGCGGCCACCCCCACGTCCACCCATCGGGCCCGGGGGCGCGACGGGGCGAACTCCAGGATCCGGGGCTCTTCGGCATGGCGACGGAGCCGGGCCGTCGTGCGGGCCGCAAGATCCGAGGGCGGCTCGGGATCGTCCGAGTCGAGCAGCAGGGCGAGGGCGCCTCGAAATCGAGCACGCCGGTCGGCGAGGGAGGGGTCGGAGGCGGCGGCCAGGTCGAGCTGCTCTCGACCGTCGTCATCGAGCTGGCCAAACGCCTCGTCGAAGAGGGCGGCGTCGTTCATGGGACCGAACCGTTCTCAGTGGGACCAGCCGCCTGGGCCATTTCTGCGAGTTTGGCCACCGCGGCATGCAGGCGAGATTTGACCGTGCCCACCGGAATCTTGAGGATTTCGGCGATCTCTCGGTACTTCAGATCCTGGTAGTACGCCAGGATCAACGTCTGGCGAAGGCCTTCGGGGAGCTTGGCGATGCTCTGACGGACCCACTCCCGGCGCTCCTCGCTCTGCATCTCGACCAGCGGGCCGGGCTCGTCGCCCGTCAAGAGGTCGATCAGCGCCCCCGGATCCCGGTCCGACCCCTCGATGCGCTGGTCAAGGCTCACCGTCGGGTGACGGCCCACCTTGCGCAACGCGTCGACGGCCTGATGGGTCGCGATGGCGTAGAGCCAGGGGCGCAAGGGTCGCCCGTCCTCGTAAAGCCCCCGTTTCAGGTGCAACTGGAGGAACGTGTTCTGAAACACGTCGTCGGCCAGCGCCCGGTCGCCCATGTACCGGGCGAGATACCGGTACAATTCGCGCTCGTAGCGCCGGACCAACTCGTTGAAGTCCTCGGTCTGAGCCTGCTCGCGATACCGACTCATGAGCACCTCGTCCGATTGCTCGGCGAGGGCGTCGGCGATTGCAGGTCCAGTGGCCTTCACCATGATTACGGTCAATCCCGGGGGGGAGTTCGCTCCCGCCGCCCGAAAGCGTGAGAAATAAGGAAAACGGCCGCGATCGGCCCGGCCGACGCGACCGCTCGAGCGTCCTTATTGTTCCGGCAGACCCGCGGCAGCGTCAAGTCAGACCCACCCGTCGATCGGACCCCGCCCCGGGGCGGCCCGGCCAATCCCCGCGACCCGCGCGGCCGATCACGCGAAGAGCCCCGAGAGCACCCGGCCCCCTACGTCGGTCAGGCGCTCGTCTCGCCCGCTGTGCAGGTACGTCAGCCGCGTGTGGTCCAGGCCCATCGCGTGCAAGATCGTCGCGTGCAGGTCGTTCATGTGGGCCTGGTCCTCGACCGCGTTCATGCCGATCTCGTCGGTGCTGCCGAAGGTCGTCCCCCCCTTGATGCCGCCCCCGGCCATCCACATGGTGAACCCCCTCGCGTTGTGGTCGCGCCCGCGGCTCCCCCCTTCGCTCACCGGGGTCCGGCCGAACTCGCCCCCCCAGATCACGAGCGTCTCGTCCAGCATCCCCCTCCGCTTCAGGTCGGTCAGCAGGGCCGAGACCGGCTGATCGGTCAGGCCGCACATCTTCTCGTGATTCGCATTGACGTCGCTGTGCGCGTCCCACTGCATCGCCACCGGGCCTCCCCCGGAATAGACCTGCACGAACCGCACGCCCCGCTCGACCAGCCGACGCGCCAGCAGGCATCGGGTGCCGAAATCGTTGGTCCTGGGGTGATCCAGCCCGTAGAGCCGCCGCGTCTCCTCCGTCTCGGTCGACAGGTCGACCGCCTCGGGGGCCTCGGCCTGCATCCGGAAGGCCAGCTCATACGAGGCGATCCGGGCCGACAGCTCCGAGTCGTCCGGATCCAGATCCGCCTCGTTCATCTCCCGGAGCAGGTCGAGCGTCCTCCGCTGCTGCCCCCTCGAAAACTCCCCGGTGGCCGGTTGCAGGTCGAGGATCGGCTTCGGCCCCGGGCGGAACAGGGTCCCCTGATAGGCGGCGGGCAGGAACCCGGCCCCCCAGCACGGGGCCCCGCCTTCAGGAGTCCCCTCCGGCTGCGCCATCACCACGTACGCCGGCAGGTTCTCGTTCTCGGTCCCCAGGCCGTAGCCGACCCAGCTCCCGAGGCTCGGGTACCCCATGAAGACCCGGCCGCAGTTCATCTGATAATGCGCCGGGGCGTGGATCACGCTGTCCACCTGGCACGACCGGACCAGGGCGATCGTATCGGCATGTTCCCTCATGTGCGGCACGAGGTCCGACATGTCCATCCCCGACTCGCCGTACTTCCCCCAACTTCGGGTGCTCGCCAGGCAGATCGGGTCGGCTTCGAGGAACTGGCTCTCCAGCTTCCCGAAGCTCGGCGGCAGGGGCTGGCCGTGCAGGCGGTCCAGCTCCGGCTTCGGGTCGAACATGTCGATGTGGCTCGGCCCGCCGACCATGAACAAAAAGATGCACCGCTTCGCCTTCGGCGCGAAGTGCGGCACCTTCTCCGCCAGGGGATTCAGGCTCCCTGCGCCCCCGTCCGACCCCTTCGCGTCGCGCCGCAACAGGTCGGCCAGGGCGAGCATGCCGAAGCCCGCCCCCGTCGATTTCAGGAACGCCCTGCGGTCGATCGGCGGCATCGGTTGCGGTCCGGGGCATCGGCGGGTCGGTCGGGGCATGGGAAGGCACTCCGGGGAATCGTGTCGAGCACGGCGTGTGAGAGTCGCTCCGACGCTCAGTTTCCGGTCTGATCCAACTCGGCAAACAATTCTTCAAGCTGCACCGAGAACCCGGGAAGGATCTCGTCTCCATCGAGGCGATCGGCCTGACCGAGGAGTCGATCCTCCCGGTCGTGATGGATCACCAGGACGGTCCTCGAACCGGGGTCGACAAACCAGATGAGCCGCACACCCGCATCGAGGTAGTTCCGGCGTTTCAGCGTCATCTCGGCCTTCGTGTTCGAAGGGCTCAGGATTTCAACGACGAGGTCCGGAGCAAGATCAGGAATCGGTGCGTCTGGGATCTTCCGCCCAGGGAGTCGGTCCCAGGAGACGAACGCCAGGTCGGGAATCCGAACAAGCCCCGGCATCAGCCTCACGAACCCATCGGCCCCGGCGACCAGCCCCAGCCTCCTCGCCTTCACGAACAGTTTCAGGAGCATCCCCAGTTCCAGGCCGAGGACCGATTCCTTGAAACCCATCGCCTTCTCCACCAGGACCCCTTCGACCAGCTCGCAGCGCCGATTCAGCGACTGCTTCGCGGCGATCACGTCCGCCTCGGTCGCGGTCCCCGGCGCGGGCTTCGCCCGGATCCGCGACAGGGGCACATTGCCGATCCGCTCCAGCAGGTCGTCCATCGTCTCGATCGACTCGGCGGCGATGACCATGGCCTTGCTCCAAGGACTGACGGGCTTCGATCAAGGGACGTACACGAATTCATTCCGGTTCAGCATCGCCAGGGCGAAATCGACCCAGGCCGCCGCCTCGGCCGGATCGACGCCCGGAGGTTCCGGCACCGGCGCCGCCAGCAGTCCCTCCCCTTCCAGACGCCCCGCCAGCGATTCCGCCTGAGCATCGAGGAACGCCATCGCCTGCGACACCTCGGCCTCACTCGGCGATCGCGCCAAAACCAGGCGATAGGCCCGCTCGATCCTCGCGGTCGCGTCGCCCGGCTCCTCCCGCCAGACCCGACCGGCCAGGGCCTTGGCCCGGTCGATCGCGAACCGGCTGTTCAGCAAAATCAACGACTGGAGCGGGTGCGTGCTCACGTCCCGGACGGCGCACGAGGTCTGCGTGTCGGGCGAGTCGAACGCGTCGAACATCGGCAGCCGGACGTTCCGCTTCCGATGCAGGTAGAGCGAGCGTCGGACGTGCTGCGAGGGGTCGGGGTGCTCCGGCCAGAGGTCCACCTCCTCCGCCTCGGTGAAGATCAACTCCTCGACCTCCGGCGGGATCGGGGCCCGAATGCCGGGGCCTCCCATCTGCGGGTTCAATTCTCCGGTCACCGCGAGCAGGTGGTCGCGCAGCGACTCCGCCTCAAGTCGCCGCCGGTCGACGCGGGCGAACAGCAGGTTGTCCGGGTCGTCGGCGGCCTGATCCCGCGTGACGCCCGCCAACCGGGCAATCTCCTCCGGATCCTCCACCACCGACCGCCTCGGGTCGGACGCCTGCCGGTACGTCGTCGAGGTGACGATCAGGCGGTGGATCGGCTTCAGCCGCCAGCCGTTGGCGACCAGTTCCGAGGCGAGCCAGTCGAGCAATTCCGGGTGCGACGGGAATTCCCCCCTCACCCCGAAATCGCTCGGCGAGGCCACGATCCCCCGGCCGAGATGGTGCTGCCAGAGCCGGTTGACGATCACCCGGGCGGTCAACGGGTTCTCCGGCCGGGTCATCCAGGCGGCCAATGCCGCTCGACGCCCGGTCCGGCCCTCGACCGGCGCAATCCCGTCCGGCTCGAACGCATCAGCTCCCATGTTCGCCAGCACGACCCCCAGCGGCCTCGGCCCGACCTTCGGGCCGAGGTTGTACGGATCTCCCCGCCGGTAGACGAACGTCTCGGGGGCCTCGACCGCCTCCTCCCCCTTCGGCTCGGCCAACGCCATCACCCGGGCGGGGGGAGGCGGCAGCGTCCGCTCGATCTCGAAGATCGCCCGCTTCAGGCGTTCCCGCTCGGCGTGATCCTCGGGGTCCTCAGCGACCGCCTCGGCCAGTTCTTCCCAGGGGATGTTGAGCGCCCGGTTCGCCCCGGCGGCCATCTTCTTCTGCAAAGGGGTGCGGTCCTCGTCCGGGATCGCCAGGACGGCCCGCTCCTCGTCCGTCAACGCCGCCTCCTTGGCGGCCCGCAGGGCGGCCCGATACGGGGCCTCGAGCGCCGCCTTGGCCTCCTTCAAGGGCTTCGTTTGCTCGGCCACCGCTTCCTCGGCGGCCTGGTAGGCGGCCCGTTCCTCATCGGTCGCGATCGGCAGCTCGACCATCTCGGCGGCCTCGAAGAAGGCCTGGAGCCGGTAGTAGTCGGTCGTCGGGATCGCGTCGAACTTGTGGTCGTGGCACTTGGCGCAGCCGATCGTCAGGCCCATGAAGACCGATCCCACGGTCCCCGTCACCCCCGATAATTCCGACTGCCTCCGGACTTTCGGGTCGATGTTGCCGCCGACGACCTCCCGGGGGCCGCACCGGCCGAACCCGGTGGCGATCAACGCCGACTCGTCCCCCGGCGCCAGCTCATCCCCGGCCAGTTGCAAGGCCAGGAATTGATCGTACGGCATGTCGTCGTTCAGGGCCCTCACCACCCAGTCGCGGTAGCGCCAGGCGTCCGGGCGGTCGGCATCCAGCTCGAAGCCGTTCGAGTCGGCATAGTGCGCCAGGTCGAGCCAGTGCTGCGCCCAGCGCTCGCCGTAGCTCGGGCGTTCGAGCAAGTCCTCGACCAGCCGCTCGTAGGCATCGGGCCGGTCATCCCGGAGGAACGCCTCCACCTCCTCCGGGGTCGGCGGCAGGCCGGTCAGGTCGAACGTCAGGCGGCGAATCAGGCTGACCCGGTCGGCTTCCGGCGCCGGCTCGAATTCCAATGCCTCGATCTCGGCCAGGATGAAACGGTCGATCGGGTTGCGAATCCAGGACGGGTCGCCCACCCCCGGCGGCTCGGGCCGTTCGACCGGCAGATAGGCCCAGTGACCCTTCGCCTCGGCGTCGAACGACTCGGCGGGAGCGGTCGGCCCGCCCGAATCGGTCGCGATCGCCTCGGCCTCTCCCCCGACGATCGGCGACACCAGGCCGAGCAAGGCGGCGGCCATCCATCCAGGAACGATCTGATCCCTCCGCCGGGGGCGGCGATTCAGGAGCATGGGCCATCTCCGAAGGCAAAGGCGGGATGAGCGGGCAATGGGGAAAAATCGGGCGGGCCGAGGGGAGAGACAGGGCCCTTGGTGGTCGGCGTGCTGCCTAGAATGACAGGGCGTGGGGCGGTGGCACCGTCACGTCGTTCTCTTACCGCGTCCACCCACAACCGAGGCGATGCGTCGCGTCCCGGGGGGCCCCGGCTGCTCTCCTCGCCGACCGGGGCGGCGAGCAATCAGGTCCACGAAGGAGGCATCAAGTGCGGGCGGGAACGATCCTATTGTGCCCACCAATCCCGACGCCGCCAAGCGCCGAGTCCCCTCCCGCCTCGCGGGCGACCCTCCCGGACGGGTCCACGTCGCGTCGATCTTCGAACTGCAATCGACCGGCTCCGGCCCATCCGACCCGACCCTCGGCCTGTCGAGGGGCGGTGTCGCCCCGCCGGACCAATTGATCATGAACCTGGCCTCATATCGCTCGATTGCGACCTAGAACTAAAGAAACCAGTCCGAGAGGCCCAATTGCCCGTCCCAGCGTGCCATCGCCGGGCTCGCCCCATCGACCCATCCCTTAACCTCATCTGGAGATCGGCCCGAGGTTTGCCCTGAGAATTCCAATACTCGGGCAACCGGGCGGTGCGCCCCCGGGGCTTGATCCGTTCCGTTTCCGTACCTGGTTCCGTGACCGTCCTTTCGTTTTTTTTGAGAGTGCGAGCGTGAGGAATGGACAGTCCCAGCGAAGCGAAGTCCGTCGAGCACCGGGGCGTCCCCGGCGTCGATCCCGTCGTTGACCCGGCTCGCCTCGACGCGCTGCGCAAGACGCACCTGCTCGACGGGCCCCCCGAAATCGCCTTCGACCGCCTGACGCATCTCGCCCAGCGAATCCTGCACGCCCCGGTCGCCTTGATCTCGCTGGTGGACGATCGCCGACAGTTCTTCAAGAGCGCCCAGGGGCTCCCCGAGCCCTGGGCCTCCCGGAGGGAGACCCCGCTCTCGCACTCGTTCTGCCAGCACGTCGTCCGATCGGCCGGGCCGCTGGTCATCCAGGACGCCCGCATCCACCCCCTCGTCCATCAAAACCTGGCGATCCGTGACCTCGGCGTCATCGCCTACCTCGGCGCCCCCCTGGCGACCTCCGCCGGCCAGGTCCTCGGCGCCTTCTGCGTGATCGACGGCAAGCCAAGACACTGGGGTTCGGATGACCTCGAGGTCGTCCGGGAAATGGCCACCTCCACGATGACCGAGGTGGAGTTGCGGCTCGACGTCGAGCGCCGCCAGGAGGTCGAACGCCTGCTCGCCCTGCAACTGCAACGGGCCGAGGAGCTGAACCAGGCCCTCCAGGCCCAGTCTGCCGAGCTGGCGGCGGCCAATTCGCTGCTCGAAGCCCTGGCCCGGACCGACGGCCTGACCGGCCTCTGGAACATCCGGGCCATGCGGACGGCGCTGGAAGACCGGGCCTCGTTCTGCCTGCGCCAGGGGCTCCCGATGAGCCTGATCATGCTCGACCTCGATCGCTTCAAACTGTACAACGACACCCACGGCCACCCGGCCGGCGACGAGGTGCTGATGGCCGTCTCCGACACCATCCGCGAGGAGATCCGCAGCCACGACCTCGCCGGGCGCTACGGCGGCGAGGAGTTCATCATCGGCCTCCCCGGTTCCGACGCCCCCGAGGCGCTCGCCGTCGCCGAGCGGCTCCGAGAGGCGATCGCCTCCCGCCCCTGGCCGATCGAGCCGGTCACCGCCAGCCTGGGCATCGCCACCTTCGACCGCCCGATCGACATCCCCGCGCTCATCCGGGCCGCCGACTCGGCCCTCTACCACGCCAAACGCTCGGGCCGCAACTGCGCCCGGTTCGATCCGCAAACGGTCCTCACCCTGGCGATCGAGCCCTCACCGGCCTGCCCGTGATCCTCAACAATCCCTGCAGTCCAAGCAAGCAACCAGCCACCCATGCTCAATCCTATCCGGCCCCCGCCCCGATGGCCCGCCCCGACCGGGCCGTCTTGATTCCTGGCCTCCCTTCCAGGCCGGCGAGGGCGGTGCTCCTCAAGGGGTCGAACGACCCTCCCGGCCGCACGGAACGAAGCCATTGCGATCGACGCAAGTCGTTACCAGGCTCAACAGAACGATCCGCCGAGCCGGGCGCTCCCGGGCGCTCCGCGTGCGGTTCGCGGGGGGATTGGGGGGCGGGAGGTCGGTGGGGATCGGCCGGGAACTGCGGGGGCCGCCGGTGGCCAAGCCCACGGAGGCCCCGTAAGATAGGGAAGGTCTGACTGTTCCTCCCCTTTCGGTGCTGGCTCCCGGACCCCTCGATCGCCAATCATGGCCCACTACGCTCGATCCGAAGCCCGATCGGCCTCGCTGATGGCCACCAGACGGGCCCTGCTCATGCTCTCGACCGTCGTCCGACTGGGCCTGATGGCCGTCGGGCTGGGGTTGGTGCTCGACCGGACCCGGGCCTTGCTCTCCGACCTGCAACTGACCTGGGGGGAGCGGGTGGTCTTGGGGATCGCCCTGGTCGCCTATGGCGGCGGATTCGCCCTGGCCGGCTGGGTGGCCGACCGCCTGCTCAAGGCCCTGGCCGAGCTGATCGGCCTGCTCGTCGACCAGGCCGAGTCGGCCTCGACGACCGCCCGACTGCTCGAACGGGAGGTCGCGCCGAGCCTCGCCCGGATCGCCCTGGCCGTCGAGCGGCTCTCGGCCCTGCCCGCCTCCGGCCCGGACCAGGCGGCGGAGCAGCGCCGGGCGATCGCGGTCGCCGGGGTCCGGCAGGCCATCGACGAGGGGCGTTGGGATCGGGCCGATCGCCTCATCGCCAGCCTCCGACGCGACTTCCCGGAGGCCCCCGAGGCCGACGAGCTGGCCGAGGACCTCGCCCGGGCCCGCGGCCGGGCGATCGACGACCTGAAGGGCCGGCTCGATGCCGCCCAGGCCGTCAACGACCCCGACCAGGTCCTGACGTACCGGGACGAGCTGACGCTCCACCTGCAGGGGGACGATCTGAAGGAGCTCGACCGCCGCGTCGTCGGCTGGCTCATCATGCTGATCCAGAGGCGGCTCAGGGCCGGGGGAGGGGTGCGGGCCGAGGTCGTCGAGCTGGCCTCCCGGACCGCCGAGAGCTTCGGCGACACCCCCGAAGGGGCCAGCCTCCGGGCGTCGCTCCCGACCCTCCGCCGCAGCGCGGGCCTCTGCCCGAGATGTTCCCGACCCTACACCGGCACCGAAGATGCGTGCCCCGAATGCCTCCGGGCGGTTCCGAGACGAGCCGCGGGTCCTCCCCCGATCGGGTCACCGGCCCCGGAGAAGTCGTCATGACGATTCGAGTCACCTGCTCCCACTGCCAGGCCACCTTCCTCGCCAGCGAGGAGCGCCTCGGCCAGCCGGTCACCTGCCCCAAGTGCGGCCAGTCGACGAGCATGCCCGCGACGCTCGGCGAGGTCGCCCGGGGGCCGGATGTCCGGCTCTCCGAGGCCCCCTCCTCTCCCCCTTCGGTCCTCTTCCCGTCGGAAGCGGCGGGGCAGGACGAGGCCGAGCACCCGAAGGGCCGTCGCCGCCGTCGCCTGATCCCGTTCCTGCTGGGGGCGGTCGGCGGGCTGCTGGTCGCCGCCCTGGTCTTCTGGCCGATCCTCCGCAGGACCGAGCCGGGGCCGGCCGAGGTCGCCGATCGGCCCGACGCCCCCCGGCCGATCGACCCGGCCGAGCGGACGGCCCGGGCCTTCCTCGACGCCCTCGTCGAGCAGGACGCCGAGACGATCGATCGCCTCTCGGTGCTGAAGGACCCTCCGGCGATCGCTTCGTTCGAGGACGTGCAGCGCGACCCGGTCGAGGACGAGACAATCCGAGGGTCGTTCGCCCCCCTGGCCGACCTGAACCGGCGGGTCGCCTCGAAGTACACCTACGACCCGGCGATCGGGCGCTTCCAGAACGCCAACCCGCTCGGCGTCGCGGCCGACTTCATGGACGAGGCCGAGACGCTGAAGCAGGAGAACGAGGCGAACGACATCTACGGCCGGATCGCCGGGGGCACGGCCGACGAGCAGCTCGACGCGGCCGTCGAGTTCGCCGAGCAGTTCGCGAAGCTGACCCGCGTCACGCTGCCTCGTCAGGAACTGGTGCCGACCTACGCCCAGATCGTCGAGGACTCCGACCCGCCCCTCCCCCCCGAGGCCGAGGAGCTTGCGCTCGCGTTCGGCGACGAGACGGAGACGTGGCAGGACCTGCTCGGCCGCCCCTTCTTCACGATCGAGGCCGACGGCCCGTTCGTGCTCGATCGGGCCGAGGTGGTGGCGACGATCCGGGACCGGCTCGCCTCGCCGGGCGACCCGCCCCGCCTGCTTCGGATGAGCCTGGTCCGATTCCGGCTCGATGCCATCGACACGGGCTGGAAGGTCGTCTCCGCTCGTCGCGACGATCCAGATACTCCAATCGATTCGTCCGATCCGTTCCGCTCACCCGGACTCGGACAGGAGCCCTGATCGGCCGTCGGGACCGGAACGGCGGGGACGACCGGTCGGAATCGGCCACTTCGACCGCCCTGAAAACTTGACCGGCCCCGAGTCGTCGGCTACGAATCCCTAGTCACGTTTCGAGGTTGCAACGCTCGGGACTCCCCTCGGCTCGCCTCCTCGCTGCTGCCTCGGCCCGACCCGATCCGACCCGATTCCGTTGGACCTGTTGCCACCTCACCCGACCCGACCCGATTGCCGCAGAGGACTCGTCCCCATGATTCGCCGACTCGCGCTGGCCTGGGCGGCCCTCGGCACCCTGGCCCTGGCCGTCACCGCCGATGGCCAGCCCATCGACACCCATCGCATCCTCCCCGACCGCACCGCCCTGGGGCGGCTCGGCCTGGAACGCTCCTGGTTCGCCACCGTCCCGCTGCAATCCGGGCTGGAGCAGGTCAACCATCTGAGCCTCACGACCGACGGGACCCAGATCTTCGCCCAGACGACGGAAGCGAACCTCTACTGCTACGACTCAGAGACCGGCCGGATGCTCTGGAAGGCCAACCTCGGCCCGTCCAGCGGCCTGGCCCAGGACGTGGGCACGAACTCGACCCTCGCCTTCGCCACCAACGGTAACTTCATCTTCGCGCTCGACCGGGCCACCGGCCGACAGGTCTGGGTGGAGCGGATGGAGGCCAACGCCACGTCCCCGATCGTGGCGACGGAAGACCTGGTCTTCATCGGCGAGGCCAACGGCAAGCTGCTGGCCTTCTCGCTCCGCCCGTCGGAAGATCCCAGGTTCCAGAAGCAAACGGGGGCCCCCGGCGGGTTCGCCTGGAACTTCTCGACCAACGGCCCGATCACGGCCGAGCCGGTCCCGACGCAGTTCGTGGTCGCCTTCGCCTCCAACGGCGGCCGGCTGTACGTGGCCCGCTACGACCCGCCTTCGGTCCTGCACCGCTCGCAGGACATCGGCCCCCTGAGCGCCTCGATGGGGACCTACGGCAGCGGGCCGGAGAGCCTGCTGGTCGTGCCGTCGATGAACCGGAATCTCTTCGGGATCAACCTGTTCACGGGCGAGCAGAAGTGGGTCTTCCCGACCCGATCGCCGATCTCCGCCCAGCCGCTCGTCGGCGGGGGGGACGTGACGATCACCCGACGGGTCCCCGAGCGGCGGACCCGGACGATCCTCGGAACCGACCTCAGGTCGTACGAGCAGGAATACACGGAGGTCGTCGAGCAGGAGGAAGTCCTGCCCCTGCCGCCGACCATCTACGTCCTGAGCGACGGCGGGGACCTGTACGCGGTCGCCCCCGACTCGGGAGACTCGCGCTGGACCTCAATCGTCCCGCTCCCCGGGACCGAGCGGCAGCAGGTCGATCCCCGGACCGGCCGGAGCGTCTCGGTCCCCGGCACGGCCCGACCGGTCACCGACCCCTCCACGGGAGAGCCGGTCAGGCAGCCTCGGGGGGTGCAGACGGGGGCCGAACAGATCCTCGCGCTGTCACCGTCTCGGGTCTACCTCCGCACCCAGTACGGCGACCTGGCGATCGTCGATCGCGAATCGGGCGAGCTGGTCGCGGGCCCGGCCGCCACGTTCCAGAGGGCCGGCGTCGACCTCCGGCGTTACTCGGTCACGACCACCAACGACTCGCACGACCGCATCTACCTGGCCAGCCCCCACGGGTCGATCGTCTGCCTCCGCGAGTACGGCTCGATCTCCCCGATCCCCCTGCGGGCGGCCGAGACCCAGCCGTTCGGATTCCTCCGGGATGAGTCGGGAGGCACCACCACCACCCCTCCCCCCGTCCCCGCGGCGCCGTTCGGCGACGATCCCCTCCCGGAACCGGTCGACGACGAGGGGTTGGACGGGGCCGACAATCCGTTCGACTTCGGATTCGGCGCCCGTCCCTTGCCCCGGAACATCACCACGCAGCGTCGGTGAGCGTCCGCCCGCCCTCGCCTCGTGGTCGATTGTTTCCAGCACGTTTCCTTCCCGCGAACCCTGGGATTCGGGGCGCCCTGACCGGGCACCCCGAATCTCTTGCGTTTCCGACCCTCGATGGCCGAGCGGTCCATCGAGATCGGCACCGGATCGACTTCCTGAGCAATGAGGCCCCGAACCGCGATGTCTGACACCACCACCCCGATCCGCCGCGCCCTCCTGAGCGTCTCAGACAAGCGGGGCCTCCTTGAGCTGGCCAGGGCCCTCGCCGATCGCGGGGTCGCGTTGCTCGCCAGCGGCGGCACCCGAACCGCCCTGGTCGATGCCGGCCTCCAGGCCGAGGAAGTCTCCGGCTACACCGGCAGCCCCGAGATCCTCGGGGGACGGGTCAAGACCCTGCACCCGAAGATCCACGGCGGCATCCTCGCGCGCCGGGACCTGCCCGAGGACCTGATGGCCCTGACGGCCCAGGGGATCGACCCGATCGACCTGGTGGTGGTCAATCTCTATCCGTTCGAGGCCACCGTCGCCCGGCCCGACGTGACCGAGGCCGAGGCGATCGAGAAGATCGACATCGGCGGGCCGAGCCTGATCCGAGGGGCCGCCAAGAACCACGCGCACGTGGTCGTCCTGACCGACCCGGACCAGTACGACGCATTCCTGGAGCACCTGGGCCGGAACGACGGCGGCACCACCCTCGCGTTCCGCCGCGACCGGGCGTTGGACGCCTTCCGCAAGACGGCGCACTACGATCAGGCGATCTCCTCCTACCTGGCCGGGTCGGCGCCTGAGGCCGCCCCCGAAGGGTTCCCGGAGACGCTGGCTCCCCAGTTCGTGCTGCGATCGGCGCTGCGATACGGCGAGAATCCGCATCAACGGGCCGCCTTCTACGTCGAACCGCAGCCGAGCGGGGCGAACCTGGCCTCGGCCACGATCCGGCACGGGAAAGAACTCTCGTATAACAATATCCTCGACCTCGACAGTGCCCTGCGTCTGATCCGATGCTTCGCGGAGCCGGCCGCCTGCGTTTTGAAGCACAACAACCCCTGCGGGGCGGCGATCGGCTCGACCCTGGCCGAGGCGTTCGAGCGGGCCTACGACGGCGACCCGGTCAGCGCCTTCGGGGGGATCGTCGGGCTGAACCGGCCGGTCGACCTGGCGACGGCCGAGCGGATGGTCAGCCCCGGCCGGTTCATCGAGTGCGTCATCGCCCCCGGGTTCGAGCCGGATGCCTTCGAGGCGCTCACCACCCGGCCGACCTGGAAGAACAGCGTCCGCCTGGTCGAGCTGGGCGAGCCGATCGGCCCGGGATCGGGCCCGGGGTCCGGCCTCGACCTGCGGCGGATCGAAGGGGGCCTGCTCGTCCAGGACTGGGACCGGATGCAGGCCGATCCGATGGCCGAGGGGCGGGTCGTCAGCAAGCGCCCGCCGAACGAGCGGGAGGCGATCGACCTGGCCTTCGGCTGGAAGGTCTGCCAGTCGGTGAAGTCGAACGCCATCGTGCTGGCCGGCGAGGGGCAGATCGTCGGCGTCGGCGCCGGGCAGATGAGCCGCCTCGACTCGGTCGAGATCGCCGTGAAGAAGGCCGGCCCCCGGGCCGCGGGGGCCGTGCTCGCCTCGGACGCCTTCTTCCCGTTCCGAGACGGCCCCGATGCCGCCGCCGCCGCCGGCATCACCGCGATCATCCAGCCGGGAGGCTCCCGGAGGGACGAGGAGGTGATCGCCGCCTGCGACGAGCACGGGATTGCCCTGATCTTCACCGGGCGCCGCCACTTCCGGCATTGATCCTCGCGCCTCGCACGCCCTCGAACGGCCGGCCGGCCTGATCAGGAGCGGGTGCGTCAGCCGAGCGAGACGTCGAGCACCATCATGACGGCGAAACCGGCCATCGTCCCCAGCGTGGCGAGGTCGGTATTGCCGTGCTGCTGGCTCTCGGGGACCAGCTCCTCGACCACGACGTAGATCATGGCCCCGGCGGCGAAGGCGAGGGTGTAGGGCAGGATCGGCTCGATGAACAGGACGGCCGCCGCTCCCAGGAGGGCGGCCATCGGCTCGACGATCGCGGAAAGCTGGCCGTACCAGAATGCCTTGAGGCGACCGACCCCCTCGGCCCGGAGCGGGAGCGCGACGGCGATCCCTTCCGGGAAATTCTGGAGGCCGATGCCGATGGCCAGGGCGATCGCCCTCCCGAGCGAGCCGTCGATCGACCCGTGCTGGGTGGCTCCGAAGGCGACGCCGAGCGCCAGCCCTTCGGGGATGTTGTGCAGGGTGATCGCCAGGACGAGCAGGGTGGAGCGCCGCCATCGCGTCTTGATCCCCTCGGCCCGGTCGCGTTTCAGGCCGGGATGGAGATGCGGCAGCCAGTGGTCGGCCAGGCGAAGCACGACGCCCCCGAGCAGGAAGCCGACGGCGGCCGGTGCCCAGCCGGTCCCCCCGAGGTCTCGGGACAGGTCGATGGCCGGCAAGAGCAGCGACCAGACGCTCGCGGCGATCATCACGCCCGCGGCGAAGCCGAGCATCGCGTCGAAGAAACCCCGGTTCATCGACCGGGCGACGAGGACGAGCGACGCCCCGAGCGCGGTCACCCCCCAGGTGAAGAGCCCGGCGATCAGGGCCAGGACGATGGGATTGACGTCGGCGAGTGCGTTCATGGCAGGGTTGTACCCGCCCGGGTCGGGATCGGCAACACCCCGGCCCGGCGGGGCCCCGCCCGCGTCACGAGGTCTTCAGCAAGGGCAAGGGCTCGAAGCCGCTGCCGATGACGGGGGCCGAGGGGACGCCGAGCCAGTCGTCGAGCATCGAGGCGTAGAGGCTCCGGAAATCGGTCTGGTGCTTCAAGTCCCCTTCGTCGAGGTCGTCGAGGCTCGGGTGCTCGCCGATCAATCCCGCCTGGGCGACCGGGCCGACGACGAAGACGGGGGCGGCGGCGCCGTGATCGGTCCCGTTCGAGGCGTTCTCGGCGACCCGACGGCCGAACTCGCTGAAGACGAGGACGGCGACCCGGTCGGCCTGGCCGTCCCGGGCCAGGTCGTCTCGGAAGGCGGCGAGGGAGTCGGCCAGCTCGTTGAGCAGGGCGGCGTGGGAGGCGAGCTGGTTGGCGTGGGTGTCGTAGCCGTCCTGGCGGGTGTAGTAGATGCGGGTGCCGAACTCGGCCTTGATGATGCGGGCGATCTGTTCGAGGCGCCGGGCGAGGGGGAAGTTCGGGTAGTCGGAGTTGCCCCCCTGCCCCGAGGCGACCTCTTCGAGCCGGGCGCTCGACTCGTACGCGGCCAGGGTGCTGCGGCGGAGGAAGCCGAGCAAGGGGTCGTCGCCGCGATCGACGCCGGCGACGTCGGCCAGGGAGGATCGGGTCGAGGCCCGTTCGGCCGACGAGCCGGGGGCCTGCAACCGGAACTGGTCGATCTGCTCGAGGGACGGGACCTCGACCCGCCGCGATCGCATGGCGAGGGGCAGGCGGCCGGCGCCGACGTGCAACGCGGGCGAATCGGCCCCCGGGTCGGGAGGGTGGGCGTCGAGGACCCGGCCGAGCCACCCGGTCTCGAGCGCCTCGGGCCGGGAGTCGGTGCGGGCGGTTTCCCAGATCTCCATCGATCGGAAGTGGGAGCGGTCGGGGTTGGGGTACCCCACCCCTTGCACGATGGAGAGGCAACCGTCTTCGAGGAGTTTGGCCATCTGGCCCATGCTCGGGTGCAGGCCGATGGCGTCGGTGATCCGGTGGAGCTGGCCGGTCGGCAGGCGGAGTCGGCGGCGGTTGCGGGGGTAGCCGTCGATTCCATGCGGGACGACCGTGTTCAATCCGTCGTTCCCGCCGACGAGCTGCACGACGACCAGGATCCGGTCGTTCGGCGATTCGACCCGGGCGGCCCGGGCCGATTGCGCGAGGAACCCCGGGATCGTCGCCCCGCCCATCGACACCAGGGAGGAGGCAGCCAGCGAGGACCGGAGGAACCGGCGGCGATGGAGTGTCATAGGTTCGATCCTTGGAGGGCGTGTCAAGCGTCGAGTGGCTGGGGGCAGCGGCGAAACCGTCGCGGTCAGGCGAGCTGAGACTCGGGGGCGGTCAGGACGAGGGTCGCCACCTCCCGGGCGGGGCCCTCGATGCGTTCGCGCACCTCGGGCGAGAAGGCGTCCTGGACCAGGAGGTCGATATAGAAGGCCGCGGGGCCTTCGCCCCGGCCATGCCGCGAGGCGAGCGCCTCGGGGTCGAACCGGCGCCGGTCGTTCAGGAGGGAGAGGGCGGCGTTGGTCCGGGCGAGCGAGGTCGTGGTGTTGATCCAGGTCGGCCCGCCGTCCCAGCCGGCGACGCTCGGGGGGGCGAAGAGGCGTTGCCCCATCCGGGAGCAGGCGTCGGCGAGCTCGTTGGTGGAGACGGTCGGGGCGATGACCTCCAGCGCCCGGATCGTGCCGACGGCGAACTCGACCGGGCTCTTTACCCGCCTGCGACGCGACGAGCGGTCGAAGAAGAGGCGGGACCGGAGGATCATGGCGACGGGGACCCTGGTGTCGTAGCCGGAGCGTCGATACGCCTCGGCGAGGGGCTCGATCAGGGGGTCGGGGGGCTCGTCGACCTCGCTGACGAGCAGGGCGAACAGCTTCCGGCAGAGGAAGCGGGCGCAGGCCGGCTGATCGAGGAGGATCGAGGCCACCGCGTCACCGTCGAAGGAGCCGGTCTGGCCGAGGATCGTCTTCTCGGCCGAGTCGAACTCTCGGGGATTGTGCCGGTAGCGCCCCTGGACGACGAAGGTCCCGGTGAAGGCCCGGGCGGCCTCCTGCACGTCCCCCTCGCCGTAGTTCCCCCGGCCGAGGGTGAACAGTTCCATGACCTCTCGGGCGTAGTTCTCGTTCGGGTGTTCCCGCTTGCTGGCGGTGGCGTCGAGCCAGATGAGCATGGCCGGGTCGCGGGCCATCGCGCGGAGCATCTCGGAAAACGAGCCGAGGGCGTGGCGGCGGAGCAGGTCGTTCTGCTGACGCATCAAGGCGGGGTCATTCACCTTCTCGATCGAGGTGGCGAAATGATCGTGCCAGAAGAGGGTGAGCCGCTCCCGGAGGGGGAAGGGGGTGTGGATCATCCGGTAGAGCCAGGCGGCCTGCAGCCCGGCGGCCCCGGCCGAGGCCCCCGGCCCCCTGGCCATCGCGTCCATCAACCCCTCGAAGGAGGCGGCGGGGGTGCCGTCGAGGGCCTCGGTCTCGCCGCGGAGCAGGCGGTCGATGCTCGGCCCGGGGCCGTCGGCGAGGTCGCGCTGGAGGACCTGCCAGGAGGGGGAGAACCCCGCCCGACGGTGCAGGTGGGCCACCCGATCGAGGTCCCACGGGTCCGATTCGGATGCCTGGAACGGAGCCCAGGCCTGGCGGGGGTCATCCCGCAGTGATCGCAGACGCATGATGACTCCAGGAAACGGGCAGATGCGAACCGATGAATCGAACCTTCGCGAGGGCCGCGAGCGTCGGGCGGGGTCGGCGACGATCGCGGCCCCTCCCCCTCCCAGGGCGCCGAGGGATCAGTCGTCGAGGGTCCCGAGCCGGAATTCGAGGGAGAGGGTCGAGTGCTCGGGGGTATCGACCAGTCGCATCGTCCCCTGGCCGAGGTACTGGAGGAGCGTGGCCAGGACGGTCACGTCTCGCTCGGCGGCGGCGCGATCGTTCCCCTGTTCCAGCATATTCTGGAGGATCAGGCGTTCCCGATTGTCGCGGACCAGGGCGGCCAGGGCGGGGCCATCGGCGGTCATGAAGAGGGTGGCGTCGATCGTCTCGGCCTCCGGGTCGGCCTCGATCGCGTCGATCAGGGATCGGGTGAGGCCGACGCTCGAACTGAGGATGAAGCGGCCTTCCAGCTCGGCGATCGAGGGGGTGAAGTTGTGCCGGTAGTGGACCTCGAGCGGCTCGTCCTGGTCGTCGTCGCCGTCGGCCGGGCCGGGCGGCATGAAGGTGGCGAGGGAGATGGTCTGGCCCTTGTACGATTCGGAGCCGAGCATCAAGGGCGGGGCCCCGGTCTCGGCGGCCCCGAGGTTGACGAGCCCCAGGAACGACTGGAACGCGACCCGCAGGCGCTGGGCGAACTCGGGGCGATCGGGGTCGAGCTCGACGACCAGGGCGAAGGCGGGCAGCTTCACCCCGGGCACGGGGTCCATCGCCTCGTGGTCCTGGTCGGCGACGACCAGTTGCCAGTGATCGCCGAGCGGATCGAGGACCGAATCGCCGAAGTCTCGGCCGCCGAAGAAGGTGCCGGCGAACGAGTCGAGCTGGGCGAGGTTCTGCAGGGCCTCCGGGGGCAGCAGTTCCTCGCGGACCTGCCAGAGCGCCTCCTGGTCTCGCCAGAGATTGATGGTGGCGATCAGGCCGTCGACCTTGATCGGGAGCGGGGCGCCGGCCCCTTCGGGGGGGAGGAAGCGGGCCATCGCCTCGGATCGGCCGCTTTCGGGGGCGTCGAGGGACAGGTCGAGGGCCAGGCGATCGTCGGCCCAGTCGAGGGCCGCGGTGGCGAAGGGGGTCTGGCGGATCAGGTCGAGCCAGGCGCCGAAGAGGAGCATGGCGCCGGCGTCGGGCTCGTCGCCGGCGAAGCGGTCGGGGTCGAGTTCCCGGAGGCGATCGACCCGGGCGAAGGCCCAGGCCAGGGGATCGCCCTCGGGCCTCGACTCGGCGAAGGCGGGAGCATCCGTCAGCCGATCCCCCCGGTCGAGGTGGCGGTCGAGGATTTCGGTGAGCCCGGCCCGGCCGTTCGAGAGGATCAGGCGGCCATCGACGATCGCGTGGGCCTCCTCGTCGGAGAGGCTGAAGCCGGCGATGCCGCGGTGGTCGAACTCGGCGATCGGGTCGGGCTCTCCCTTGCCCCGGGCGTCTTCCCGGGCGAGGGAGACGAGCGTGGCATGCGCCTTCTCGAGGAATTCGGCGTCGGAAGGGGTGACGACCAGGACCAATCGAGGGGGGTCGGCCTCCTCGATCCCCAGCACGATGCCGCCGCCGATCAGGGTGCGTATGCCGTCTTCCCAGGTGGTCCCGAGCTGCCCGGCGACGAAGGTGGCGACCTGTCGGGCCTCGGCCAGCCGAGGATCGTCGAGCGCCCTGGCGTAGTCGGGGATCGTGAGGAGGAAGTCCTGGACCCGATCGGAGGTCAGCCGGTCGAGCAATCGATTCGGCTCGGGGATCTCCAGGTAGGCCAGCGGGTCGGTCGAGAGGAACTCGGCGCCGGACGGCTCGCGACCCTCCCGAGCGAAGCCGTCCGATACGGGCGCCAACGCGAACGCGGCCGACGCGACGACCCCGGCGACGAGCTGCTTGATGGTGTCAGTCATGGTGCGATCGTCCCCTTGGTGCGTGCCGAACCACGAGGCCCCGGGCCGGGATCGGGCAGCGCGAGATGTTCGGCGATCGATACCGGGCCGGGATGGCCGAAGTTTCAAGAAGCCCGGCGGGAATGGGCTCGGGGCGTCCTGGGATCGGGCGTCCCGGGGACGCACCCATAAACCTTGATCGATTGTTGACTCCGGGTTAGAATGCGGTCGTTCGCGTGGAGCATCACGTCACTTCGATGGGGTGTCGGTCGTCTTCCAATGGGGAGGCAAGGCGGGTCGTCTTCGTTCGAGTCCCAGGTCGTCCGTTCCGCGAACCCCAGGATGCGATGAAAGCCGAATTGATCCCGGAAAACGGCGAGCCCCCGATCCCGGTCACGCGGGACATCACGGTGGTCGGCCGTCGAGGTGGCTGCGACATCTGGATCGACCACCCGTCGATCTCGAAGCAGCATTGCGTGCTGGTGAGGACCTCGGGGCTGCTGATCCTGCGAGACCTGGCCTCGACCAACGGCACGAAGGTCAAGGGCCAGCGCGTGCGATGGGCGGCCCTGCTCCCGGGAGACAAGGTCAGCCTGGGGAGTTACAAGTTCCGCATTTACCTCGGCCCGGATGACGCCCCCAGCCCGTCGGAGCTCCGAGGCCGGGCGCCGGGACCGATGATGACCGGATTCGCCCCGCCCACCCCGCCGATTGCGCAGCCGGTCTCGGATCTACCGGCGTCCGAGGCCCGGGACGCCGCACGGGGGGATCAGGCCCGGGGCGATCACGCGAAGGGTCCGGGGGAAGACGACGGCCAGTGGGAGAAGCTCCCGACGCCCTCGGGGGGCAACGCGTTCTTCATCGAACTCGAATGAGCCGGACGGGCCCGGATGGGGCGGGATCGCCGGGCGATGGGGGAGGGATTGGGCGGGGTGGGATCGGGTCGGGCGGGCCCGCGGCCGAGACCGGGGGCCCGCCCGAACGTGATGTCTCTCTGGGGGGTTAACCACGAGGAGAGCGGCCGATGGGCGTGAGTCTCGGCGGGATCAAGGCCCCTCGGGCCGTGGCCGCCGCGACTCGCGCCGCAGCGGTGGGCCGTTGAGGCGGTCGATCCGGCGGGCCTCCTGGGGATCCAGGCGGCTGGCTTGCCGATTCTCGCGCTGGATGGCCTCGTACACCTCCTGACGGTGTACGGAGATCTCGATCGGGGCCGCGATCCCCAACCGGACCTTATCGCCCCGTATATCCACCACGGTGATGACGATGTCATCGCCGATGATGATGCTTTCGTCGCGGTGTCGGGACAGGACCAGCATGGACTAGGCTCCTTCCTCCTGCCAGCGACGGACGTGCCCATCCCTGGCCACGTCGTCCGTAGTGTCGGCAGACGTCAACGGGGCCGCCGGGCGGACCCGCCGCGGGCACGCCCGGAAGGCATGCCCCCTTTGCCAGTTGCCCGGCGGGTACCTCCGCGTCACGCAGTGGCGCGGAGTGCCGTGGGTCCGGGCAGCAGGGTCGGCGAATCTTCCGGCTCCCCCAGCGGGAACCGGACGGCGTAGCGGCTCGAGGTCAACACCAGTTGCCGGCCGAGCCGGCGGGCCAGGTTGAAGACCAGGGGGCCCTGGAGGTTGACGGTCAGCCCCTGTTCCCCGTGGTTGAGGATGACGTAGACGAGCGGTTCGCCCGCCTCGTCCAGCTCCAGGGCCGTGCGATCGCCGGGGCGAAGCTCGACCCGGTAATCGGCGACGGCCACCTGCGGCATCACCATCGCGAAGGCCAGGTCCGGGTCGGCGGTGGACTGGAGCCAGACCAGCCCATCCACCTCCGAATCGGGCCAGAGCACGAACTGCGTGGTGCCTCGGAACCCGACCAGGCCCTCGGGGATCTGAACGATATCCAGTTCCCGTGCCTGAATGGGGCCGAAGCGTGTCGTGACGATGTTCACTTCCTGTTTCCCTCCCTGGTCGGCCGGCCCGGCGACCCGGACCGATCCGATCCCGGCTCGCCCCCGATCGTTCCCTCCCGAGGTCCGATCCGCCGAGGCGGGCCGGTTCGGCCGGTGATCGCGGACGGCCACGACGCCTTGCCGCGGAGACGGGCCCGCACCTCGATCGGCTCCTGCCGAAGTCGGATGACGGGACTGACCGCGGGTGTTATCGACCCCGGAGGCTCGGGCGGCCCACCGCCGGGCCGGGGTTTTTCCGGGTCGTCGACCACCTGAGAAGGCCGCGACGATCGGCCCGGTCGTAACGGTCGGTCGAGCCACCCCGCGTCGGGTCGGCATCTTGCACCCAAGGAGGCGCCCGGGGCGGTCCGGTCGAGCCGGTCAGGGCGGTTCGATCGCGATCGAGACCCGGGGAGGCTCGGCAAAATCGCGCCAAACCCGATCATTGAGAGCCGCGTCGGGATGGCCGTCGTGAATCAGCACCCGGTAGCGGAAGACGGCGGGGGACTCGGAGCCGATCTCGACCGGCTCGTCGTGGCTGGGCACGAAGCAGAAGAACGGGATCCGGGTCGGGTGGATCCGGGCGGGGGTCGGATGGTGCAGGTTCGTCGGGTGGTCGAACATGGCGGCCCCGGCGTACCGGTCGGAGCCGTCGGAGACGGGGCCGGTCAGGTCGACCCATCGGGCCGGCTGCTGATCCCCGGCGACCCGGTCGAGCCCCTCGCTGGTCAGGACGTCGAGCGCCCCTTGAGGCAGGAACGAATCGGGGCCGCGGTAGGCCATGCCGCCGTAGCGGTAGGGGGGCAGGACCAGGGGCGTCTCGGTTGCCTGCTGGGTGCTCGTCAGGTCGAACAGCCGGTAGGGGGTGCCCGGGATGTCGAAGACCTCGACATCCCAGCGCTCGCGGAGCACGACGACCGGGTCGGCGTCGGGCCGGTTGGCTTCCCAGCGATGGAAGGCCGAGAACCGGGCGGAGACGGGGCCGGTCGACGCCGGGCCGAGCCGGTCGAAGTGGATCTTGCCCGAGCCGTTCTGGATGTTCCAGAAATCCGGTTCGAGGTCGCCGACCCTGGTCTTCGTGTAGGCCAGGAAGAAGCCTCGGTGATGGGGGTGCGACCCGGCCGAGTAGTCCCCCGTGACGATCGCTCCCGAGGGGGCGAAGGCGGGGTGGATGTACGCGGATCGAGGCTGGTTCGGGCTGGGATGATCGGGGTGGGTCACCGGTGCCGTGTTGTAGCGGAAGACCGGCTCGTCGCCCCGGGAAAGCTCCAAATGCCCTTCCGGGCTGGTCCCGAAGCTCCAGGGATCGGCCTCGATCGTCCGGCTCAGCGGTTCCAGCCGGAAGGTCCGTCGCGTGCCGGCCGGCAGTGGGCCGGGCAGGATCCAGAGGATCCGGACGCGATCGGGGTGCGGGTCGACCTGCGCGACCACGACCTGCCCCGGGTTGTCGAGGTCTCGGAGGCCGACAGGCCCCCCTCGCGCCGCGATCGTCGCGAGCCAATCGGGCCAATCCCGGCCCGGCTCGGCCGTTGGGATCGAGATTTGCACGGGAGTCTGGTCGCGATCGAATCGGCCCGCGTCGACGGTCAGTTCGAGGCGAGTCTCGGCAGCGTCTGCCCGGACCGCGCCCGACGGGCCCATCGCGAGCAGCGAGGCGGTCAGAAGGCCGCCGAAATGAGATCGCAGTCGTCCGAAGTCTTGCATGGCTGTCCCCGTTGCCGCGGTCGATCCGGAGAGGCGTCGGCCCCCGGCCTGTTGCCGAGCAGGCCGCTCTTGATGAGGATACGAAGGCGGAAGCGACGACGGGAGTGCCTTGCTCCTCGCAGTGCTCGCGGGACAGCACCGAATCACGAAAGGATAACGATGGCCCTCCTCCAAGGTTTGACGAAGAACCAGGCCGAACTCCGGCCCGATGCCTCCGACGAGGACCTGAGGCCGCTCGCCCTGTCGCTGGCCCCGGTCCACGCGGTGACCTGGGCCCAGCGGATCATCGCCGGATGGCCGCGCTGGAAGGTCGAGGCGGCCTACGAGGACCGCGCGATGATCCACGCGACGCACACGACCCGCATCTTGCGGTTCGTCGACGACGTCCATCTGGTCTTCGAGCCCGACTCCCGGGGCTCGCTGCTCGTGGCCAGGAGCCAGTCGAGGATCGGCAAGGGGGACCTGGGGCAGAACGCCCGGAACCTGCGGGCCCTGGTCCGGGGGCTGCAGAAGGAGGACCAGCGGCGACGCGCCCGGCTGGCCGAGGGGGCGGAGATTAACACCCCGTCGTGACGGGGAGGACGCCCGTTCCCCCCCTGCCCGGCAGCCCGGGTCAATTCAATTCGACTCAGTAGCGCTGGAAGCCGTAATCGGGATTCGTCGGGTCGAAGTCGATCGCCGAGAAGCTGGCGTCGAGATTGACGTCCTCGTAGTGGTAGCGTTCGGCGAGCTGCAGCTCGCCGTCGTCGCATCCCGGTTGCGGCCAGTCGTAGCTGACGATGTGGAGGGGGATGAGCAGTTCGGGGCAGTAGCGGATCTCGACGTAGGCGAACGGGCGGTCGTCGGCGTACGACGCATGCGAGTGCGTGGACGAGTACCAGAGCTTGCCGTCCTCGTCGACCTCCCGGTCGAGGATGGTCTCGGCCATCGGGTCGTTCAGGTCGAGTTTGCGATAGTGCAAGAGCTTGCGGGACAGGTGGGCCAGGCCGGCCTCGGTGATCGGGTGCCGGTTGTCCGCCAGGGCGATCGGCCCGTACGGATCGACCTTGAGCCGGGGGAAGAATCGGCGGGTCCAGTCGCCGTTGTGGGCGAGCAGGTGGTTCTCGAACCTCCCCTCGTGGTAGAGCGCCTCCTTGCCGGCCCTGGGGGCCTCGAAGCGCAGGTAGACGGCGAACGGGTCGTGCTGCACCTTGATCCGGAGCGACTGCTCGGGGCCGAGCTCCCCCTGGATGCGTTCCTGGCGCGTGAGATTGGCCGAGTAGCCCTCGACGCGATCGAGCCTGCGCACGGCCTGTTCCATGAATTCGAGCAGATACTGCTTGGCGTCCTGGCCTTCGAGGCGTTCTTCGGGCCACTCGGGCAGGTCAACGGCCTGCTCGGGCTCGTCCTCCGCGGGGATCTCGGCGCCGACGAGGGTCGGGTCTGTGCCCGACGGGGTCGACGGCCATCGGGCGCTGTCGGGCGGGAGCGATTCGAGCGGCGGGGTGAGCCACCAGCAGACCCCCGCCACGAGACCGATCGGGACAATGAATCCTGGAACCGCGACCCACCATCGGCGCGATGGAAGAGAGGCAGAGGCACGATTCGCGACCATGCGAAGCTCCTCGAAGCCGGTGCCGAGACCTTCGGCATCCTGAGAGGGGGTCAGATCCGGGGGGTCATGACGTCCTGTTCATCTCTTGGTCGTCAACGGCTTCATCATACGGTGAAGGCGAGCCGCAAGTCTCTGGACCATTGCGGAGAATTCTCGGGATCGCGCCGATCGTGCGGGGTCGGCCGGGGCAATCGCCCCTTGCGGGGGCGGGCGAATTGACCCGCCGCCCCCGGGACGGCTACCATGAGCGGGGCCATCATCGCCCCAGACGAGACGGCTCCCCCCTTCGCCCCGCTCGGCCTTCGTCCAGACCCGAGACCCGTTCCGCCGCCGGATGGTTGCATCATGACTCAGATCGAACAGGCGCGTCGAGGAATCATCAGCCCCGAGATGGAGTTCGTGGCCCGTCGCGAGGGGCTCGAACCCGAGCTGGTCCGCGCGGAGGTCGCCCGCGGCCGGATGGTGATCCCGGCGAATCGGGAGCACCTGAAACTCGGCCTGCAGCCGATGGGCATCGGCATCAAGGCCGCCTGCAAGATCAACGCGAACATCGGCAACTCGGCCGTGACCTCCGACGTCGAGAACGAGCTGGAGAAGCTGCGGACGTCGGTCGCGCTGGGGGCCGACACGGTCATGGACCTCTCGACCGGCGGCAAGATCGACGAGATCCGCCGGGCGATCATCGCCGCCAGCCCGGTGCCGATCGGCACCGTGCCGATCTACCAGGCGATCCAGCAGGTCAAGAAGCCCGAGGACATCACCGAGCAGGGCCTGCTCGACGTGGTCGAGCATCAGGCCAAGCAGGGCGTGGACTACATGACGATCCACGCCGGGATCCTCCGCGACTTCGTGCCGATGACGGCGCACCGGATCACGGGCATCGTCTCGCGGGGTGGTTCCTTGATGGCCCAGTGGATGATGGCCCACAACAAGGAAAACCCGTTCTACTCCCGGTTCGACGACCTCTGCGACATCATGCGGGAATACGACGTCACCTGGAGCCTCGGCGACAGCCTCCGCCCCGGCTGCCTGGCCGACGCCAGCGACCCGGCCCAGTTCGCCGAGCTGAAGACCCTGGGCGAGCTGACCCGGAGGGCCAAGGAGCGGGGCTGTCAGGTCATGGTCGAAGGGCCCGGCCACGTGCCGATGGACCAGATTGCCATGAACATGGAGAAGCAGGCCTACGAGTGCGACGAGGCACCGTTCTACGTGCTCGGCCCGCTCGTGACCGACATCGCCCCCGGATACGACCACATCACCTCGGCCATCGGCGCGGCGATGGCCGGCTGGTACGGGGCGAGCATGCTCTGCTACGTCACGCCGAAGGAGCACCTCGGCCTGCCCGAGGTGGAGGACGTGCGTCAGGGGGTGATCGCCTACAAGATCGCCGCGCACGCCGCCGACGTGGCCCGCCATCGCAAGGGGGCCCGCGACCGGGACGACGCCCTGAGCCGGGCGCGTTATTCCTTCGACTGGAACCGGCAGTTCGAACTGTCGCTCGACCCCGAGACCGCCCGCCGGATGCACGACGAGACACTCCCCCAGGAGGCGTTCAAGTCTGCGGCCTTCTGCTCGATGTGCGGGCCGAAGTTCTGCTCCATGCGGATCAGCGAGGACATCCGCCGGCACGCCCAGCAGGCCGCCGGCCTGATCGAGATCGCGTCGCCCGAGCCGGCCGGGGCCGCGCACTGACCGGCGGATCGCTTGAGCGGGTGACCTGGCCCTCTCCTCCTCCATCGATCGATTGGTCGATCGCCGGAGGAGAGGCGGTCCGCTTGCCCGTCCGCTCCCGGGACGACCGAGCGGGGGATCGCAACTCGCTCAACCGACCACGCACCGCGATCCGGGGTCGCGGATCAAGGCCGCGGAAGGCGTTTCACCGCACAGCACACCGTGACGGAGTTGACTCGTGTCGGACCATCGCAAGGTCCTCTCGGCAACCGGCCTGGCGATGATCGGGCTGGGCCTGGTGGCGTTCAGTCTCGGGATGGTCAGTTCGTGGATGAACGTCCAGCTCCCCATCCCCGCGTATGGGATGACGAGCGGAGCGGGCCTGGTCCTGGCCGGCTTCGGCTTGATGGTCGTCAATCGAGGTTGATCGACAGCCCCTCGGAGCGCCGGGATCGGCGAGAGGACCGGGTCGGATCGGGCAATTGGATGTGATCGGGGGAAGCGACCGCCGGGGGTGCGGGCCGGCCCCGGGTCCGGATGCGCCTCCTTGCGCAACCGACCCGAGCCGAACCCCTCGGTACGGTGTGCCCGGCCCCGGCCACGCCCGATCCATGAAACGAAGGAAAGGGGGGCAGGTCGGGGCGAGCGGGCATCGATCGCGTGCTCAGGCCGCCTTGACCTTCGTCGGCAGGATCCGACGGAAGCCCCGGTCGGAGGCCTGGATGAAGGCTTCGAGGAGTTGGGTGTCGAGCGAGATGTGGCCCTCGTTCTCGGGGTGCCACTGGACGCCGACGCACCACCACTCGTCCATGTCGTGGAATTCGTAGGCCTCGATCAGGCCATCGGGCGCGTGTGCCGCGGGCCGGAACATGGAGGCGAGCTTGCGGATGCCCTGGTGGTGGTAGCTGTTGACCCGGATTTCCCCCTCGCCGTAGATCTCTTCGAGCAGGGTCCCCGGCTCCATGACGACGATATGCCGGTGGGCGCCGCCGTGGGGGTCGCGGTGGGGGATGGCGCGAGGGAGGTCTTCGGGGACGTGGACATAAAGCCCCCCGCCGTGCTCGACGTTCATTTCCTGCATGCCGAGGCCGATGGCCAGGGTCGGCAGGTGTCGCTTGGCGGCGAGGCGGCAGAGCAGGCGGTCGGCGGCCTCTCGGCGCTCGGACATGACCTTGACCGACTGATGCGGGGCGACGTTCTGCTTGCGGGGGTCCATGTCGTCGCCGCCGGTGAGGACCAGGCCATCGAGCCGGTCGAGGAGCGGGGCGACCTCCGGTTCTCGGAACATCGGGGGGATCAAGACCGGGATCCCGCCCGCGGTCAGGATGGCGTCGTAGTAACCGGTCTGGACGATGGAGTGCGGCAACTGGCCACGGCCAGTGCCCTGGAGGTCCATGTTGATCCCAATCAGCGGCCGATCCTTCTCCTTCGTCATGGCATCCTTCCTTGATGACGGAGTGGTGTTGCCGGCACTCTGGGGCCGGGCCGCTCTCAAGCCCGGAGGCCCGAGGGTCGTCCCGACTGGCTGGCGATCGATCAGAACCTGCGTCCCCTGGCTTCTGGTTCGGGGGCAAGTTCTCGTGCGAGCCGTGCCGACGTTCGAGATACGCGAGAAAGCCGCAACGGGGGAAACGAGCCGGCCAGGTCTGGTTCCATCGGTCTCGACCGGCCCGATCGAGCGAGGGGGAGTCTATCGGCTCGAATGGGGGGATACCAACGCTTTTTCCTGCAGACGAGGGAGATTGCGCACCTGACCGCGATTCGGGAAGCACGGTGCGCGGTCTGGGCGTCTCCTCGACCGTGGCGACGTTCGCCCCCCGGCCGCATCGGGCCGTCGTGGGCATTCCGGATGGCATCGGGGCCGGGGCGCCCCGGGGCCTTCCCCGCGCCGGGCGGTCGAAACGAGAAGGACCCGGCGGCCTCGATCGCTCGCGATCGAGGCCGCCGGGTCCTGTGAGTGTCTCCCGGCGTCGCCGGGGCGGACGATCGAGCACGAAGGAGGCCCGGTCCCTCAGTCGGTCGGGGCCGCCGAGGCCTCCTCGGCCACGATCGCGGCGGCGGGAGAGGTGGGCGGGGCCTCGTCCGACGCCTGGAGGGGCAGGAAATCCCCCTTCAGCAACCGGATGATCACGTCGAGGTCTTCCCGGGTGAGCTGGCCGGCGAACCCGGGCATCTGCTCGTGATCGGCGAGATAGCCGTAGAGATCGCGGGCGCCCGGCTCCTCGATCATGCGGCGGGTCCAGGTGGTCGACCCCCACCCGTAGAGGTTCGGGGCATCGACCCCGGTCCCGTCGGCGCCGCCGAGCCCCCAGAAGTGGCAGTTCGCGCACTCGTTCATGTAGTGCTCGTAGCCGGGGTGCTGGTTCTCAGGGTCCTCGAACTGGAGCTCCCAGGCGGCGGCCGAGATCCCCTCGCGGTACGGGATGACGTACTCGACGAAGAAGTCGGCGACCTCGTCGAGCTGCTCGGGCGTCAGTTCCGAGCCGGCCTTCCATTCGGCCATGCCCGAGCATTGCGGGACCAGGCCGAAGTATTCCGGCGACGACGGGTCTTCCAGCAGGCCCCGGATCCAGTCCCTCGTGCCGAAGCCTTCGAGGTCGGAGGCCGACTGGATGGCCTCGGTCTGGACGACGACGTGGGCGCGGCCTTCGACCAGCTCGGCCTCGACCCGCTCCCCGACGGCGTTCCGCCCTCTGAGGATGACGGTGGCCTGGGTGGCATCGCGGGCGTCCCTCGAGATCTCCTCGGCCTCGAAGTCCTCGGGGAGGGCGAAGGCGAGGGACCGGAGGACGGTCTCGGAGAGCGGTTCGCCCAGCTCCAGCCCGGCGAGGCGATCCGGGTCGGCCGAGGCCAGATCTTCGGCCGTCGGCTGGGCGACCTGCAACTGGACGCGGACCTTGCCCGCGTAGGCGTGGCAGCTCAGGCAGTTGGCCTCCAGCAGGTCCATGCCCCGGGACAAGGGGTCGCGGGCCATCAGGTAGCCGGCCCCTTCCGGGGGCAGGCCTTGGGCCTTCGCGAGCTGGTCGGCCCGGTCGCGCTGCTCGTCGGCCTCCTGGCGGGCGAGGATGAAGGCCGCGTCGTTCCAGTCGGCGAGCAACGCCTTGGTCATCAGGTATCCTGCGCCGCCGAGCACGCCGAAGATCAGGGCACAGGCCCCGAAGTGGACCAGCCGCCTCGGGAACAGGCGGTCGAGGATCGGTAGCAGGAAGAGGATCGTCACGATGGTCCCGGGGATGACCATCGTGCCGATGATCTCGGTGTCGCTCTCGAACTCGTTGAGCAGTTGATAGAGCGCGAGGAAGTACCACTCGGGACGGGCCGGGTAGTCGGTCCCGGTCGGGTCGGCCGGGGCTTCCAGCCCGGCCCCCCCCTCGAAGATCACGACCCCGAGCAGGATGGCGAGCACGAGGCCGATCGCCGCCAGGTTGTAGAATGCCTGGGCGGGCCAGTAGGTCTCGGTCCGCTCGGGCCGATCCTTGCCGTTCAGGCCGTGACGGCGGGCCAACGCCCAGTGGCCGAGCAGGCAGAGGATGATGACCAGTGGTAGGACACCGACGTGCAGGCCGTAGAGTCGGGTGAGGGTCTGGTTGCCGTACTCGATCCCGCCGACGAGGACCTGCTGCGCGATCGGCCCGATGACCGGGGTCGTCCCGGCGATGTTCGTGGCCACCCGGGTCGCCCAGTAGCCTTTCTGGTCCCAGGGCAGGAGGTAGCCGGTCAGGGCCAGGCCGAGGACGGCGAACATCATCACCAGGCCGAGCCACCAGTTGAACTCCCGGGGGGCCCGGTAGGAGGCCATCACGATCGTCTGCACCAGGTGCAGGGCCAGCAGGATGACCACCGCCGAGGAGCCGAAGTGGTGCAGGCCCCGGATGACCCAGCCGAGCATCATCTCGCGCTCGATGAACCAGACGCTCCCCCAGGCGTGGGAGGAGGACGGCACGTACGAGGTCATCAGGAGCAAGCCGGTGACGAGCTGGATGAGGAAGGCTCCGGCCAGGGCCGAGCCGAAGACGTGTCGCAGCCCGGCACCGCCCCGGACCGGCTCCGCGGAAAGGCCGGTCACTCGGGAGACGAGGCTCGTCCGGGCGTCGACCCACTCTGAGAACTGGGTTCGGTTACGCAAGGGGGATCTTCTCCTCGGTCCCGGTTCGGAAGCGGTGGAACTTGACCCGGATCTCGGCATCGGGATTGGTCGGGTCGATCGGCTCGACCTCCAGGGTGTCCATCCCCCGGGGGGAGATGCGGTTGACCCTCGAACCGTTGAGTTCGAAGAAGCTGGCGTGGCACGGGCAGAGGAACCCCTTGCCGTCGCCCGAGACCTTGATCTTGCAGGCCAGGTGCGGACACTCGGCCGACAGCGCGATTACCGGCTCGGGGGCGTCCGGAGGCTGGCGGACCAGCCAGACGGTCCCGACCGGGGTGGCCGGATAGCTGACCCAGGCGTCGCGCTGTTCCTCGATGATCGAGAAGGAACGGGGTTGCCCCTCGACCAGGTCACCCAGCCTCGCCAGGGTGCGGAAGTCGGAGTCATCCGTTCGGCGTTTCAGGAGGGGCGAGAGCAAGTAGGCCACGCCCGGGACGGCCAGGACCAGGCCGATCAGGGCGCCCATGGCGGCGGCCCCAAACTGGAACCATTGACGACGATTCATCGGTTCGCGGTCTCTCCGGTCGAGCGGGGAGGGACAAAGGCGGGGGGGATCGCATGGGGCGGTCGGGACCAAGTCGGGCCGGCATCGACGCCGGAATGGGGCGGGTGGCCGCGGTCTGGCTCGATTGGGAGGGCGAGCGCTGCGGCCGGGTGGGGTTCGAGGCGCGGCGGGTTGTCGTGACGCCTCCCCACGCGAAACTTCGATCTGATTCTTATGGTAACGGCCCCTCACGGGCCGACGCCAGGGGTTAGTTCAACCGTTGTCCCGGCCGCCGGTCTGTCGAGGCGGGTCAGGATCGGACCTCAAGCCCCATCAAGGGCCGCAAGGCGCGGAGCACCCGCTCCCGGGAGTCGGACAGGGGGTCGGGCATCAGGACACCGGCGGCGGCGCGGTGTCCCCCGCCCCCGAACCGGCCGGCCAGCTCGGCCACGTCGATGTCGCTCCGGGATCGCAGGCTCACCTTCACCCCGCCCCGGAGTTGTTCAATCAGGAGCATGGCCACCTGGACGCCGTTGATGGCCGCGAGCTGGTCGATCACGTCCTCGGTGTCCGACGGGATGGCGCCGGTCTTGGCCAGGTCATCCTTGGTCACGCTCGCATACGCGACCCTTCCGTCGAGCGCCAGGGTCAGCCCCGAGAGGACCCGGCCGACCAGCCGCATCCGGGCGGCCGTGTTGCGTTCGAACAGGGAGCGGTACAGCTCGTGGATGGGGGCGCCGGCCTCGGCCAATTCGGCGGCGTCCCGCATGGTCTCGGGCCTGACATTCGAGTGGCGGAACCAGCCGGTGTCCATCGCGATGGCGGTGAGCAGGCCGTTGGCCATCGTCGGCGAGGGAGTGCCCCCGAACGCCCGGATGGCCCGGAGCACCAGCGTCCCGGTCGATTCGGCGGTCACGTCCTTGAGGATCAAGGCGCCGAGGTCGTCCTCGCTGAGGTGGTGGTCGATCACCACCTTCGGCCCGACAAACTCACGGACGAACTCGGCCATCTCGCCGAGCTGCGACCAGCTGGAGAGGTCGAGGATGATGAGGACCTCGCGGTCGGCCAGCGATTCCGGCCGGACCTCGGCGAAGCGTTCGAAGAACCGGGGGCGGGGCGAGAGGAACTCGTAGCGGGGGGGGAGCGGGCTGGCGTTGACCACCCGGACGTCCTTCCCCCGCTGCTCCAGGAGCCCGGCCAGGCCGACCTCGGAGCCGAGCGCGTCGCCGTCGGGCCGGACGTGGGTGGTGAGCAGGAACCGCTGGTGCGAGTCGATCAGGGTTGCCAGGGGAGACCAGTCCAGTTCCATCTCAAGAAGCTCCGAGCAGGCCGCGGTCAAATCGGCATTGTAGGACGACCCGGCTCGTTCCCGCAATGAGCGACGATCCGAGACAGCCCGACCGAGCCCGGGGTCATGTCGTGTATTCGTCGACCCGGAACCGGTGCAGATTGTCGCGGACCCAGGCGATCGTCTCGTCCAGCCCGGCGTCGAGCGAGTACTCGGGCTCCCATCCCCAGAGTTCCTGAGCCAGGGCCGTCCCGGCCAGGAGGCGGAGCACCTCGCTGCCTGGAGGCCGGACGCGCTGAGGGTCCGTTTCGACCTGGAGCGTTCTGCCGAGCCGCTGCCCGATGCGATCGACCAGCTCCCCGATCGAGACGTCGTCGCCGCGGCCGATGTTGACCACCTGGCCGATCGCCCGGTCGCACGAGGCGATGGAGACGAAGCCGGCGGCGGTGTCCTTCACATACGTCAGGTCGCGTCTCGGGTCGAGGCTGCCGAGCCGGATCGACGGCCGGGTCAACGCCTGGCTGATGATCGTCGGGATGATCGCCCGGGCCGATTGCCGGGGGCCGAAGGTGTTGAACGGCCGGAGGATCGCCACCGGCAGCTCGAACGACCGGTGGTAGCTCAGGCCCAGCGAATCGGAGCCGACCTTGCTGGCCGCGTACGGGGATTGCGGCTGCAAGGGGTGGGATTCGTCGATCGGCACCCGCTGGGCCGTGCCGTAGACCTCGGAGGTGGAGGTCAACACCACGCGGTCGAGCGCCTCGCTGTCCCGGCAGGCGTCGAGCACGTGGGCCGTCCCCGTCACGTTCGACTGCACCACGTCGAGCGGATTCTCATAGGAGTAGGGGATCGCAATCGAGGCGCCGAGGTGGAAGACCCACGACTGCCCCTTGACGGCGCGGCGGATCGCCTCCGGATCTTTCAGGTCGCCGCGACGCACCTCGACGGAAGCCTTGACCTCATCGGGCAATGCGTCGAGATGGCCGCGATCGTCCCGGCCGTTGTAGCGGACGAAGGCCCGAACGGTATGCCCGCCCTGCACGAGCCGTTCGACGAGGTGGCTGCCGATGAATCCGCCGGCACCGGTGACGAGGACCGTCCTTCCCATCCCTAGGCACTCCCCTCCCCCGAGCCGGCCGGGGCGCATCCTCGCGGGGTCGTTGGTCGTCTTTGATCCTGGTATTGGCCTTGATCAGCGGGATCATCCTACGGCGGATCGCCGAATCGGCCAACGCGAATCCGATTCTCGACCCAATCGGCAAAAATTCGCTGGAGCCCCGGCCCGGGGCCTGCCGATACTCCCGATGCGATGCCGAGACGCTCTGCTCTCGGGCGGAGCGGCACAATCGAGGGCATCGTCACGATTGACGGCCTAAACCGTGACAGGGAGATTCCTGCATGGCCTTCCGCTTCCTCCTGGTGGGTGCTGTGGCTGCTCTTGGGTTCGATTTGCCGCAAGGCATCGACGTAGAGGCCTTGGCCCAGTCGGGACGAGCTTGGTGGCACGCGAGAGCCGCGGAGTTCGAGGCACGGCACGGGATCGCGTTGGCCGGGCTTGAGGATTCCTCCTCGACCAGCCCGACCGCCGACGACGAGCCCGAAGTCGTTGTCCCGGATGCCGATGCGGCCTTCGCCACGGTGATCGAGGATGTTGTGTCGGCCTTCGCGGCCGATGGGCAATCGGAAGGACGAACAGAGTCGGAGGCGTCGTCGCGACTCGTCGCGGGTGTTGACGATGCCGCCTACGGGCCCGAGTTCGCCGATGCCCTGAACCGCTGGGCCGATGGGCTGTCCGAGCCGGAGGATCCGGCGACACTCGTCGTCGAGGCGAGTGAGTCTGCCTTCGCTTTTGGGGACGATCCGATGACCGCGTCGATTTCCGGCAACGCCGGATCGGCGTTCGCGTCGTCGAGCGACGAGGGGCCGATCGGTTCCGACCCGATCGTCGAGACGGCTTCGGCCGATCGAGGCGGTCAGGACCCGGGGACGGTCGAATCCGAGCCGAACGGCGAGCCGCGACTGGTCAAGGCGGTCCAGTTGACCGGCCAGGCGCTCCACGCCTGGCTCGCGTTGATCCAGACCGCCAGCCCCGCGGCGGTGCCGGCCTCCTGACCGAGTTCAGGAGGCCTCATCCGCGATCGCGACGGATCCGGCACGCTGTTGAGCCCGCCGGAGTCGGATTGCTCCCCATCGACCGAAGAAACGGCCAGGGCGACCTCGCGTCGCCCTGGCCGTTTCTGCATGCTGTGCTTCAGGTGTGACGATTGGAGCGTAATGACACGACGAGCATGGCCCTCCTCGTGTGCTGGAGATCAGGGACGCTCCGGAGGAGCCGCGATGCCGGGCTCGGCCGGGCCTGATCCGGATTTCTCGTAACCGAGCGAACGCGCCACGCCGAGGACATCGCCGAACGAGGGGAACGTCTTGCCGCTTCGCACCTTGAACTGCTGCATCGCGTTCATGAATTCCAACTCTTCGGGAGTATACTGTTTCTCGAAGGTTGTCGGATCAATTCGCCTCCTCCGCTCCTTCCGAGCGGGCCGGGTTGGTTCCGGGACCTCGCGACGTTCGTGAAAGCAGCTGTCGGGCGGATAATTCTCGAAATCGAATTCCGAGCCTCCTCCCGGCGTCGATCGATTGTCGGCCATCGGCCGCGACCCTCCCCTTCGTTCGGACGGACACCGCCGAATCCGGTCGAGCCGCGGGCGCGTCGGCGGGGAAAATCGCCCCATCGCGGCCCTCACGGCTTGCCTCATTCCCCTTCGGAGGTGATTCCTTGGTGTTTTGTCCTCTGAGGGAGATCTAGGTCGACCGGGTTCTCCTGTCAAACCGACACGACTGACCCCGAATCCGGATTGATGAGCTGAAGCAACACGCGAGGTCCCGAGCCGTGTGGCATAATGGTCAACAGACGAGCGGCGACCCCCGACGGAGCGTGGCGCGACGGCGGTGCGAGTCGGGCCGGGGTCGCCCTTTCGCTCGATCCTGCCGAGACGGCCGCCCGGGTCCTCACATCCCCGGCGTCATTCGGACCTCGGTGATCCCGAACGCTCAGGATGTTCCCATCGCGCCCCAACCGGTCCCGACCATACCGGCATCTCAAGCACCGGAGAATTTAAGACTCATGTCCCGAACCGCGCGATCGTGGAAAGGGGCCGGGCCCGCGACCCTGCTCGGCTGCCTGCTGACCGGCTCGATGGCCCTGGGCGGAACCTCGCCCGAGGGCCTCTCCCGGCAATTGATCGACCTGGGTCACCAGGCGGAGGCCCAGGGCCAGCTCGACCAGGCCGACCGCTTCTTCCGCAAGGCCCTGGAGCTGGACCCGTCCAGCACCCAGGCCAACGAGGGCGTCCGCCAGGTGGCGCTTCGTCTCCAGGACGAAGGCCTGCCGCAACTCGGCCCCGACTCGGGGGCCAGCATCGAGCGCGCCCGGGAGCTCCAGCAGGTCCTCGTCGATCAGCTCAACGCCGACATCCGGGGTCGCATCAATCGGGCCCGGGCCCTGCTCCGCCAGAACCAACCCGAGGCCGCGGAGTCGACCCTCCGCCTGGCCCTGACCGCCCTGGAGACGGCCGATCAGGTCCCCGATGCGGTCATCGACCAGTTGCGCCGCGAACTGCGGATCGAGCTGCTCCAGACGATCCGACGTTCCGAAGAACTCGCCCAGCGGCAGGCCGAGCTGATCCGCCTGGAATCGGCCGCCCAGCGCGAGATGGACGCCATCTCGGCCCTCCTGCGCACCGAGGCGACCGTCCGGGAGCTGATGATCCAGTTCAACACCCTGATGAACGAGGGGGTCTTCGCCGTCCTCGACAACCGGGGGACCGGCAACATCGTCGAGAACTCGCAGCCGTTCTTCGACGCCCGCCTGCTCGCGCAGTCGGCCAACGCCCTGCTCCCCCGGGAGACGGCGCCCCGGGCCGGCATGTTCGTCTCGACGTCGCTCGGGTTCCTCTCGCAGACTCGCGCCTACGAGGAGCTGAAGGAATTCCGCTACATGGCGACGATGCTCGACGTCGACCGGGCCTCGGTCCCCTTCCCCGACCTGATCACCATCGAGTACCCGCCGGCCGACGTCTTCCGCGAGATCTCGGAGAAGCGGATCGCCCGCTATGAGGTCGCCGACCTGGCCGAGCGCTCGGAGCTGACCCTCGAAATCCAGAACCGGCTGGAACAGCCGATCTCGATGCCGTTCGACACGGACACCCCGCTGTCCGACGCCCTGGAGTACATCCGCCAGGCGACCGCCGACGAGAAGCTGATCAACGGCATCCCGATCTACGTCGACGAGATCGGCCTCCAGGAAGCCGAGCAGAGCCTCCAGTCTCCCATCAAGATGAACCTGGACGGCATCCCGCTCAAGACGACCCTCCGGCTGATGCTCGACCAGCTCGACCTGTCCTACACCGTCTACGACGACCTCCTGGAGATCACCGCGAAGGGCTCCGAGCGTCGCGGCACCCTGATCCGCGTCTACCCGGTGGCCGACCTGGCGATCATCCCCCTCTCGCTCATGATGGGCGGCGGCGGTGGTGGCATGGGTATGGGCGGCGGCATGGGTGGTATGGGTATGGGCGGCATGGGCGGCGGCATGGGCGGTATGGGTATGGGCGGTATGGGCGGCGGCATGGGCGGTATGGGTGGCGGCATGGGCGGCATGATGGGCGGTGGCATGATGTCCATCCCCGTCGCCCCCGAGCCGACGGAACCCGCTGTTGATGCTGCCCAGGAAAAAAAAAGCAACTGAACCCGCTGACGTCTGAGACGGGCTTTCCTGGCCCCTCTCAGACTGCCCAGCTTGAGACCTTTTCCGCAGGCCGAGCCGCCCCTGGTCGTCACGACCGGGGCGGTCTCGGCCTTGTTCATGTGGCGATGGTCCAGGAGCCCATCTCTCCGGGACGACGGCCGGGGGCCGAAGGGCCGAAAATCTCGTCTCGGTCGGAGAAGGCGGCCGAGAAGGAGGCCCCGCTGGTCCGCCGCCGCCCGACGGACCAGGAGCTTGCGACCTGGTCGGCCCACTTCAAGGGTCGAGAGACCTCCGCGCGGGATCTGCTCGAGACGGTCGTGCGACTGAAGGGCAAGGGGCAGATGGCGGAAGTCGAGGCGGCCCTGAGGGGCTACCTCGATCGGCCGGATGTGCCGAAGGAAGCCTGGATGTACCAGATGCTCGCCGTGATCTTCGACTACAATCAGGCCGAGCCCGCATTCGTGCAGCAGGCCCTCGGCTACGCCGCGATGGTCGCGGACCGGCCCGGGGAGGAAGGGACGCCCGAGAGCCTCCTGACGATCGTCGACCTGATGGCCGCCCGGGAGGTCTTCGAGATCGAGGTGCCGCTCGGCGAGGGCCGGAGCCGGACGATCCGGGTCGCCGACCTGCTCGATCACGCGGCCGATCGCCTGCCCGGCCGGGCCGACCCCTGGGTCAAATCGCTCGACCTGGCCGAGCGGCAGCTCGACGCCGACCGCATGGCCCGGGCCGTCGAAGGCCTGATGGCACTGGGCTGGCCCGGTGTCGATGACGCCTGGCGCAACGAGTGCCGGCTGCGGACCCTGGCCCTGGCCAAGCGGCTCCGGGAGGCCGGCCGAGCTTCGGAGGCCGACTCCCTCATCGCTCGGCTCGAAGCCGCCGAGCCGCGCGACCTCTATGCCCGACTGACCTGGAACGGCTTCGGCGACCTCGACCTGCTCGTCGAGGAACCGCTGGGGGCGACGGCCCGCCTCTCGACGCCCCGCACCGTCTTCGGCGGCGCCCTGATCAAGAACGGCCGAGGGTCTGACGCCGAGGAGGTTTACGTCTGCCCCAGGGGATTCGACGGCACCTACCGCTTCCGGATCGAGGAGATCGTCAGCGACCCGGACGAGCCGATCACCGCGGCCACGCTCGAGGTCATCACCCATGAAGGCGGGGCCGAGGAGCGGGTCCAGACCTTCGCCATCGACCCTCGGGCTCCGAAGCCCGTGGAGGTGACGCTCGAAGGAGGGCGACGGACCGAGGTCCTGCCCTACGTCGTGCCCAAGATGATGGTCATCGAAGACCCGGAAGACCCGCTCTTGCCCTCGGACAGCACCCCGGAAAATCCCAATCCGGAACCTTCCGAGCCCAACTGAGGCCCCGGACCTCTCCAGAGGACGGCCCAGACGAGGCGGGCGTTCGACGGCGTCCGCTCGATCACCCAAGCAAGGCCCTTGGATCGGGTGGAAGGCCTCGCTATAGTTGAGACGCTGCAACGAGCCTCGGGAACGTGCCGGTTTTCACGAGTGCTCATTCGACGTCGCCCGAGGATCGGGCCCTGTCGCGATCGACCAGGATGATCGACCCTCGAGTCGGAAGGATTCCCAACGATGCGACGCGCCGACGACATTCGACCGACCCGGATGGCTGGCCGAGTGGCCATCCCCGCCGTGCTGGTCGGGTTGTCGGTCCTGCTCGTTTGCCCGGGCCTGCGGGCGCAGGATGCCCCCGATCGGGTCGCCCCGGCGACCGGACTGCGCGTCGCGGCGGCCAGGGCCTTGGCCGGCGTCGTGGCCGTGAGTGCCCGCAATCCGGCTGGTCTCGTCGTCCCCGAGGGGGTGTTGCCGGCGGTCCCGGGCGGTTCCGGGGTCGTGATCGACGGCGATCGCGGCCTGATCCTGACGGCCAATTCCGTCGTCCAGCAGGCGATCGACCTTGCGGGAGGCCCCCTGCGGGTGACCCTGCCGGACGGCCGATCGCGGCCGGTGCTCGACTTCCGGCAGGACCCGGCGAGTGACCTCGCGCTGCTCGCGATCGACCCGACAGGCCTCGACCTCCGAGCCCTGGATTGGGGAGATTCCGACGCGATGGCACCGGGTGACCTGGTCCTGAGCGTCAGTCACCCCTGGGGATTCTCAGGATCGGTCAGCCTGGGGGTCGTCAGCGGGGTGCAACGATCGCCCGCGTCGACCGGCCTCCGCGACCTGATCCAGACCGACGCGCTGATCGCCCCCGGGAGCGCCGGCGGCGCCCTGGTCGACCCGGAGGGGCGGTTGGTGGGGATCCTGCTGGTGGTCCCCGGCCTTTCGGATCGGCCCGATCGCCTCGGCTTCGCCGTGCCGGGCCACCGCGCCCGTCGGATCGCCCAGGAGCTGGCCGACCGGGGAGAGGTGCGTCGGATGGTGCTCGGGGTGCAGGTCTCCGGGCTCGACCCGGATCGGGCGGCCCTGCTCGAAGCCGGAGGCGCGGTGCGCGTTGATCGGGTGATCGGTGACGGGCCGGCGGATCGGGCCGGCCTGGTGCCGGGCGACCTGATCCTCGGGGTCGATGGGCGTCGCGTCGCAGCCCCTTCGGATCTCATCTCTGCGGTCGAGTTCGCCGCGGCCGATCGACCGATGAGCCTGGAGGTCCTCCGAGACGGCCAGGCCATTTCGATGAACGTCCGACCGGAACCGCTCCCCGATCCCCTCGGTCCGCGACCCGGTCCGCTCGTCGGGACGGGGCCCCCGCCCGATGACCGGAATCCGACGCCCGATGAAGACCCGGGGCCCGTCGTCCGGCTCCCGGAACCGGCGACCGCTCGCGATCCGACCCGATTCCCCGGCCTCGGCCTCCGACTGGGCGAGCCTTCCTCGGCCTTGATCGAGCGGTTCGAGTTGGAGCCGACCGTCCCGGGGGTGATCATCGTGGGGGTCACCCCCGGTGGCCCGGCCGACCTGGGTGGCCTGGAGCCGGGGATGGTCATCACCGACGTGCTCGACCGGCGCGTCCGATCGCTGGCCGATTTCCGGCAATCGGTCGCCGTCGTCCCCCCGGGCCGCGACCTGATCCTCCGGATTCAGCACCGGGGCCGATCGGAGTTCCGGGTCATTCTCCGCGATCTCAATTCGGGACCGAACGACGAGGGGGCGTTCGCTCCCTCGCCCGACTGATCGGAGCGTCGGCAACCCCTGCTCACGCGATTATCCGGCCTTTTTTTTCGAGAATCTCGGAGATTCCCGGCAAGACGCGAACTTGCCTCGCCACGCTCGACACCAGTTGCTCGCTGCTCTTCCAGGCGATCGGACTCGGGAAAGGCCGGATCTGCATCGGTCCACCCGGCAAGGAGTGCCCCCGCATGAAAAGCCGTATCCTGGTCGTGGATGACGAGGAATCGACCCGAGAGTACCTGAGCCTCCTGCTGACGATGGACGGTCACGAGGTCGAGGCCGTCCCGGGGGCCGCCGAGGCGCTCGAAATCGCCCGATCGCGGCCGATCCACCTGCTCATCACCGACCTCTACATGCCCGAGACGGGGGGGATGGACCTGCTCTCTCGGGTCCGGTCCGAGCATTTGCCGTTCGGGGTCATCGTGGTGACAGCGTACGGCGACCCCCAGATTGCCCTGGCGGCCATGAAGGCCGGGGCCGACGACTTCGTCACCAAGCCGTTCGAGCCGGACCGATTGCGGCTTCTGGTCAACCGGACCCTGGAACGCCGCCAGCTGTGCGACGAGCTGGAGCACCTCCGCCAGCAGATGCGCGAGGACTACAGCTTCCTCAACATGGTCTCGAAGAACGACCGGATGCGCCAGGTCTTCGACCTCATCGAGCAGGTCGGCCCCCTCGGTTCGACGGTCCTGATCCATGGCGAGACCGGCACCGGGAAGGAACTGGTCGCGCAGGCGATCCACGCCGCCAGCGGTCGTCGCGACCGGAAGTGGGTCCCGGTCAACTGCGCGGCCCTGAGCGACTCGCTCCTCGAGAGCGAGCTGTTCGGGCACGAGCGAGGCGCCTTCACCGGGGCCGATCGGCGTCGGGTCGGGCGTTTCGAGGCGGCGGACGGCGGCACCCTCTTCCTGGACGAGATCGGGGATGTCAGCCCCGCCATGCAGGCAAAGCTCCTGCGGGTGCTCCAGACCGGGAACTTCGAGCGGGTCGGCGGGACCGAGACGCTGAAGGTCGACGTCCGGATCGTCGCCGCGAGCAACAAGCGGCTCGATGAGTTGGTGCGCCAGGGGGTCTTCCGCTCCGACCTCTATTACCGGCTCCGCGTCGTCCCGATCGACCTGCCCCCGCTTCGCGATCGTCGCGAGGACATCCCGCTCCTGGCCATGCACTTCCTCAACAAGCTGGCCGCCCGGAGCACCCCCCCGGTCACCGAGATCGACCCCGAGGCGATGCACGCGCTGTACAGCTACAACTGGCCCGGCAATATCCGGGAGCTGGAGAACGCCATCAAGGCCGCCGTGGCCCTGGCCGACGGGACGATGATCCACCGATCCAACCTGCCCCCCTCCATCGTCCCCCGGGCCGACCGCCCGGCATCGACCCTGCAATCCTCGGCCGAGACGCTGCTGGACCTCGACCGCCCCTTGCCCGAATTGACCGAGACGATCATCTCTCGGGTGGAGCGGGACTACTTCGCCGAGCTCCTCGCCCTGTACAAGGGGAACGTCGCCCGGTGCGCGCGTCACAGCGGGCTCTCCCGCCGCTGCGTCACCCAGAAGCTCGCCAAGTACGGGCTCGATCGGACGCAATTCAAGGACAATGCGTCGACGGCGATCCTCGATGATTGACCCGCCCCGCGGCGGGGCCGGAGCCGTCGGGCCGAGGATCGCCGGCCTCCCGGGCACGCCCTCAGGGCAAGGGGATGTCGGTGAACTCGAATTCGAGCGGGACCTCCAGCACGGCCCCCGGGGTCTCGTAGACGAGCTGGTAGTCTGAAGGCTTCCCCGGGGCGTCCACGAAGAGATACTGGAACGCCATCGAATTGGTGGCCGCGCCGATCTGGTTGAATCCTCCGTTCTGGTCGAATCGCGAACCGTCGGGCCGCTGGAGCCAGATGCGATTATTGAACAGGCCCTGACGATAGGTCTCGAACGCCTCGGATTGCCCCTCGTAGGTCACGCGGACGTCGACCTTCCAGACGAACCCGTCGACCTCGACGCGGCCCACGGAGACCGTGACATCCCCTCGTTCCTGCGACGGATTCGGGGTCCCCAGGTCGAGCCGGAAGACCTCGTTCCCGGAGGGGACGGTCAGGGTCGCGCGGACCTTCAGGCGGTCGAGCTGCCGGGCCTCGCGATCGGGCGAGACCATGTTCAGGTTCAATTCCGCCGTGGGATTCTCGGGGCGGAGCACCACGGTCCCCGACTCGCCGGAAACGCTCGGCTGGACGGCCTGCCCGCGATCGTCCGCGATCTCGACGTTCGACACGTCGAGATTCATCAGCATCGGCCGCAATCGGGGCTCCCACACGACCATCAACTGAGCATTCGTCGATCGCGATCCGGTGGTCAGGTCGTGCTGGGCGGCGACTTGATTCAACGAGACGCGGAACGGCCCGGTGTAGATCGCCGGCGCCGAGCCGGCCCCTTCGCCCTGGCCCTCCACCATCGCCCCTCGGGTGAGCAGGCCAATGGTCCCGTCCCCGGTGTAGAAGATCGGTTCGAGCCCGGCCTGCTCGGCGATCAGGTCGAACGCCTCCAGGAACGGCCGGTCCTCGATCTGGAGATCCAGCCCCGGGTTTGTTGCATCCTGACCGTACAGTTCCCGGAGGTCGGAGATCCGGTTGCCCGACTGACGCTGCAGCTCCCGAAGCGCCTCGGACAGCCGGATGCCGTCCCCCTGGATCGTGATCCGGGTGGCCTCGGCGGGATTCTCGGCGCCCGCCTCGCTCAGGGTGGCCCGGATGCGCGTGACCCGGTCGCGGAGATCGCCCTCCTCGATCTCGCTCGGGTCGGGGAGCAGGGGCAGGATCCGGGCGCCGAGCTTCGTCAACGCCTGCTCGGCCTCGTCCCGCGTCTCGGGACCGTCTCCCCCCAGCCGCTCGACGAGCTGCGCGACCCGGTCGCGGAGCGCCGCGCTGACCTCCTGGGCCGCTCCCTGCGTGGCAAGGGCGCCCAGCATGACCAAGGAGAACGCCACTGGGCCGATTCGGGTCGTCATCGTCGCCTCCTGATCGCGTCCAACGTGTGGCAATCGGATGCACGCCTCCCCCGAGAGATCGCTCGCGGGGCGGCCGAACCCTGATCAGTCCGAATCATATCGGTTTCCGCGGGCGGTCGCCAGGGCTGGCAATCGGGACGAGGAGACGGGGCAACCCGAGCACGCTGAGCCCTCGACCGCGTGCCTCCGGTCAATCGAATCGTCCGCCGCGGGCGGGCACTCGCCGGTCGCTCCGCATCAGTCGCCGGACGAACCACCCTGCCACCGGCCCGCAGAGTGCGCCCACCACCGAGCCGACCGCGGCGCCGGCCATGCTCGCCGTGGCGACGTGACCCGTGCTCGGGTCGTCGAAACGCTCGACGACAGCCCAGCCGACCAGGACGGACGAGGGGATCAGCGCGAGCATCCCCGAGCGGAAGGCGTCCAGGCCGCTGCGTTCCGGATCGCGTTGCAGGAGCGCCATCGAGGCGAGCATCGTCAGCCCGATCGGGAGAATGCCGAGCGGCCAGTACGATCCCCAGCCGGCGGTTCGGACGTGATCCGCGACCACGACCCCGGTGAGGACCCAGGAGAGCAAGGCCCCTCGGGCGAGCGTTTCGGGGCGATCGCGGAGCAATCGGCCCAGGAGATCCGGCGGCGGGGTGGGCGTGCGTCCTGTCGTGCGCCTGCTCATCGCCCGTCGACCGAGGCGGCCGACTCGACCCGGCTCCGCTCGATCAGATCGAACCGGCTGCCCGCCTCGAGTGTTTCGGCCGGCAGCGGCCCGTCGGCACCGACGGCCCGGGACCGCAACAGGACATGCACCGCCCCTCGACCGACCACCTCGCCGACGCTCCCCTCGACCACGAACGCGGTGCCTTCGTCGACCCCGATCCCGAGGACCTGGGGGAAGCGTTCCACGACCGCCGCGAGATCCCCGAAGCGGTCGCGCTGGGTGAAGTGTTGGTCGATCGCCACGCCCGGAAGGAACGCGAACCCCCGCTCGTAGCCTTCGGCCATCATGTCCCAGTTGCCCAGCGGGTTGCCCCGCACGAGATAATCGCCCTGAATCGTGGCCCCGGCCGAGCTGCCGCCGATCACCCCTCCTCGGCGGAGCACCTCCCGGAACAAGGGGACGATCGCGGTCCCCTCGTAGCAGTCGACGAACCGCCATTGCCGACCGCCGCCGAACCAGATCCCCGTGGCCTCTCGGAGCATGGCGAGTTGCTCGGGGGTTTCGATCTCCTCGGGGTGGCGGCCGTACAGGACACCGACCGATCGCACGCCGCGATCCTCGAACATCTTCACCCCGGGCACGAAGCGGGGGATCGGGGGAATCCTGCCTTCCCCGGCGGTCGGGACCACCACGATCCGGGCCTCCGGCCCCCCCGCCAGGGCCACGAACCGATCGAGGACCTCCCCCGGCATCGCACCGCCCCCGACGATCACCAGCGCCCCGGAATCGACCCGGGGCGGCTCCATCACCTCGGGCGGGAAGTCGGCGAGCAAGCGATCGCGGACCGCCCGACGCAGGGCGGTCAGGTCGGCCACGTCGCCCGATTCCACGGAGAATTCCCGCTCAGGGCGCGACGACGAGGCGGGCATCATGATCGTCACGCGAGACGACCCGACCACCCCCATCCGGCGTCCGACCACGACGAGGGCCGTCCCCTCGTCGATCCCGACCCCGAACCGTTCCGGGTGAGCCTTGAGGACCCCTCGGAGCCTCGCGCGGCGATTGCGGGCGAGGAAGTGCTGATCGACGACCGCATCGGGGAGCAGGTCGAACCCTTCGCCCACCGTCGCCTCGGGGTTGCCCCCCGTGATCATCACGCGGGACATGATGGCCGCGCCGGCCGAGGTGCCGCCGATCACCCCCCCTCGCTCCCGAACGGCCATGACCTCCCGCTCGACGGCCGTCCCCCGATAGGCGTTCGCCAGTCGCGATTGATCGCCTCCGCCGAACCAGACGGCCGAGGCCTCCTTCAGCGGAGCGACGAAGTCGGGGTCATCCGCCCGGTCGCGATCACGGGTGTGGAGGAGCGTGACATGATCGAACCCGCGTTGCTTCCAGCGTTCGATGGCGTCCTCTTCCGGGCGGTCATCGGCGGTCGCGCTGGCCGTGGGGATGACCACGAGCCGGGCGTCGTCCCCGGCCAGCTCGCGGAAGGTATCGGTGATTTCCCCGGGGATGCGACCGCCGCCGACGATCAGCAGCGCACCGCCGAGCCCTTCGGGGTTGATCCTGGCCACCGTTGCCAGGTCGTTCGCCTCGACCAGGCCCGTCGAGGCGGCCGGAGGGACCAGGAGGAGCACAATCGCGGAGGCAACTGATGATCGGGTCACGTTGGGTCTCGTCTCGATTCGGGCGGCGGGGGATGGTCGTCAGGCCAGCAGCTTGGCGGCCACGGTCCCCCCCACGTCGGTCAGGCGGAAATCACGCCCCTGCGAGGTGTAGGTCACTCGGGTATGGTCGAGGCCGAGCAGGTGGAGGATCGTGGCGTGGAAATCATTCACATGCATCGGGTCCTCGACGGCATGGTAGCCGAGGTCGTCGGTCCGGCCATAGGTGGTTCCGCCCCGGACGCCGCCGCCGGCCATCCAGGCGCAGAAGGCCTCCTTGTGGTGGTCGCAGCCGGCCGTCCCTCGGTCCCCCTGGAGCATCGGCGTGCGGCCGAATTCCCCGGTGAAGATGACGAGCGTGTCGTCGAGCAGCCCGCGCTGCTTCAGATCCTGGATCAAGGCCGCGCAGGGCCGGTCGATCTCCCTCGCCTTGTTGGGCAGGCCGTTGAAGATGTTGCCGTGATGATCCCAGTCGGCGTTGAACAGTTGCACGAACCGGACGCCGCGCTCGACCAGCCATCGGGCGAGCGAGCAATGGTTGGCGAAGCTCGCACGGCCGGGCTTCGTTACGAGAAGTGAAGGTTAATCCAGGACCGGACCTTTCTCTTGAGAGTCGGCAACCACTGTCGAGGTCGTGTACCGGATCACGGGTACACGCAAGGGAGGCTTTCCTTCGGCCGTCGTACCGACCTCGATCTCGCCGTCGATGACCGAAGGAGCGTCATCGGCGAGCCAGACGGTCACTTCTCGGATAGAACTGACGACCGCTTCGATCCCCTCCGGAACCGAATGAATATTGGTCAGTTCGACGGTTTCGTCGGGGCAACGGAGGAAGAGGCGAACCGGTCTCGGCCCGAGAATGGCGCGCCCCGGCACGGTCGAGAGATGCGGAGAGCGTCTCCAGACGATCGTTGAGCGAGCGAGCGTTTGGTTCGAGGGCGATTGCAGGGTGATCTCCTCCCGATGTAGCCCGAGAGAGGTGGACCGCAATGTAATCCGGTAACTCGATTCCTGGTAGCTATATCCCGAAGCATCATGGACCTTGCCGCTCGTCGTGCCAATTCGCTCCGCCTCGAAGCCCGCAGGCAGGGTTAATTCGGTCTCCGAAGCGGGTTCGTTGGTCGGGAAGATCGATCGATGGGTCAAATCGAATGTCCAATCCTGGGACTCGACGAGCGCCGAATGGTTGATGGACTCGGGGTGCAGTCGATGCCTCGGAATCGCCTGAAGTCGGGCGCCAAGTTGGAATGTACCGGCGTCGGTTTGCACGGAAAAGGGGTGGTTCTTGTCGGCAATCGTTCGAGGGTTGCTCAAATCGATATCAAGAGACACTGAGGAACCCGCTGGGAGGACGACTGGGAATCCGGCCAGATCGACCTTCCGACAGGAGCAGCCGCCGTCGACATTCAACAGCCGCACGGGATTCCGGCCCTCGTTCTCAATGAGGAGCGAGGTCCGGATCAATGGTGCCTCCCAGTCGCATAAAAATCGAGCGGGCTCGAACGCCGCAGTGAGGTTGACCTCGGGTTCCGGCGGGATCGTTCGTTGGCAACCCAGGCAGAACGGGACGATGATCGCCAGGCCGAGCCAGGCTCGTCGTCCCTGTCGAATTGCGACGACCGCGAAGGTCGTGACAACCACGGTCCCAACGGCGATTAGGAGCCAAAACGGTTTTTCTTCCGGCATCGGTCCCGCATACTCCGCGAGTTCCTCTCGGTCAATCATAGACAGAGGGGCCGGCGGAGGGTTGGTCAGCCGATCACCGAGCCGTCGGCGAATCTGGGACATCGAAAGCGAATTCAGCCCCTTAGGGAGATCGATCACCAACCCGTTGGCGGTGAGATGGCGGACGTCCTCGAGCTTCCTCAACGCGACTTCACCTTCCAGATCGCGGAGATTCTCCGCCCGGAAATGGCCGATCGTGAATCGCTCGGCCGGCCTCACCTTGGTAGTGTGGTCGTAGTCAGGATAGCGTCTCGAAAACCTCGGATCCCAAGATCGGACCTCGTACCATTCGGAGATGACGAAGCCGCCGGCCTTGCACGGCTCGGCCCGGGTGACATACACCTCGTCGACGAACGCCTCGTAACCTCGGAGAAAGAGGAACCTCGCGAATCGTGGGAGGTAGCCGATCGCCGGATCGTAAGCGACCTCGAACCGATATTGACTGCCCTCCTCATCCCTGGAATAAATCTCGAACTCGACTGGATGCCCCCCGACGATCGCGGGGACGCGCTGGGGCCGGATTCCCTCGAAATGCTTCTCCGCGAGCAGCGGGAAAGGATAGTTGAGCCACCAGAGGAAGGGACTTCGCGCCTTTCGGAGCGACCCGGGTTCCGCAGGCTCCCAGACCTGCACCATGAGCTTCTGAGTGAGCGCCGCGAGGCCCTCGATCGTGTGGCTCGCAAGAGTTGGTCCCTCGGGGTCCCAGAGCGCCTCGATCCGAGGCATGTAGGGCATCACCTGCCCAAGCTCTCGTGGTTCGTCCGCTCCAAGTTCGATCTGCTCACTGGGCGAGCCCGCCTCGAAGTACTCGGTCCTCCCATCGCAGGCCCAATGGCCGACGATCCGCTCAGCTTCGTCCTCGGGGAATGCAAGGGGCTGACCCGACCAGACGACCTCGGGATCGATCGACTCCGGTTCGAGCACAAGGCTCTTCCGGTATTCATAGTCCATCTCAACCCGCATCGCGGCGTAGTTCGCGCGGAATGCATCGAGGGGGCCCGGCTCCTGCCAACCGAGGGCCGCTCCGGCGATAACGCACGTCGTAATAAGCATGAACCCACCTCAATTTTTTCCAGAAGACGTCCGATAGTCCGGCTGCAAGCTGTGACGATGCCATTCGACGAAGCTCCGAAGAGATCGCATCTTCGCCCAGGCGGCGGAAGCCAGCGCCGCAGCATGTGCGGAAGAGACGGACCCTCCCGCCATCGAGGCCACCCGCCCCCTGATTGGTGTGGGTGGACGACGCCCGAAGTCATGAAGAGGCCCAGGGGCAGAGGCAGCCGAGCACTCGGCTTCTGAACCCCTCATCCCTTCCGCCGAGAAATACCAGGGCATCGAGGATGACACAGCCCTCTACCCACCCGAACAAGGGTCGGATGTTGAATCCGCCGCACACGCCCCCCATTGAAATACAGAACTACATACAAACACACAATTTTGATCATCGTAGTTAATTGTAGTCCCGCAGGCAAACGGTTGTTCCTTGCAATCCTTTGCCGGGTAACCCATATTGTATGGCCCATCACAAATCGGCCAGGGGTTGATGGGATTCTCAATTCTGGTCCAACCCTGATGACCTGAAGGATTACAACCATTTACCGCGGCAATACAGTCACCCACCAAATTGCACGGGTGGTCCGATCCGGTCACGTATTTCCCGCAGTAGCTCTCGCCGAAATCCGTCGAACCTTTGAAGCAGTCAAACTGCCCCTGGGCGTCGAGTTTCTCGCCGACGAAGCACATGGCGAACACGGTGATCCCGAAGCTGAGCAGGAGCGAGATCGACAACCGTCGGACAGGTGTCGTCGAAGAAGCACTCATGATAGCCCTCCATTTCCGGATCAAAAGACTTGAGTGAGAACGTCGATCAGTCCCCGGACGAGTGGGTGCCGAGGGCGGCCCAGGTTGCCGGATCAATCGCGTCGGCGACGGCCTGGACGCGGCCGTCGCCGAAGAGGACGTGGGCCACGCCGCCGTGGAACGATCGGGGTGGGGTGAGGCCGCCCGGCCAGTTCCGGATCGCCCCCATGCGGCACGAAGGACGCCGATCGTTCGGGGTGCCGTTGTGGTTGTACTTCGTGTGGGCGAACGTGGTGTAGAACCAGTAACGTCCTGAGGTCGATCCCCAGAGAGGGGCCTCGTGTCCCAGGCAGAAGGGAATGTACTCGGCGTCGGCCCGATAGACCTCGCCCTTTGGAGTCGATGGATGTCTGACGTTGCGTACGCGATCCGCGGAGCCCGGCCGGAAGTCCCCCGAGACGACCTCGCTCGCGAACGCCGTTTGCGAGAGGCCGTCACGGAATGCCGAGGGAGTCGGCTCGACGCCGACGCTGAACGGCCCGTCGAACGGCGTCTTTTGCGGTCGCGTGTCGAAACGACCGCCGTTGAAGCGGTAATTGTTACGTCGATCTCCCTGCCCGTCGCTCGGGCAGAGGAACGCGGCGACCAGCGTACGCCGAGCCGTCCGGTTGTGAAGCGACGGAAAGCTGACGTCCTCGGTGTGGGCGAGGTCCATGTTGACGTGCTGGTATAGCGCCGCCTGGTCAAGATAGGGCAAGAGGAAGACATGCTCAGCGAAGTGGTTCACCGACAACGGCGAGTTCGCGGCCGAATATGCGGCGATCGCCGCCGAGGCGAACCGTCGATGGACGTCGTGGTAAGCGTGCTGGGCGAGGCCGAGTTGGCGGAGATTCGAGGCACATTGAACGCGGCGGCCGGCCTCCCGCGCCGACTGGACGGCGGGCAGGATCAGCGCGAACAGAATGCCGATGATCCCGATCGCGACGAGTGTCTCGATCAGGGTAAAACCGCGACGCGATGGACAGAGCACGTATCCCGGAAGAATTCTCATGTCCACCTCCTTGGACACGACATTGCGGATCGTGTCTCGTGCAGGTGAGCGGTGACGGAACACCCGCTGCATGTCGTCGGATTGAGAATCTGATATCCAAACATGGCGATCCTCCCCCCCCCGTCAAGGAAAAAACATCCATTCTCGTATTTTTTTGATCGAGGATCTTCGTACCCACTCGCTCCGGCAGTCCTCATTTGCGAGGAGAGGCTCCACCCCCGAAAGATGAATGGTTCGTGGTCTCTCGATCGGCCAAGCAGCGCCATCTCGCTCCCGGCTGGACAATGCGATAAGATGATCTCGTTTTCGCTAAGCTGGTAACGAAATTTTGGACCCGCCCGAGATCGTTCGATGCCTGCCTTTCGCAAGTTGCTGGTCGCCAACCGGGGTGAGATTGCCATTCGGATCTGCCGGTCCGCCCACGAGCTGGGGATCCGGACCGTGGCGATTTACTCGCACGAGGACCGCTTCGCCATGCATCGGCTCAAGGCCGACGAGGCGTACCTCGTCGGGAAGCAGGGCGAGCCGATCCGCAGCTATCTCGGGATCGACAACATCATCGAGCTGGCGGTCGAGAAGGACGTCGACGCGATTCACCCCGGCTACGGCTTCCTGAGCGAGAACGCCACCTTCGCCCGGGCCTGCCAGAAGGCCGGGATCGTCTGGGTCGGCCCGAGGCCCGAGCTGCTCGACATGCTCGGCGACAAGGTGGCCGCGCGGAAGCTGGCCGAGGAGGCCGGCGTGCCCATCCTCGGCGGCACGAAAGAGCCGGTCGTGCCCGGCCCCGAGGCCCACGCAAAGGCCGAGGCGATGGGGTATCCCGTCATCGTCAAGGCGGCGATGGGGGGCGGTGGCCGGGGGATGCGCGTCGTCGAGACGGCCGACGAGCTCGACAACGCCCTCGACCAGGCCCGTCGCGAGGCACAAACCGCCTTCGATTGCCCCGACGTCTTCCTCGAAAAATTCATCCGGCACGCCAAGCACATCGAGGTGCAGCTCCTCGGCGACCAGCACGGCAACCTCGTGCACCTGTACGAGCGCGATTGCTCGGTCCAGCGGCGGCACCAGAAGATCATCGAGATCGCCCCGGCCGCCAGCCTCGACACGAAGCTGCGCGAGGCGATCTGCGACGCCGCCATTAAACTCGGCCGGCACTGCGGCTACGACAATGCCGGGACCGTCGAGTTCCTCGTCGACACCGACGCCAACGCCTTCTCGTTCATCGAGGTCAACCCCCGGATCCAGGTCGAGCACACGGTGACGGAGATGATCACCGGCGTCGACCTGATCAAGAGCCAGATCCTCATCGCCGCGAAGACGCCGCTCTCCGACCCGGAAATCGGCCTGCCCACCCAGGAATCGGTCGAGGTCCACGGGCACGCCTTCCAGTGCCGGATCACCACCGAGGACCCCGAGAACAACTTCACGCCCGACTATGGGCGGATCACCTCCTACCGATCTCCCGGCGGCATGGGCCTGCGGCTCGACAGCGGCACGGCGATCACCGGGGCGATCGTCACCCCCTTCTACGACTCGATGCTCGTGAAGGTCAGCGCCCAGGGCCGTCGCTTCATCGATGCCGTGAATCGGATGAGGCGGGCGCTCGACGAGTTCCGCATCCGGGGGGTGAAGACGAACATCCCCTTCCTGCTGAACGTCATCGACCACCCCGACTTCGCCGCCGGCCGCTGCACGACGCGGTTCATCGACCAGACGCCCGACCTGTTCATCTTCCCGAAGCGGCAGGACCGCGCGACCCGATTGCTCAGCTTCGAGGCCGACGTCGCCGTCAACGGCTTCCCCGGCGTCGTCCGACCGAGCGGCTACGTGCCCGATCCCGAGCCGGAGTCGCCGGCTTATGATCACTCGGCCTCGCCCCCGGACGGCTCTCGCCAGCGGTTCCAGGCCCTCGGGGCCGAGAAGTTCGCCGCCTGGGTCCGCGAACAGCCGCATCTCCTGCTCACCGACACCACCTTCCGGGACGCCCACCAGTCCCTGCTCGCCACCCGGATGCGGACCCGAGAAATGCTCCGGGTCGCGGCGGCGTACGCCCGGAATTGCCCCGAGCTGTTCTCGATCGAGATGTGGGGCGGGGCGACATTCGACACGTCGATGCGCTTCCTCAAGGAAGATCCCTGGGAACGGCTCGTCCAGCTCCGCGAGGCGATCCCGAACATCCTCTTCCAGATGCTCCTGCGCGGCTCGAACGCCGTCGGGTACACGAGCTACCCGGATAACGTCGTCCGCGCCTTCGTGAAGGAGGCGGCCGACGCCGGGATCGACCTGTTCCGCGTGTTCGACTCCTTGAACTGGGTGCCGAACATGGAGGTGTCGATCGAGGCCATCCGCGAGTCGGGCGCCCTCTGCGAGGCCGCCATCTGCTACACCGGCGACATCCTCGACCCGGAGCGGACGAAGTACGACCTGAAGTACTACGTCTCGATGGCCAAGGAGCTGGAAAAGCGGGGGGCGAACCTCATCGCCATCAAGGACATGGCCGGCCTCTGCAAGCCCTATGCGGCCGAGCAGTTGGTCAAGGCCCTCCGCGAGGAGGTCGGCCTGCCGATCCACTTCCACACGCACGACATCGGCGGCGCCCAGGCGGCGAGCGTCGTGAAGGGGGCCGAGGTCGGGCTCGACATCGCCGACGGCGCCGTCGCGTCCATGTCCGGCCTGACCTCGCAGCCGAGCCTCAACGCCATCGTCGAGTCGCTCCGGTTCACCCCGAGGGATACCGGGGTGAATCCGGCCCGACTGATCGAGATGAGCCAGTACTGGGAAGCCGCCCGGGCCCTGTATGCTCCCTTCGAGACCGGCCAGAAGGCCCCCTCGGCCGAGGTCTACGCCTACGAGATGCCCGGCGGCCAGTACACGAACCTCTTCCAGCAGGCCAAGGCCCTCGGCCTCGACGAACGCTGGCCCGAGGTCTGTGCGATGTACGCCGAGGTCAACCTGCTCTTCGGCGACATCGTCAAGGTCACCCCCTCGTCAAAGGTCGTCGGCGACATGGCCCTGTTCATGGTCGCCAACAATCTGAGCGCGGAGGACGTGGTCGATCCGAACCGCGAGCTGGCCTTCCCCGAGAGCGTCGTCGAATTCGTCGAGGGGAGACTGGGCCAGCCCCCGGGCGGGTTCCCCCCCGAGGTCCAGCAGCGCATCCTCAAGGGCCGACCGGCGATGACCGACCGGCCCGGCAAGGATCTGCCCCCGGCCGATCTCGACGCCGCCCGGCAGAAGGCGTCGGAATTGCTCGGCCACGAGGCGACGGTTCGAGACGCCCTGAGCCTCCTGCTCTACCCACGCGTCTTCCCCGACCTGGCCACCCACCTGAGGAACTTCTCCGACACGTCGGTCTTGCCCACGACCGTCTTCTTCTTCGGCCCGGAGATCGGGGCGGAGCATCCGGTCGAGATCGAAGCGGGCAAGACCCTGATCGTCAAGCTCGTGGCGATCGGCGAGCCGCACGTCGACGGCACTCGCACGGCCTTCTTCGAGCTGAACGGCCAGCCTCGCGAGATCATCGTCGCCGACCGCTCGCTCGCCTCGGCCGTCAAGACGGCCCCGAAGGCCGACCCGGGCGACCCGAACCAGATCGCCTCCCCCCTGCCCGGCCTGGTCGTCGGCGTGGCCGTCTCGGCGGGCGACCCGGTCCGCAAGGGCCAGAAGCTCCTCTCGATCGAGGCGATGAAGATGGAGACGACCCTCTATGCCGAGCGGCCCGGGCGGGTGTCCGAGGTGCTCGCCTCGGTCGGCCTCCAGGTCCAGGCGGGCGACCTGCTCATCCGGATGACCGACTCCTGATCGATCGCCCGTCCCCCGAAGGAGTTCCCCCCGCGATGCCCCCCGGCTGGTCCGTCATCCGGCTCGGCGAGGTCGGTTCCACCAACGACCTCGCCAGGCAGCACGCCCTGAACCCGGTCGATCCGCCCACCTCCCCCCTGGTCTTCCGCGCCGACCGCCAGACCCGGGGGCGCGGGAGAGGGGCGAACAGTTGGTGGTCCGACTCGGGGAGCCTGACCTTCAGCGTCCTGCTCGACCCGTTGGCCTTCGGGTTGGAGGATCGTCACACGCCGCTCTCCTCGCTCGCCACGGCGGTGGCGGTCATCGAGACCGTCGAGCCGTGGGTCGATCGCGGGTCGGTGGCCCTCCGATGGCCGAACGACGTCGAGATCGACTTTCGGAAAATCGCCGGGATTCTGCCGGAACGCATCAACGGGCCGGGCGGACCGAGCTTGATCATCGGCATCGGCCTGAACGTCCGGAGCAACCTCGGCGACGCTCCCGACGAGGTCCGGCGCATGGCCGCCGCCCTGGCCGAATTCTCCGATCGACCGATCCCGCCCGAGGCCCAGGAATCGCTGTTCGACCAGCTTCTCGAACGGCTCGACGCGAACCTTCGCCTGCTCGCGAAGGACGATCGCGACCTCGCCCAACAGTGGGCCTTGCGCGATCAGCTTCTAGAAACCCCCGTGCGCATCGACCTGGGCGGCGAAATCGTCGAGGGTGTGGGCGGGGGGATCGGGTTGGACGGGGGCTTGCGGATTCGGAATGCGTCCGAGGATCGCGTCGTCTACGGCGGCCGGGTCCTCCGCGCATGACTCGACTCCCGCTGCCGACTCGACAGGGACGTCCCCGGGGATGCCGCCGGTCAGCCCCGGCGTGCACGGGCCGATTCGGGGAACTCCCGGAAAAAGTCCGTCAGAATGGGCCGGACTCGCCGTAGCGTCGTTCGAAGCCCTCGCGCAAACGGTGCGCGAGGGCGAGTTCTCGATCCTCCGGAAACCATCAGGGAGTCGCTCGTGCCTCGCCTGGCCTACTTCGTGAATTCGTACCCCATGCCGAGCCAGACGTTCATCCGGCGCGAGATCGGCTCGCTCGAAGCCCAGGGCATCCCGGTCATCCGCTACGCGATCCGGGATTCGGGCCTCCCCCGGGTCGACCCGGATGACCAGGCCGAGTACGAGAAGACCCGCCGCCTGCTCGACTCCGGGGCCTTCGGCCTGCTGGGAGCCCTGCTCGCCACCGTCCTGGGCCGCCCCTGGCGGTTCCTCCAGGCGCTTGCGGCCACCTGGCGGCTGGGCCGCCGCTCCGAACGAGGCCTGGCCTATCACCTCGTCTACCTGGCCGAAGCCTGCCTGCTCCGGCGTTGGGCCGATCGGGACGGGGTCAGCCACCTGCACGCCCACTTCGGCACCAATTCGGCCACCGTCGCCCTGCTCTGCCGACTGCTCGGCGGCCCGACCTACAGCGTGACGGTCCACGGCCCGGAGGAGTTCGACGCCCCCCGAGCCCTGTCACTGGCCGAGAAGGTCCATTATTCCGCCTTCACCGTCGCCATCAGCGCGTTCGGCCGCAGTCAGCTCTGGCGATGGGCCGACCCGAAGGACTGGGAGAAGATCCACGTCGTCCGCTGCGGCCTGGCGGTCGATTTCCTCGATCGACCGCCGAGCGACCCTCCCGAGGCCCCTCGGTTCCTCAATATCGGCCGACTCGCCCCCGAGAAAGGGCAGCTCGTCCTGGTCGAGGCCGCGGCCGAGTTGCTCCGCCGAGGGCGGACCTTCGACCTGACCCTGATCGGCGACGGCTCGTTCCGGCCCATCCTCGAAGATCTGATCGGACGACGCGGCTTGCGCGATCACGTCCACCTGGCCGGCTGGCAGAGCAGCTCCCAGGTCCGCGAGGCCCTCGAAGCCAGCCGGGCGTTGGTTCAATCGAGCTTCGCCGAGGGGCTGCCGGTGGTCATCATGGAAGCCCTGGCGCTGCATCGCCCGGTCATCTCGACCACGATCGCGGGCATCCCCGAGCTGGTCCGCACCGGGGAATCGGGATGGCTCGTCCCGGCAGGGTCCGTCGGCGACCTGGCCGACGCCATGGAGGCGGCGCTCGATGCCACCCCCAGCGAGCTCCGACAGATGGGAGCCGCCGGCGCGGCCCGGGTGGCGGCCAACCACGACGTCCGCCGCGAAGCCGCCCGCCTGGCCGAACTCTTCCCCGGGATCGAGCCGAGCCGGCCCCCGAAGGAACCGGCCCACGCCTCGGCCTGACGATCCCGCACTCATTCCCGATCGAGCAAGGGCAGGACCGACTCGATCGCCCCCTCGGGGCCGTCTCCCGCCTCGACCTTGCCGACCAGCTCCCAGCGCTCGACGTGCTCGACCACCTCTCCCGGCCCGAGCCGGACGAGCGGCCCGAGAGATTCCAGTTCGAGCATGTCCTCGTTGGTGAACGTCTCGTAATTGACCCCCTGGTCGGGGTAGTCGCGTCCCGCCAGGTACGGGAACCGCTTGATGAACAATGTGCCGCCGTTCAGGTAGCCGACCACTCCGAGCGGGGTCGAGATGCCCAGCTTCGTCGGCCCCCGATCGGTTTCCGAATCCTGCCGGAGGGTCAACGCCTTCGTCCCGAACGTCCAGCGCGGGTCCTGGAAATCGAAATAGGACCAGAGCGTCAGCCCGAGTTGCGGCGCGAACATCTCCGCAGTCGCGTTCTCGGCCCCCCCGGGATGCGGGGCCTTCGGCGGCAGCGGGATGACCTCGATCCCCCCTGGCGCCATCACCGACAGGGCCCAGACGGCCAGCTCGGCCGGCTGGCGGCCGGCATTGCGAATCCGGTGGATCACGGTCGTCTCGGTCCCCGAGGGGGCCAGCGTGATCTCCATCTCCTTCTGGAACTGGAAGGTCGGGTCGGGGGGCAGGGTCACCCGGATCTGCCCCGGCCCGATCTGCTCGTAATCAACAGGGCCGTTGTCGGGGACGTAGGTCCGCGCCGGGTCCTCGGGGCTGACCCAGAGGCGGTGCCCCCCTCGGATCTGCCAGCCCGATTCTCCCGAGCCGCCGAGCTGGTCTTCGTAAAGCTTGAAGACGTTCTCGCCATCGGCCAGCCGATAACTGATGACGCGAGGGCCGACATCGAGCGTCACGATCAGCTCGGCGTCGCCATTGCTGAGCTTGACGTTGCGTCCCCAGCCGCGAAACTCGACGATCTCCACGGTGACGTCCTCCTGCGCGTCGGCCGGAACCGGTCCGGCGGCAATCAGCCCGGCGGCCGTCGCCAGGGCGCCGGCCGTGAGTCGTAGCGGTCGCATGGTCGCGATCCTCGGTCGTCTCGGGTTTCGATGGAGTTGCAGCACGCGATGCGGGCGGTTGACGGCAGACGGGCCTCGACCGGCTGCGAACCGCTCGCCGCCAACGGTCGCACGGCGACCACCGGTTGTCAAAGGGCCGGCGGCCGATTTCCGAGGCGACCCCGGGCCGCCTCCAACCCCAACGCAGGGACGAAGGAGCCAGTGACCATGCGTCATCGACGAGCCGCGAGCACCGGAGCCGTCACCCTGGCCGTCGCCCTGCTCGCGGCGCCCGAACCGGCCCCCGCCGACCTGCTCTCCTTCAGCGACGGCGGCGAGGTCCAGTTGCCCGTCGAGGTCGACGGCGACCTGGTCCGCGTGACCGCTCCCGGCGGGACGTACACCTTCCGGGCCGACGACTTCCGGGCCATCGTCCCCGGCCACTGGCCCGAGCACGAATGGCCCGAGCGTCGCTCGCGGGCCGAGGAGGGGGATGCCGCCGACCGATTCCGGGCCGCCTGGTGGGCCCTCGAACACGGATTGACCGACGAGGCCGTCGACATGCTCCGGGCGGCCCACCGGGCCGACCCCGCCCTGGAGCCGCCGGCCCGCCTCGTCGCCGTGCTCGATCGGCTGGAGCGACCGGCGAAGGCCCCCGACCTGGCACCGCTGCGGAAGGCCTTGCGATCGGAATTCAAGGTCGCCGAGACGCCCCGGCTCCTGCTCCTGCATCAGCACGACGAGGCCGTCGCGAGCGACCGGTTGGCGCTGCTCGACCGGGTCATGACCACCTTCTTCCTCTCGTACACCGCGATCGGGTTCGACCTGAACGTCCCTCCGGAGAAACTCGTGGCCGTCTGGTTCGCCGAGGAATCCGATTACCTCGCCTTCGTGCGCAAGGAGGCCGGGGACGCCTTCCTGACGACCCGAGGCTATTACCATCCCACCCGCCGCGTCGTCTTCGTGACGGACGGGAGCAATCGGCCCGAGGACCGACGGCTAATCTCGGGTCTCCGCCTCCGCCTCGATGAGCTGGACCGGGCCGACCGATCGCTCGCCGGGGTGGCCCCTTCGGCCCGCGTCCGCCTGTCGTTCACCGGCGAACGCCCGCGAGCCGTGACTCGCCAGGAGGCCGAGCAACGGATCCGGGCATTGAGGGGCGAGGCGCAGCGGAAGCTCCTGCTCGCGGAGTTGGAACGGCTCCGATCCGATCAGGCGGCGGCGGTGCACGAACTGGTGCATCAACTGGTCATCGCTTCGGGGCTCAGCCCCCGCTACGACCGGTTCCCGATCTGGCTCCACGAAGGGATCGCCATGCAGTTCGAGGCCTTCCGGGGCGGCCAGTGGGCCGGCCTCGCCGAGGTTCCCGGCCACCGGCTCGACCAGTGGCGTTGGCTCCGATCCGAGCCGTCGATCGACGCGATCGTCCGCGACGAGGGGTTCGGCCAGGGCTATGCACCCGCCCCCTATGCCGCGGCCTGGGCCCTGGTCTTCCACCTCCGGACCCGGCAGCCCGAAGCGTTCGTCGCCTTTTTGGATCAGCTCCGAAACCCCCGACCCGGCCCGGCCGACCACGGCGCCGCCGCCTTCCATGCCGTCTTCGGCCACGATTCGGAGGCGCTCCGGCGCGATTGGGTCGCGCACCTGCAAACCCTTCGCACGCCGATCGAGCGGGAACTGCCGCCTCGATCTCGGAAACGCCCCCCGGGGGCTTGACACCGACGGCCGCTTACCAGGCAGCCCGATCGAGGCCGGTGTCTTGCTCCCGGCGATGATTTTGGTAAATTAGACTCTTTGTCTCGCACGGCTCCCCGTCTGCGCCGGTCTCCGACAGGCCGGAGAACGCGACCGGGGGCCGGAGCGTCGCATTGAGGCAAGCCGATGACCGACCAGATGACCTCCGACGTCCGGGCCTTGATGGACCGCGACCCGTTCGACCTCTCCACCGTGGCCGATCTGCGCGAGCTGCTCGGCCGCGACCCCTCCCGCTATCGGACCCTCCGAGAGGCCGTTCAGAACATCAAGGACCGCGCCCAGGGGGGTCAACTGGAACCGGACCTCCAGATCCGACTCGGCGTCGCCGAAGTCCTCCACGGCCACTACCTCCAGGCCCTCGAACACCTGGAGAAGGCCGGCGACAGCGGCATGGCCCACTTCCATCGCGGCCTCGCCCTTGAGAACCTCCAGCGCTGGGACGAGGCGGCCGACGCCTTCGCCGCCGCCGGTGCCTCGGACTACGACGCGAAGCTCGCCACCCTTCACCGCGCCGGGGCCATGCGACGGGCGGGCAAGCCGGACGTGGCCCGATCCTTGCTCAAGGAGCTCGAAGGCCAGGCCGACGGCAAGGCCGAGTACCATTATCAGGTCGGCTGCCTGCTGGCCGACGACCGCGAGCAGATCGAGGCGGCCGCGGCCTTCGAGCGGGCCCTGGAGCTGGACCGCGACCACACCGGCGCCCTGTTCCAACTGGCCTACATCAACGACCTGTATGGCAACGATGAGGACGCGGTCAACTACTACCGCCAGTGCCTCCGCCATCCGCCGGTCCCCCTGGCCGCCCTCATCAATCTCGGCATCCTGCTCGAAGACGACCAGCGTTACCGAGAGGCGGAGACCTTCTACAACCAGGTCCTCGACCACCTGGGGAACGAGCCCCGGGCCCGGCTCTACGCCAAGGACTGCCGCGCCAGCCGCGACATGTACTACGACGAGAGCCTGGAGAAGCAGTACGACCGGCTCCGCACCCTGCTCGAGATCCCCGTGACCGACTTCGAGCTGTCGGTCCGCAGCCGCAACTGCTTGCGGAAGATGAACATCCGCACGCTCGGCGACCTGACCCGGACCACCGAGGTCGCCCTGCTCGCCTCCAAGAACTTCGGCGAGACCTCCCTGTCCGAGATCAAGCAGATCATGGACACCAAGGGCCTTCGCCTCGGCATGGCCCTGGAATCGGCCGAGCGAGGGGCGAACCTGGCCCGGCCGGCCCACCACACTCCGGCCCCGAGCGGCCCGTCGGCCGTCGAGGTCTCTCCCGAGGAGCGGGCGATCCTCGGCAAGCCGATCAGCGAGCTGAACCTGTCCGTCCGATCGCGCAAGTGCATGTCGAAGCTGAACCTCCAGACGATCGGCGACCTCGTCAGCCGGACCGGGGACGAGCTGCTCGAATGCAAGAACTTCGGCGTCACCTCGCTCAATGAGGTCCGGGAGAAGCTCTCCGAGATGGGGCTCAAGCTGCGGAACGACTGACCGGATCGCGGGGCGGTCTGCGCCCCGTTCCACGGCCGCCCCGCCCTCTCCCCCCAACGGCCCGCGAGCCCGAAGACGCATGGTCGCCCCTGTCCGATTCGAATTGCTCGCGGTCGACTCCGGTTCGGCCGCGCGCAGTGGCCTCCTGCACACGCCCCACGGGACGGTCGAGACGCCGATCTTCATGCCGGTCGGCACCCAGGCGACCGTCAAGGGGGTCGTGCCGGACCTGCTCCGGGCCGCGGGCAGCCGGATGCTCCTGGCCAACACCTATCACCTGGCCCTGCGGCCCGGCGAGGCGGCGGTCGAGCAACTCGGCGGCCTGCACCGGTTCATGGCCTGGGACGGCCCGATCCTGACCGATTCGGGGGGCTTCCAGGTCTTCAGCATGAGCGACCGGGTGACCCTCTCCGAGCGCGGGGTGGCGTTCCGGTCGCATCTCGACGGCAGCCTGCTCGACCTGACCCCCGAACGGGCGATCGCCATTCAGGAGGCCCTCGGATCCGACGTGGCGATGGTCCTCGACCATTGCCCCGCATTGCCGGCCGAGAAGGCGGCCATCGCCGAGGCGACCGACCGCACCGTCCGCTGGGCGAGACGTTGTAAGGAGGCCCGGTCACGCCCCGACCAGGCGGTGTTCGGGATCGTCCAGGGCGGGGCCCACGCGGATCTCCGCGGCGAGTGCGCTGAGCGGCTCGTCGAGATCGGGTTCGACGGCTACGCGATCGGCGGCGTCAGCGTCGGCGAGTCCCCCGAGGAGATCCGCAAGGCGCTCGACGTCAGCACCCCCCACCTCCCCTCGGACCAGGCCCGCTACCTGATGGGGGTCGGCCGCCCCCAGGACGTGCTCGATGCGATCGCGGCCGGGGTCGACATGTTCGACTGCGTCTTGCCGACCCGCAACGGCCGTAACGCCACCTGCCTGACGATGCAGGGGACGGTCCGCATGCGCAACGCCGCGCACAAGACCGACCCGCGCCCGATCGAGGAGGGGTGCGACTGCCTCGCCTGCTCCCGGTTCAGCCGGGGATACATCCGCCACCTGTTCCTCGCCGACGAGATGCTCGGCCCGATCCTGGCCTCGGTCCACAACCTCGCGTTCCTGCACCGCCTGGTTTCCCGGGCCAGGGAAGCGATCCGGGCGGGCCGTTACGTCCAATTCCGGGCGGAGACGCTTGAAGCCCTTGGCCCGTCGTCGGTAAAGTGATCCGATTGTCTGGCGGCGGGCGGTCTTTCCGAGACCGATCGCCGACCCAGTGACTCCGCAACGTCCGTCCGACTCGAAGAAACGACGACCCCCGACCATGCCCGGCACGATCTGCTCGCTCATTCCGGTGTGCTTCGCCCAGGCGGCTCAGGGGGCCGGCGGCGAAGATTCCCTGTCTCCCATGATGGTGCTGCTCGTGCAATTCGGGCCAGTGCTGCTGCTGGCCTTCTTCCTGTTCTTCTGGCTGCCCATGCGCAACCAGAAGCGTCGCATGGCGATGATCCATGCCCTGAAGAAGAACGACCGCGTGCTCACGGAGTCGGGCATCTACGGGACGGTCGTGTCGGTCGACGAGAAGGCCGACAAGATCGTGCTCCGGATCGACGACGAGAAGGGGGTCAGGCTCACTTGCCGCAAGACGAGCGTTGTCGGCCTCGTCGACGCGGGAGGGGCGGAAAAGAAAGCCTCTTGAGCTGGGCCCTGCCCCTGACGGTTCGCGCGTCGGGGTCGCAGGGCGGCAATCGTCAATGGAATGATCTTGAATGACGATCGGATCGGGACGGGGCCGGGCCGCTCCGCCCCGGGCCGGACGGGGACGCATCTCCCCCCTCGCCGTGCGGCCCCCAAGGACCTGCCATGAAGAATGTGACCTCTCGCCTCATCCTGATCGCCCTTGCAGCCGTCTCCGGCCTGGCGATCCTCTTCTCTCAGCAACTCGGCCTGAGCGACGAGCGCCCCCTGAAGCTGGGCATCGACCTCTCCGGCGGCACGATCCTGGTCTACCAGGTCGAGGAACAGGCCGGCGAGCAGGTCGACCTCGACGAACTCGTGGCGGCCCTGAAGCGGCGGATCAACCCCGAAGGCGTGTTCGACATCACGATCCGGCCCGTCGGCCAGGATCGCGTCGAGATCATCATGCCCGAGGAGATGGCCAACCAGGCCGAGGAGGTCAAGCGCAAGCTGACCGAGGAAGGCTCGCTCGCCTTCCGCATCCTCGCCTCCACCAACCGGGCCGCCGACTTCCCGTCCTACCTCAATCGCCTCAACCGAGACACCGACCCGATCGTCGATCGCCTGCCGGTCGTCACCTCCCCCGGCTCCAACTCCGAGAGCTTCCGCTGGGCGAAGGTCGGTGAAGAACTGGTCGTGCCCGCCGCGACCGGCACCCCGACCTCGGTCGGCGAGCGGACCATCACCGACACCGACGCCGACTGGGAGCCGAACCGCTTCCGCGGGCTCCAGGTCGTCCTCGAACGCTCGGGGGATGCGCCTTCGGCCCGATTGGAGATCGAACGCAACACCGAGGACACGCTGGTCCTTCGCCGACCGCACCAGTTCGACTCGGGCGCCATCACCCGCTACTCGGTCGACTTCGGCAACGGCTCGAACGAGGTGATCGACCCCATCCGGGAGTGGCCCACCAACCGCTACGCCGGGCTGCCCGTCGTCCTCGAAGGCCGCCGCAATGGCGAAGCGGCCTCCGTCTCGGCCGAGGTGTCCGGCAACTCCTCGAACACGTTGACCTTCGCCGACGCGCACGGCCTCGACGTCGTCACCTCCTACCGCCTGGCCTACAACCCGAGCGGCATCGCCCTGGGGGCAGACGGGGTTTCGATCAGCCCCGAGGCCGCCGGCGACTGGATCGTCCGGGGCGTGCCGGTCCCCACCCAGCCGGGCCTGACCGAGTTCTTCGTGCTCTACGAGGTCCCCCGGGACTCTCAGGACGTGACCGGCGACATGCTCGACCGGGTCTACCCGACCACCGACGAGCAGATGCGGGCCGCCGTCGGGTTCAACCTCGACTCGGACGGCTCGCGCCGCTTCGGCAACCTGACCGGGAAATATCGCCCGCGACAGGAGGGGGCCTTCCGATTCAACCTCGCCATCCTGCTCGACGGCGAGATCATGTCGGCCCCCCAGATCAATGACCGCATCACCGACCGCGGCATCATCACCATGGGGGGGCGCGGCAGCCAGGCCACCGAACAGGTCAACTACCTGATCGACATCCTCCGCGCGGGCAGCCTGCCGATCGCGTTGCAGAGTCCGCCGCTCCAGGAGGAGACGATCGGCCCCACCCTCGGCGAGGACACGATCCGCAAGGGGGTCTACGCCATCACGATCGCCCTGGGCCTCGTCCCCCTGTTCATGCTCGTCTACTACCGGGTCGCGGGCCTGATCTCGGTCATCGCCTTGCTCCTGAACATGATCCTGCTGCTGGCCTCGATGGCCCTGACCGGCAGTTCGATCACCCTGCCCGGCCTCGCCGGCCTCGCGTTGACGATCGGCATGGCCGTCGATGCGAACGTCCTCATCTTCGAACGGATGAGGGAGGAACGCGACCGCGGCGCGCCGCTCGGTCAGCAGATCCGCAACGGCTTCGGCAAGGCCTGGTCGACGATTCTCGACTCGAATGTCACGACCATCCTCACCGGCATCGTCCTCTGGTCGGTCGGGACGGAGGAGGTCAAGGGGTTCGCCCTGGTGACGATCATCGGCCTGCTCTGGAACCTGTTCACGGCCGTCTTCGTCTCGCGGACGCTCTTCGAGCTGGCCTACCAGAAGGGCTGGATCAAGCGGCTCAGCATGCTCCGGCTCCTGAGCAAGACGAACATCGACTTCGTCGCCCCCCGGCGCTACTGCATGGCCGCTTCGGTCGTGGTCATCGCCCTCGGCCTGACCATGTTCTTCAACCGCGGCGGCGCCGACCAGCGCGGGGCGATGTACAACATCGACTTCACCGGCGGCACCCTGGTCACGCTCCGGCTCGACGACGACACCCTGGAGGGGCAGAGCCCCTCGGCCCGGGTGTCCACCGTGCGGGATCGGGCGGGCGAATACCTCCCGAACGTGACGGTCGAGAGCCTGACGATCGTCGACGAGGAAGGCGGCGCCGCCTCTGCCCCTCGGTACAACATCCGCACGACCGAGGAGTCGCCCGAGGCCGTCCAGGACGCGATCCTCGAGGCCTTCAGCGACAGCCTCGTGCGGATCGAGCTGCAGACCGAGCCGATCACCGAGGATGCCGACCCCGTCCTCGAGGAGTCGAACGCGAGCCGCTATCGCCTCTCGTTGAATCTCCCGCTCGCGCCGTCCCGGATTTCCGAGGCGCTGGCCCGCGTCCTGGCCTCGGCCAATCCCCCGGTGCCCAGCCCCCGGAACCAGTTCAGCATCTCGAATCCCGATGCCCCGCCCAACGACCCGGACCAGGCGGGCGAGACGCTCGAACTGACCACGACCCTCCCGGCCGATCAGTTCGACCCCGCCCTGGCGTCGCTCGGGGAGGAGCTGCGGAATGACCGCGACTTCCTGTTCGAACGGCTGGAGAACTTCGGCGGCATCGTGGCGGGCGAGACCCGTCAGAAGGCCATCGTGGCCATCGTCGCGAGCTGGTTGATCATCATCGCCTACCTCTGGTTCCGCTTCCAGGCGGTCGCCTACGGCTTCGCGGCGGTGATCGCCCTGATTCACGACGTGCTCATCGCGCTCGGTGCCGTCGCCCTGGCCGGCTACAAGATCGACCTGCCGATGATCGCCGCGTTCCTGACCCTCATCGGCTTCTCGGTCAACGATACGATCGTGATCTTCGACCGCATCCGGGAGATCAAGGGCAAGTCCCCGAACCTCACGGCCCGCCTGGTCAATGACGCGATCAACATGACCCTGAGCCGGACCATCCTCACCTCGCTGACCACCTGGCTCGTCGTGGTGATCTTCTACGGCTTCGGCGGCGAGGGGCTCGCCGGGTTCTCGTTCTGCCTGGTGATCGGCTTCATCAGCGGGACCTACAGTACCATCTTCATCGCCGCCCCGATCCTCGTCGAATGGCTCGGGAAGCGATCGAAGAAGGACACCGAGGCCCTCGCAACCAGCCGGTAAGCCCGCGGCGCCGCCCGCGCCCGGACACCCCGGCCAGAACCATGCGAGACGGCCCGCCAGGAGCAATCCTTGCGGGCCGTCTCGCGTTGTGTCCCGATGACGAATCGAGGCCGCTCAGGCCGGCCCGACCGGCCGATCCAGGTGCTCGGCCACCGCAGCCAGTAACGGGTTGATGGTCTGCTCCTGGATGGCGTGGGGCGGCTGCCAGGCGAACCATTCGTGCCCAAGGTGCTCCGAGACGACGATCGGCACGCGATCGACCACCGTGGCCAGGAAGACGACGAGCGTCTTGCGATCGGGCGTCCCGGTCTTCTTCCGGACCGGGTAATAGACCAGTTCGAATCGGAAGGTCGCATCCAGGTCGATCGAGGAGCGAGGAATCCCCGTCTCCTCCTCGAACTCGCGGACCGCGCACTCCAGATCCGACTCGCCGGGGTCGAGCCTGCCCTTGGGCAGATCCCAGCGGTCCTTGTGTTTCATCAAGAGAAACGATCGGGGCTCGGAGCGGGTCATCAACAAGATCCCGCAGGCTCGGATCTCTCGCATCACGCGGTCAATTCTCCCGTCCCCGGTCGTGTCGGGACGCATCAAGCCGGTTTCTGCCTTACCCGCCCGATGACGCCGACGCCAGGCGATCCCTCGCCTGGGCCTGCGCCTGGGCCGAGGCCGACTGCCGGGCGTCCTTGGCGAGCTTGTGGTCGAAGGCATCGACCAGGGCCAGCCAACTGGCCTCGATCACGTTCTCGGAGACGCCGACGGTCCCCCAGACCGAGTCCTTGTCGCGACTCTCGATCACCACCCGGACGCGGGCCGCGGTGCCGGCCCGGGCATTGATGACGCGGACCTTGTAATCCATCAGGCTCATCTCCCGGAGCGTCGGGAAGTGCGATTCGAGCGCCTTGCGCAAGGCCCCGTCCAGGGCGTTGACCGGGCCGTCCCCCTCGCTCACGGTGTGCTCGGTCGTCTCGCCGACGCGGAGCTTGACCGTCGCCTCGGTGATCGGCTCGCCGCCGTCCCGGGCCTCGACGCTCACGTGATAATGCAGCCGCTCGAACCAGTTCCGATAGCGCCCGGCCTCCTTCTCGACGAGCAGGACGAACGTGGCCTCGGCGGCCTCGAACTGGTACCCCTCGTTCTCGAGGTCCTGCACCCGGGAGAGCACCCGGGCCATCAGGGCCGAGTCCTGCTCCAGGCCGTGCTCGGCCAGCTTCTCCGCGATGTTCGAACGGCCCGAGAGCTCGCTGACCAGCACCCGGCGCTCGTTGCCCACGAGGCTCGGGTCGATGTGTTCGTAACTGTGCACCACCTTCCGGATGCCATGGACGTGCATCCCCCCTTTGTGCGCGAAGGCGCTGGCCCCGACGAACGGCTGGCCGTTCCGGAAGTTCAGGTTCGCCAGCTCGTAGACGTAGCGCGACACCTCGGTCAGGCGGGTCAGGCTGCCCGGCCGGAGCAGCTCGTACCCCTCATATTTGAGAGACAGGTTGGCGATCACGCTGCACAGATCGACGTTCCCGCAGCGCTCGCCGATGCCGTTGATCGTCCCCTGCACCTGGGTCGCCCCCCGACGGATGGCGGCCAGGGTATTGGCCACCGCCAGCTCGCCGTCATTGTGCGTGTGGATCCCCAGCGGGACGGAGGTCACCGACCGGACCGCGTCGATCGCCTCGGCGATCTGCTCGGGCAAGGTGCCGCCGTTGGTGTCGCAGAGCACGATCCAGGCGGCCCCCGCCTCGGCGGCGGCTCGAATCGTGTCGAGGGCGTAATCCGGGTTCTTGCGGTAGCCGTCGAAGAAATGCTCGGCGTCGTACACGACCTCGGGCCCGTGGGCCGCGGCCCCGAGGAAGGCGACCGAGTCGGCGATCATCCGGAGGTTCTCCTCCAGGCTGACCCCCAGCACCTCCCTCGCGTGCAGATCCCAGCTCTTGCCCACGACCGTGATCACGGGGGAGCCGGCGCCCGCCAGGGCCTTCATCCCCGGGTCGTCCTCCGCGGCGATGTCGCGGCGGCGGGTCATCCCGAAGGCGGCGACGCGGGCATGCTCCAGGTCCAGGTCGCGCACGGCCCGGAAGTAGGCCTCGTCCTTCGGGTTCGAGAGGGGGTATCCCCCTTCAATGTAGTCGATCCCCAGTTCATCGAGCCGTCGGGTAATCAGCAGCTTGTCCTGGAGCGAGAAGTTCACTCCCTCGCCCTGGCTGCCGTCGCGCAGAGTGGTGTCGTAGATGGCGATGCGCGTCATGAGAGGCGGTCCACCTGGCTCGATTCGATCGACTTCGCGGGAAACATCAAAGTAAGGGTCGGTCATTGTACCACGATCCGCCGTGGCCGACGACTCCCGGACACGCCGGACTCGTGCCGGGGTTCGCCACCCTGTTTCAATTGCCTGGACCTGACCGAGCAACCAGGCCATGATCGATCGGGGCACCGGGGCCCCGACTCTCACCTCCCCATCGAGACTCGCCATGCGCAGCGTCGACGACCTGCTCGAAGCCATCGCCCGGGAAGCCCGTCGGGCGGAGTTCCCGATCGACGAACCGGTCTATGCGGCCTCGAAGAAAGACCCGACCTGGCCCGTCCTCTTCGCCGGCTCGCGATCGGCTCGCGTGTGCTCGTTCGGCCGCGACCTGGGGCGTGACGAGGTGAAATGGGGGCAACCGCAGGTCGGCGCCGGCGGTCGCCTCGTGCGTCGCGAAGTCGTCCGCGTCTTCGCGGGGGAAGCCGCAGACGACGACCCGAGGCTCGAAGCCGCCCTCGAGCACATTTTGCTCTCGAACACGGTGCCCTACAAGCCGCCCGGCAACAAGGCGTATTCGTCGGCGGTCAAGGAACGCTTCCGCCCCTTCGTGGCCGAATTCCTCGCCGCCCACTGGTCCGGCGATCGCCTGCTCTGCCTCGGGACCGAGGCCTTCAAGTGGTTCACCCCCTATGTCGGTGCCGAACGGATCGACGAGTTCTGGGGCCGGGACGACCGCTACGAGGCCGAACTGCCCTGCGAACTGGTCGTCGAGACCGAGGCGGGCACCCTCCGCAAGTCGATCGTCCTCGGCCCGCTCCCCCACCCTTCCCCCCTCAATCAGCGGTGGTACGCGAAGTTCCCCGAACTGCTCCGACAACGCCTGCATGCGATCGCGACCGCATGAGCCGGCCGTTCCCTAATCCGGGAAACCCGAACGACTTCAGGGTTGTTTGCGCGCGGGCCGCCCGCTACGTTGAGGAGATCGAACGACGCCGTTCCAGCCAGCCGGGGAGCGTCCACCATGAGAAAAGTCCAGATGGTCACCGATCGCGAGCTCGAGATCCTCAAGGTTCTCTGGGCCAAGGGGCGCGCCAGCGTCCGAGAGGTCCAGGACGAACTGGTCAAGGAGAGCGGGCCGGTCGCCTATAGCACGGTCCAGACCCTGCTGAACATCATGGAGGAGAAGAAGGAACTCGTCAGTCATGTCGTCGAGGGGCGTACGTTCATCTACATGCCGCTCAAATCGCCGGAGCGGACCATCCGTGACCTGACCCGACGCTTCGTCGACCGCGTCTTCGACGGCGCGCTCGACCGGACCCTGGTGGCCCTGCTCGACTCGAAGCCGCCGACCCCCGAGGAATTCGACCGCCTCCGGGCGATGCTCGACGAGGCCCAGCGCCAGGGCTCGACCGTGGTCGGCTCGCGAAACCGGTCGGATTGAACCGCCCCGCCGAATCGTCCCCCATCACGTCCCTGGAACCTCGCCGATGCTCGCATGGGTCGATCGCCTGGGGCTCTGGCTGCTCGACCTCGGGATCGTGACGGCCGCCTGGCTCTCCCTCGTCATGATCGCGATGATGGCCTGCCGACAGCCTGTCCGGCGGCGGGCCGTGGCCCGGGCGGGGGTGGTCGGGGCCTTGAGCCTCGGCCCTTTGATCCTCGTGCCGATCGGATCCGTCGAGGGCCCCGGCCCTCGGCCCGACCTGCTCGCCACGGCGGTCTCCCTGTTCGGCGGGCAGGCCCCCCCGCTCGGTCTCCTGAGCCGCGTCCTGACGATCGGCTATCTCGCCAGCGTCGCGGCCGGCCTCGGCTGGATCGCCATCGGCTCGCTGGCATCACGACGCCTGATCCGGGCCTCCCGGCCGGCCTCGGCCTGGGCCCTCGATGAGTACGCCGGGCTGTTGTCTGCGGAACGCCAGGCCGGGCGCCCGGCGCTGCTCGTCTCGCGGAAGCTCGGTCGCCCGGTCCTCATCGGCGGGATCCGACCCTCGATCGTGCTCCCGGGAGGCTGGGACGAGGTCGGCCCCGGATCGGCCGATCGCCTCCGGATGGTCCTGCGCCACGAACTGGCGCATGCCGAGCACCGCGACCCGCGCTTCGTCTGGCTCGCGACCCTCGTCCAGGCCCTCTGGTTCGTGGTCCCCCCGGCCTGGTGGATCCGCAGGCGGCTACTCCTCGATCAGGAAATCCTGGCCGATGACCTGGCCGCGCAGAAACTCGGAACCCCCGGCCGAGCCTACGCGGCGTCTCTGGTGAGCCTGGCCGTGGGAGGCCGGAACGATCCGGCCCCGGTCACCCGTCCGACCGCGTCGACCCCGGGGGCCCGATCCCCCCACGGCTCCCCGCTCGTCCTCCGGGTCGCCATGCTCCTGCACTGCCCTTTCCCGATCCAGCAGTCGGCTCCGGCCTGGTGGCGCCTTATGATGTCGGGCGCGATGGTCGTGGTCCTGCTCGCGGTCTCTCGGGTTTCGCTGTTCGATCATCCTGCCGAGGCGTTGCCACCGGCGATGGCCGAGGCACCGCCCGAGCCGTTCCACCTGCTCGAACTCGAGGTCTCACCGGCCGCCGAGGCGGATCCGCTCCGGCTCCCGGCCCACTTGCCCGAGTCCTTCGAGCTCTCCGCCCTGCTCCGGGCCAATCCGGCCGACCTCGGGCAGATCGGCATCGCCGGCTATCGGCTCGGCATGCCGACAGACTCCCCGATCCCGTCGCCGAAGACGCCGGACGACTGGCACCGCGTCCGGCTCCGGGTCGAGGGGTCGACGGCCCAACTCTGGATCGACGATCAGCCGGTCGCCGCGATCCCCGACCCCGACGGGTCCGATCGATGGCTCACCATCCGCCCCCCGCCCGGAGGTTCCCTCCAGCTCCGGGATCTGATCCTCGCCCCGTCCGATCCGACCCGATCGGCAGACGGGACCGCCTGACCGGATCGGACCGGGTGGCATGGGGTCGGTCGCTGCCCCACGATCGGAGCGGCCACCGAGATCGATCGCTCAGCGAGCGGCCGACTCGGTCATGGCCTCGAAAATCCCCGTCATGAACGCGGGGAGATCGTCGGGGGTCCGGCTGGTCACGAGGTTCCCGTCCCGGACGCAGGCGGCGTCCTCCCAGACGGCCCCGGCATTCTCGACGTCGTCTCGGATGGCGAAGAACCCGGTCAGCCGCCGACCCTCGATCGCCTTGGTCGAGCAGAGCATCCACGGCCCGTGGCAGATGGCCGCCAGCACCTTCCCCTGGTGGGCGGCCTTCGTCACCAGATCCACCATCGGCCGGCAGCGCCTCATGTGGTCGGGCGAGTAGCCCCCGGGGATGATGATGGCGTCGAAGTCGTCGGCCTTCACCTCGGCCGCCGCGGCGTCCGACTTGGCCGGGTACCCGTGCTTCGAGGCGTACGACTCGCCGGCCTTCGGCCCGACGATCGTCACCTTGCAACCGGCCTCCCTGAGCCGGAGGACCGGGTACCAGAGTTCCAGATCTTCGTAAAGCTTCTCCACCAGGACCGCGACGCGCTTGCCTTTGACCTGTTCCATCGGAGCTGTTTCCTGAAGGTGCGGATTCCGGACAATACGAGAACGAGGCCGACCGTCGAGCAGGATACCAAAGCCGAGGGCGGGAGATTCCCCCCCCACCAAAAAGCGACGCAGGACCGAACGGCCCGCGCCAGGCCACGATCGGGCGCCGGGGCGCTCAGGCCGTCGGCGACGATCGGGCCGCCGGGGCCGGTGCGATCGCGGTCGGGGGCCCGGTCAGGTCGGCCATGGCGGCCTCGATCCCCTGCTCGAAGGTGTACGGCGGCTGATATCCCAGCACCCTGCGTGCCTTCTCGATCGAATAATCGAGGTTCAAGCCGAGGAACTTGTAGCGCGCCTTGTTGATGAGGGGGGGCCGCCTGGCCCCCCGGGCCTTGGCGACCGTCTCGACCACGTTGGCCAGCACCCGGGCCGCTCCGAGCGGGATCTTCCGCGTCGGCTCCTTCAGGCCGGCGAGCTGCGCCACCCGGGAGACGAACTGACGCTTCGTGATCCGCTGCCCGTCGGTCAGGTTGAAGACCTCGCCGATGGCTTCCGGGGCCTCGGCGGCGAGGAAGATGCCCGTCACAAGGTTCTTGACGTAGATGCAGTTGAGCACCTGCTCGCCCGACCCGAAATAGGCGAACGTCCCCTTGCGCAGGGCGTTGATCAGCTTCGGCAGGACCGTGCGGTCCCGCTCGCCGTAGATGAACCCCGGCCGCACGACCGAGGCCGGCAATCCCCGCTCGGCATGGGTCTTCAGGACGAGCTGCTCGGCCTCGGTCTTCGACCGCGTATAGGCGTCGAGCGAGTTGGCCGCCGGGGGCGTGGTCTCATCGGTCCCGTAATGATCCCGCCCCTCGTAGACGCCGAGCGAGCTGACGTGCACGAACCGACCGACGCGGGCATCGACCGCCGCGTCGAGCAAGAGCCGGAGCGCCTCGACGTTCAGGCGGCGGAATTCGTCCAGCGTCCCCCAGTCGCCGACCTTCGCGGCGCAGTTGAAGACCCAGTCGGCCCCTTCGCACCCGCTTCGGAGCGATCCGGCGTCTTCCAGGTCCCCCACGACCTTCTCGACCCCTTGCCGATCGAGCCACGAGGTATCGCTGGTCGACCGCACGAGGACCCGGACCCGGTGGCCCCGCCGCTTCGCCTCCTCGACCGCGTGGCTGCCGACCAGCCCGCTGCCCCCGGTGATGAAGATCAATTTCGACGCGCTGTCACTCATGGAGGCACTCCCGACTGGTCCCCGAACCGGCCCGACCGTGCCCCGGTCGCCGGCCCCTGGAGGACTCCCCTACTGGGTGAAAGGCTACCCCGAGCCCCGGCCAGGTCAAGTGCGCGGCTGCAATGCAAATCGAAGGGCGGTACTGGCGTCGCCGATCCCGTTCGGTGTAATCTGTAGGGTCGAAACATTCGTGCACATCCACGCCAACCGGGTCGATCGCCCGGCTCGCGTTGACAAGGGGGGCGAGGGGAGACTAGCATCCTTCCCCATCGCGATCCCCCGATCAGGCCCAGACCGCCTGCGGAGGCTCGAGCAGATGGCCAGCGATAGCCGGTTGAAGAAAGACGAGCAGGAACGGTTTCGCAAGGTCCTGCTCAGCCTACGCGCCCGGCTCCAGGGGGATGTCGATCAGATGACCGATGAGGCCCTCAACCGCGGCGGAGACGCCGGGAGCGGGAACCTTTCGAGCATGCCGATCCACATGGCCGATCTGGGAACCGATAATTTCGACCAGGAATTCACCCTCGGCCTGATCGAGAACGAGCAGGAGACGCTCGACGAGATCGCCGCCGCCCTGACCCGCCTCGACCACGGCAACTTCGGCCGCTGCGGCGACTGCGAGAAGCCGATCGCCAAGGCTCGCCTTCAGGCCCTCCCCTACACCCGCTATTGTATCGAGTGTGCCCGGGCGCACGAAAATCGAGTGGCCCTCGGGTGATCGATCCGATTCTCGACGGGCCGGACCGGCCCGGCAGGACGCGAAAGGCTCGGCGATGGAGACGCAGCCCTTGACCGGCGCTCACACCGGAACCGCGGGGGCTTCCATCGGCCCTCGCTCGTTCCCCGCCAGCCGATGGCTCTTGTTCTGGGGGCTCGCCCTCGGCGGATCGGCCTTCGACCTGATCACCAAGGCCCTCGTCTTCGAGAAGGTCGGGCCGCCCGGCTCGCCCGCCGTCTCGGTCATCGGCGACATCGTCGAGCTGCGCACCAGCTACAACACCGGGGCCCTCTGGGGGATCGGGGGCGACCTCGCCTTCGGCAGCCTGATGTTCGCCGTCCTGTCGATCGTCGCCGGCGTGTTCATCATCTACTGGCTGTTCATCCTCGGCAATGCGACCGACCGCTGGCAGACCGCCGCGCTGGGGCTGATCATGGCCGGGGCCATCGGCAACTGCTACGACCGCCTCCGGTTCGGCCACGTCCGAGACTTCGTGCACGTCCACGTCGACTCCATCGGCTTCGATTTCCCGATCTTCAACTTCGCCGACAACATGCTCGTCGTCGGGGCCGCGACCCTCATGCTCCTCGCCTTCCGAGACGAGTCCCCCGCCCCGGGACCGACCGAGGTTCCCCGTCACGATCAGGCCACCGGCCCCCAATCGTGAAAGCGCCGGACGAGGTGCTTCCCCCTGTACGACGCCTTGACGAGGCTCTAGAGTAATTCCTGCGATCCGGCCCGATCCGGCCCGATCTCGCCGCGCTGCACGACGCGGCCCGATCGCGACCGAATCGGACCGACCGCGTGGCATCCCGAGTCTCTTTGCTGGCCTCCGATCACGAGGAACAATCCATGCGTACGCTCTCCCTGCTGGTTGCAATCGCCTTCGCCGCCCCCGCGATGGCCTTCATCGCCGACGAGCCGAAGCTCGACGACGTCAAGTGCCCGGTCTCCGGCGCCCCGGTCAAGGCCGAGCAGAAGGCCGAGTACAAGGGTGCCTCGGTCTACTTCTGCTGCGGCAAGTGCCCGGGCGCCTTCAAGGCCGACACCGCGAAGTTCGCCGAGAAGGCCAACGCCCAGCTCGTCGCCACCGGCCAGGCCGAACAGACCGCCTGCCCGCTCTCCGGCCGCCCGGCCGATGAGACCAAGACCGCCGAGGTCGCCGGCGCCACCGTCGCCGTCTGCTGCGGCAACTGCCTGGCCAAGGTCGAAGGGGCCGAGGACGCCGAGAAGCTGACCCTCCTCTTCTCCCCCGCCGCCTTCGAGAAGGGCTTCAAGGTCAAGGAGAAGGAATAATCCCCCTTCCCCGACCCGATCCCGACCGAATCACGCTGCACACGCCCGCCTCGGCCTCCGGCCCTGGCGGGCGTTTTTTTCGTTCGGGAGTCGCCCCCGCCCTCGAATTCGATCGGCGCCCGGTTTGCAACCCATCGACGACGGGGATTCCCGACACCGTGGCGGAGTCCCCTGCCCGATCGGACTGCTCCGGAGCGACTCGACCATGCGGATCATCCCGACTCAAATTCACGGCGTCGTCGACTATCTGGTGGGCATCCTGCTCATCGCGGCCCCCTGGGTCTTCGGCTTCGCGGCCGACGGGGCGGAGACCTGGGTGCCGGTCATCCTCGGCGCCGGGACGATCGTCTACTCCCTGATGACCAACTACGAGCTCGGCGTCCTCGGCGTCGTGCCCATGCCCATGCACCTGGCCCTAGATGCGGTCGCGGGCATCTTCCTCGCGCTGTCCCCCTGGCTGTTCGGCTTCGCCGAATTCGTTTGGGTGCCGCATGTCGTGGTGGGGGTCCTTGAGATCGGCGCCGCGGCCATGACCCAGACGGTCCCGACCCGGACCCCCGGAGGCCGGGCCGGCGCCCCGATCTGAGCCCGCCGGCCCCCCTCGGAACGGGTCGGTCGAACGCCGGGCCTCGAGAACCGAGGCCCCCTCGCCGCGATCGCCCCGACTTCGGACCTTTGCGCACCGGGGAAATCACCCCACGTCGTAATAGAGCGAGAACTCGTACGGGTGGGGCCGCACGCGGACGGCCTCCACCTCGTACTGGCGCTTGTACCAGATCCAGGTGTCGATCACGTCGGGCGTGAAGACGTCGCCCCGCAGCAGGAAATCGTGATCCTGGGACAGCGCGTCGAGCGCCGCGTCGAGCGACCGGGGCGTGTCCCGGACCTCGTCCAGCTCCTCGGGCCGGACCTCGTAGAGGTCGCGGTCGAACGGCTCGCCGGGGTCGGCGTGCGTCTGGATGCCGTCGAGCGCCGCCAGCATCACGGCCGCGAACAGGAGGTACGGGTTCGACGACGCATCGGGGCACCGGTACTCGATCCGGCGGCCATCGGTCACGGGGTCGTGGACCGGGATCCGGACGATCGCCTGCCGGTTCCGGCGGCTATAGGCCAGTTTCGTCGGCGCCTCGAACCCCTCGACCAGGCGCTTGTAGCTGTTCGTCGTCGGATTGGCGAACGCGCAGAGCGCCGGGGCGTGGCGGATGAGGCCGCCGACGGCGTGCATCGCCAGCTCGCTCAGGCCGGCATAGTCGTTGCCCCCCATCAGCGACTGCCCCTCGGACCGGAAGCCCAGGTGCAGGTGCAGCCCCGATCCGTTCTCGCCGAAGAGCGGCTTGGGCATGAACGTGGCCGACTTGCCGTGCCGCCTGGCCACGTTCCGGATGATGTAGCGCGCCAGCATGACGTGATCGGCCGCCTCGACCAGCGACCGGGGGAGCAGGTCGATCTCCCCCTGGCCGGCCGTGGCCGCCTCGTGGAAGTAGGCGGCCGTGGCGATCCCGCAATCGCTCATGATCTGCGCCATCTCGGTCCGCAGATCGGACTGGCTGTCCATCGGCGGGCACGGGAAGTAGCCGAGCGTCGATCGCGGCTTGTACCCCAGATTCTCGGGGGTGTCTCTCCCCTGGTTCCAGGCCCCTTCCTCCGAATCGACGTGGTAGAACGCCTGGTTCCCCGTCTGGTCGAACCGGACCCGGTCGAAGACGAAGAACTCCAGCTCCGGGGCGATCCGGCAGTCGTCGGCCACGCCCGATTCCCGGAGGTGCTGCATCGCCTTCAGCGCGATGTTGCGCGGATCCCGGGTGTAATCCTGCTGGGTGATCGGATCCTGGATGTTGCAGATCATCGTCAGCGTCGGACGCGACGCGAACGGGTCGATCAACGCCGTCTCCGGCTGGGGGACGACCAGCAAGTCGGCCTCGTTGATCGCCCGCCACCCGAGCACGCTCGACCCGTCGAACGGGATGCCGTCCTGGAAGGTCGCCTCGGTCAGCGCATCGGCCGGGATGGCGAAATGCTGCCAGACGCCCGGGAAATCCATGAACCTGAGATCGACCGTGAACACCTCTCGCTGGCGAATGTACGCCAAGACCTCTTTCGGGCTCACGCCTTTGCCCCCTCGCGACGATCCCGCCGCTGTCGATTCGAACCGCTCCGATGGCGTTCTTGCCCGCCTCCCTGGCCGCCCGCCATCGGCGGTCGACGCCCCACGAGCTTAACCGAGCCGGTCGACCCAGGCCAGATGAAGACGCCTCCCCCGACATTCCGGCCCGTCCCCCCACCGATCGGAGAATTTCCGGAGACCCGCCCACTTCGTGCTTGCCATCGAACGCACCCTTCCGTTAAGATCCAACCATCAGAGCTGAGACTGAATCTCAATCGCGAACTGAATTCTCGCCCTCCCCCGAATTCATCCATCCCCGACGGTTCCATGGAGAGACGACCGTGGCGCGGACGGTCCTAGCGACACTGCCGGGTTCAGCCCCTTACCAGCGGCTCCAGGTTGCCCTGGAGCAAGCCGACCAGGGCGGCCTGATGATCTGCCTGTGCGAGCAACACCACGCCGAAGGGATCGGCTGGTTCACGCAACGTTCGATGCAGCTCGAACCGCGCCAGTGGGCACAGCTCCAGGGCGTCCTCGGCATGAGCGAGGCCCGAGAGGCCCTCGATGCCGACGACGAGGACGCCCCGGCCACCCTCCCCTTCCCCGGCCCGGACGGCCCTCGACGGTTCCGCCACGCGGTCGGAGACGGCTCGGCCTGACCCTTCGGGAACGCGGAACCTCTTCGTTCCCCTTCCCGCCGCCGGCGGATCCCACCGGTCAAGCGCCATCCAAACACGAAGGCCGAGGGCGCATGACATTCATGCACCCCCGGCCCCGATTCGGCCCGGATCGATGATTCGGCCCGATCCATGTCGCAATCCGAGTTGGACTCAGCCGGTGCGCTGCTGCGGGCGGGCCGACGAGCCGACGCTCAGATCCCCCTCGTCCAGGATCTTGGAGAGGTGGTCCGCGCCGTCCTGCTCCATCTGGCAGATATCTTCGAGCAGGTTCCGCAGTCCCACGTCCCGGTCCTCGCACATGGCGACGGCCTGGGTGTACAGCTCGACGTGCCGACGCTCCATCTCCAGCGAGTTGCGGAGCATCTCGTTCAGGTCGGTCGTCACCTTCACCTCGCCCCGCTCGACCGTCGTCACGCCGCCCAGGGCCGCGATCTTGTCGCCGACCTTGTGGGCATGCTCGAGCGCCTCTTCCCCGCTGTCGCGGAAGAGCTTGTAATAGACCTCTCGCCAGGTGCCCCGGACGAGGAAGCTATACTGGGTGTACTGGATCAGCCCGGCATACTCCCACTTGAGGATCTCGTTCAGCTTTTCGACCATCGCGGCGCGATCCATCGAGCGCTCCTTTCCGCCAGTAAGTTCGGGACGATCATCCTGGGACCCAGGGGTGCCCGACTGCTCGTGTTGTGGAAACAGTCCCATTGTAGGTGATCAGTCCAATTTGCTCCAGTTCGATGAGCCTCGACCTCCCCGAGCCTGAGAGACCGGCCCCCCCCGGCAGCCCTGCACGCTTCGTCGTGCTGGAGCACCGCTGGGACGGAGTCCACTGGGACTTCATGCTCGAAGCCGGCCCTGCCCTGCGCACCTGGGCCCTCTCGCGATTCCCCGAGCCGGCGACCGACATCCCCGCAACTTCGCTGCCAGACCACCGCCTCGCCTACCTTGACTACGAGGGGCCCGTCTCGAACGACCGAGGGTCCGTCCGCCGCGTCGACCGGGGGACCTTCGAGCCGCTCCTCTGGGCCGACGACCGCGTCCTTGTCCGGGCGACCGGCGGTCAGGTCATCGGCGAGGTCGAGTTGCTCCGGCTCGGCGAGCGCTGCTGGCGGTTCCGGATGGGGATTTGATCCTGATCAAATCAAGCAGGGAGAAGCTTTGATCACCCCAATTCTCTGGTGATGGTAAATAATTAAGCCCTGGCTCCGAACAACTCCCTGCCCAGTCTGATCTCTGACCCGGATCAAGGGACGGGGGCGGTCAATTGCTTGCATCACTTGATGCATTGCATCGCCCTGTTGCCTTACCGGGGCGAGACATGAAAAGTCATTCGTTCAGGAAATATTCTCGGGCCTTGTTTCTACGGTTCTTGGTTGACTTGATCGTCGAGACACTGAAGGCCCTCCTGCTGGCATGGTTCTAACGAACTACTATGCGCAACACGTAGTCCAGCAGCAGACCGACCCTCCGGCAGAGATTGATTGAGCCGTAGCGGCCCGCCAGGAAACAACTTGGCGGGTCGCTTTCGTTGCATCAGGTTTCTTCATAGGAATTGCTGCTAAGTCTGGGGATGAATTTGATGGGTGCGGCGATTGGGTGAATATGATCGGATGGGGAACTTGATCTGAAGCACCCGACGCGACGGCAGGGTCAGCCCCGACACCCGCCCGGCCTCCCGGTCCGACCGCCCGCTCAGGTAGAGCCGGCCATCCAGCACGACGACCCGCTCTAGGATCACATCGAGCCGTTCCGGCTTCGGCGAATAGCGGATGCGCACGACCGCCTCCCCGCGGTCGTTCGTCCAGTTCACGTCCAGGCCGTGTGCCCTGGCCCGGTTGACGATCGGCCCGACCACCTCATCGGGGGAGATCGGCATGGCCCCGGCCCGGATTTTTTCCAGACGAAGGGCCAGGGTGTTGTCCTCCTCCACCTCGACCCGGGCCACGACCCAGACCAACGAGGTGAACGGCCCCCGATCCAGCCTGAAGGCCAATGTCGCCCGGTCCAGCTCGAAGACGAGCAAGGGATCGCGGACCCCCTCGGGAAGGTACTCGGCGAAGTGCGTCACCAGATCTTCGGCGATCCAGGCGTTCACCTCCTCGTCGGTGAAGCTCGCCTCCCAGCGGTTCTCGTTGGCGATGTCGTTGCGGAGCTGGAAGGTCTGCGAGACGAAGCGGTCGGCCTCGACCCTCCGGATCTGACGGTCCTTGGCCTCCAGCTTCCGGTAGAAGGGCGGCTCGTAGGTCAACGACCGCCAGATCGCCAGCGGGATGGCGGTCCCCAGGATGGCCAGGACGATCATGACCGTGACGATCCTGCGCTTCCGTGACGCTCGCATGGGCGGTCCTCCGTGACCTCGGCCGCAGGCGGAAGGCATTGCAAGGGCGATCGCGAGACGGGCAAACCAGGAGCGGACCGACAGGGACGCGGACATCCAAGACCATACGGCAGCTCCCCCATCCCGTCAATTCGGACCGGTCCCGGCCTCCAGCCCGTTGACGAACCCGGGCCTTTTATGCGCGAATGGTGAAAACGCGCATACGATCACGGGGGCGGCCCGAGCCCGACGGAGCCACCGTCCGTGCTCGCCCCCAGAGACCCGATCCGTCCCCGGCGGAGCCGAGCCCATGCACATTCCCGACAACCTCCTGTCCCAGCCCGTCGTCCTCACGACCGGGGCCCTCGCGATCGGCGGCTTCGCCTTCGGCCTGCGGAAGCTGAACGCGAAGCTCAGGGACCGGACGATGGTCCTGATGGGGGTCATGTCTGCCTTCGTCTTCGCGGCGCAGATGGTCAACTTCCCGCTGTTCGTGGTCCCCGCCTCGGGGCACCTGATCGGCGGGGTCCTGGCCGCGGTCCTGCTCGGCCCCTGGGCCGGTGCCCTGGTCCTCGGGACCGTCCTGATCGTCCAGAGCCTGCTCTTCGCCGACGGCGGTGTCCTGGCGCTTGGGGCCAATTTCCTCAACCTCGGCCTCATCGCAAGCGTCGGCGGATACGCCATTTACGACCCGATCCGCAAGGCGATCGGCGGCCAGTCCGGTGTCTTGATCGGGGCGATGGTCGCGGCCTGGTTCTCGGTCCTGCTCGCCTCCCTGGCGTTCACGATCGAGCTGGGGGCCTCGGGCTACTGGTCCGACCTCCCCCGGGTGCTCGGCTGGATGACCATGATCCACGCCGTCATCGGCCTGGGCGAGGCGATGATCACCGGCCTCGTCCTGCGCACCGTCCTCTCGGTCCGCCCCGACCTGATCTTCGACGACGAGCGTGCCACCACGCGATCGGGCCGGTGGACCCGAGTCGCCGTCGGAGGCCTGGCGGCCTCGCTGGCGGTCGCGGCCTTCCTGGCCCCCCTGGCCTCCCCCAAGGACGACGGCCTCGAATTCGTCGGCGGTCGGCTCGGGTTCCTCGACGAGGAGGCCGGCTCGATCCTCTCCGGCCCGATGCCGGACTACTCGATCGAAGGGCTGCCCGACATCGCCGCGGTCACGGCGGCCGTCGGCCTGATCGGCACGCTCGCGGTCTTCATCACCGGCCTGATCCTGGCCAGGGCGTTTACCCGAAAGCCTCGGGGGATCGACGACCTCGACCTCCCCTCTCCCCCCGACGCGGGGCCGAAACCCCATGCGGCTTGACTGGCTCGAACCCGATCGATCGGCCCGGGGGCCGCTGCACCGGCTCGACGCGAGGGTCAAGCTCCTGGCGACCCTCGCCCTGGTCGTCGCGGTCGTCCTCCTGCCGATCGGCACCTGGCGGCCCCTCGGGGCCGCGGCCATCCTGCTGGCGCTCCTGGTGGGATTCTCGGGGGTCGCCCCCGGCCTCTTGCTGCGACGCGGGCTGGCCGTCCTGCCGGTCGTGGTCCTGCTGGCCGTGATGATCGCCCCCTCGCACCCGATGGCCCCGTCGCTCGGCCCGTGGGCCGTCGGCGGGACGATCCTCGCCAAGAACTGCATCACGATCCTCTCCGTCTTGCTGCTGGCCCACGTCACCCCCTTCCGCGACCTGATGACCGCCCTCGATCGCCTGAAGACGCCGAAGGTGCTGGTCGCCACCCTGCTCTTGATGTACCGTTACCTGTTCGTCCTGGCCGAACAACTCGGCCGGATGGCCCGCGCCCGGCGGTCCCGGTCCTTCCGACGCTCCCGATGGGCCGATTGGCCGCTCGGGGCCTCCCTCATCGCCGGCCTGCTCCTCCGGTCGTTCGAGCGCGGCGAGCGTGTCCACGCCGCGATGCTCGCCCGGGGATGGGACGGTACCTTCCGCAGCCTCGACGGACCCGATTCGCCCGACCGTGAAGCCTTGATCCGTGCGCGACACCATGACGCCGACCGCCGTTGATGATGCCCCTCCCGCCTCCCTGCTCGTCCAGGGGCTCCGCTACCGCTACCCCGACGGCAAGGAGGCGCTCCGCGGCGTCGACCTGGAGCTCCGGGCCGGCGAGACCGTCGCCCTGGTCGGCCCCAACGGGGCGGGCAAGAGCACGCTCCTGCTCCACCTCAACGGCCTGCTCCCCGGCCGCCTCGGCGCCGGTGCCGACCCGGGGCTCGGGCACGGCCACGGGCTCCCGTCCTTCAAGCGTGCCGAACCGGCGCCTTCGGTCTGGATCGACGGACTCCCCGTCGATGAGCGCAATGGCCCCGAGATCCGCCGCCGGGTCGGCCTGCTCTTCCAGGACCCCGACGACCAGATGTTCTCCGCCACCGTCCTGGAAGACGTCGCCTTCGGCCCCCTGAACCTCGGCCACCGCAAGGCCGACGCCCGCCGGATCGCCCTGCACTGCCTCGACCTCGTCGACATGGCCGGGGCCGCCGACCGCCCTCCCCACCACCTCAGCTTCGGCGAGCGCAAGCGGGCCTGCCTGGCCGGCGTCCTCGCCTGCGAGCCGACAGTCCTCGTCCTCGACGAGCCGACCGCCAACCTCGACCCCCGCTCCCGGCGCAACTTCCTCGCGTTGATCCGATCCCTCTCGGCGACGAAGCTCATCGCCACGCACGACCTCGAAATGGTCCTCGAGCTCTGCGACCGCGTCGCCCTGCTCGACGCCGGCCGGATCGTCGCCGACGGCCTCCCCGAGACCATCCTCGGCGACGAGGCGCTCATGGAAGCCCACGGCCTGGAGCTCCCCCTCTCGATCCGATTGGGCCGCCCGATCGGTTGATGAGGAGGCGAGCATGCCCGATCCCGGGGCCTGTTCCCTCACAAGAACGGCCCCGAGTCGGGTCAATCACCGGATGCTCGACGTGATCAGACCGCCGGGCCGAGCAGTTCCTTCACCACCTCGCGTTCCTTCTGCAACTCGTCGGCCGAGGCGTCGATCCGACGGCGGGCGTCGTCGTCGATCGCCAGCTCGGGCACGATCGAGCAGGACAGGTCGCCCCCCGTCCGGATCGGGAACGAGTACATCAGGCCGCCGGGTACGCCGTAGGGGTTGCCGTCGGAGAAGATCGCCACGCTGTGCCAGTCGTCGGCGGGGGTCGGCTGCGAGCAGGACCGGACGCAATCGAGCGCCGCGTTCGCCGCCGAGGCCGCCGAGCTGGCCCCCCGGGCCTTGATGACCGCGCCGCCCCGCTTGGCGACGGTCGGGATGAACGTCTCGCCGAGCCAGGCGTGATCGGAGATCACCTCGGTCGCCGCCTTGCCGCCAATCCGGGCGTTCTTGTAATCGGGATACTGGGTGTCGGAGTGATTGCCCCAGATCGTCATCCGGGTCACGTCCGAGACGCCGACGCCGGCCTTCTGGGCGAGCTGGGCCTTGGCCCGGTTCTCGTCGAGCCGGGTCATGGCGAACCAGTTCTCCCGCGGCACGTTCGGCGCGTGCGACATGGCGATCAGGCAGTTCGTGTTGCACGGGTTGGCCACGACGAGCACCTTCGCCTTCGGCGCGGCGGCGTTGATCGCCTTGCCCTGTCCGGTGAAGATCGGGCCGTTGGCGCGGATCAGGTCGGCGCGGTCCATGCCTTCCTTGCGGGGCATCCCGCCGACGAGGATCACCCAGTCGGCATCGGCGAACGCCTCCTCGGCGTTGTCGGTCGCCGTCACCCCCTTGAGCAGCGGGAAGGCGCAGTCGTCCAGCTCCATCAAGGTGCCATTCAAGGCACCGAGAGCCGGCGTGATTTCCAGCAGGCCGAGCTTCACCGGCTGATCGGGTCCGAACAGGCCGCCGCTGGCGATCCGGAAGAGCATCGCGTAGCCGATCTGGCCGGCGGCGCCGGTGATCGCGACCTTGACGGGTTGACTCATGAGATTTCGCGCTCCCTTTGTTCTGCGGTTCCAACCGGGCGTCATCGCGGGAGGGCTCGACCCGCCGACCAGGCAGGGAGGCCCGTTCCCTCGCGCCACAGCCCGAGATCATACACGAAGACCCGTCCTTCTTCCCGCCCCGAGCCGCTCGGAATCAGGTCGGTCGGGCCTCCCGCGATCACCCCTGACGCGCCGCCGGGTTCGCTCTCAGCTTGGCGAGCATCAGGGCCATCTCCCTCGGCAGGTGCCGCGCACCGGCCAGCAGGACGCAGCCCCCGAGCACGATCGCCGGCACGACCACCAGCATCCCCGCCGTCAGGTTGCGGTACGAGCCGTCCGGCTGCTCCACCGGCCGGGCGCCGATCCGGAAGAGCCACTCGCCGATCCACGAGGCCATCACCTCCGGGTCGCCCAGGTAATCCGAGGCCAGGCCCATCAGCATCGGCGACCAGAGATCCCCGAGCACGTGGATGAAGAAGATCGAGACGGCATACGCCACCCCCCTCATGTTCGGCGTCACCACGTTGGCGATCACCGCGTTGCAGGGCCCGGTGTTCATCAGCATCAACGTCATCGCCACGAACATCGACGCGATGATCATCGCCTCGCTCGTGCTGAAGATCGCCCCCAGCACGAACGGGACCGCCAGCAGCATGGCCGTCCCCGGCACCAGGAACAACGCCCTCGGATTCGTCTTCGAGAGCGTGTCCGCCAGCCAGCCGCCGAGGCTCATCCCCACGATCGCCGCCAGGCCGCCGCTCAGGCCCACCACCAGGGCCGCCTTCTCCGTGCCGAACCCCTTCACCCGATCGAGATACGACGGCAGCCAGTACGCCAACCCCCCGAAGGCGAACGTGAACGTCGCCAGCCCGAACACGACGTACGTGTACGACGAGTTCACCGCCAGGTCCTTGTAATCGGCCGCCGTCGGCATGACCCGCTCGTGGGCCTGCACCCGATCAAGCTCGACGTTCTCGCTAGCCCCCCGGATCGGCTCGGGCAGGAGCAGGACGGTGAAGGCCGCCAGCAGGCCCGGCCCCCCGACGATGAAGAAGGCCAGCCGCCAACCGCCGTACGCCTCCAACGCCGTCCCGGCCACCCAGGCCGGGCTGTTCGTCGCGATCCAGGCCGCGCCGAAGACACCGAGCGCATACCCGAGCGGCATCGCCATGTAGAAGTAGGCCATCACCCGCGACCGCCGCTCCCGACGGAACAGATCCACCAGGATCGTCGGCGCGAGCACGCCGTAGGTCGCCTCGCCGATCCCCAGCAGGCTCCGGGCGAGCGTCAACTCCCCGTAGTTCCGCACCAGGCCCGTGCCGACCGTCGCCAGGCTCCAGAGGCCGACCCCGAAGGCCAGGAGCCAGGTCCGCCGCCCCCGGTCGCCGAACCAGCCCATCAAGGGACTAATCAGGCTGAACGTCAGCAGGAAGTAGAAGTTCAGCGATCCGGCCTGGCCGTCGCTCATCTGCAGGTCGACCTGGACCTTCTTCAGGACCCCGGCCAGGGCCCAGCGGTCGAGATAGTCGAGCAGGTGGATCACGAACAGGACCGAAAAGGTGGTCAACGCCCACCGGCTCGCCCTCGAATCCATCATCCCCGCCGGCGCGGAATTCCCCGTCGCCCCGGGCCCCCCAGGGGACCCCGTCCCGGTCGTCGCGTCGTGTTCTGCCACGAAATGGCCCCTGTTTCGGTGGGAAATCGTGCCGAGGGATCGGTTGAGTCGGCCGGTCTCCCCTGGAATCGAAAATGCTACGAGATCGCCGCGCCTCGATCCAGGGGAAGCCTCGCCCTGCCCCCGAGTCCTCGGGCCCGCTCCGCTCCCGACCGCTGGAATTCGCCAGGTCCGCCGTGCCAGATCCCGGGACGTCGACTGCTTTTTCACTTGTTGGCCCCCGGATTGCATGTGCGAGGTTCATCGCGCCCCGATCGATTCCGTGCCGTTCCAAGGAAATCTCAAGGCCCGACCGACTGTGCGAAGCCCGGGCGAACCTCGACCGTCGATCGCTCGGCCCCCCCCTCGGGATGGGCGCCCGAAATCGAGCCTCGTAAACTTGGCCCAGGGGCGGATTCGCAGGGAGTTGTCGGCCCCCCCTCCCGGTACGATGCCCACGACCCCCTCGCGATGCCTCCGGATCGACCAGCGGACCGGCGACCTCGTCGTCGCCCCCCCTCGGGTGACCGAGGTTCAGGAGCGCCTATTGTTGCCACACGATCGACCCGAGACGCCCCGCCATCCCGGGCCATCCCCGACCGGGCCCGGGTCCCCTTCGGGACCGGGGCTTCCAGGATCGGAGGGCTCCCCGCCCCTCGGTTCCCGGGCGCTCCCTCCCGCCGACCCCAATCACCCCGAAGACGCCCCCGAGGCCGAGGAACCGTTGGACGACTCCGATGCGGACTCGGTCCCGGCGGCGGCCTTCTCGACCTCGACTCGCAATGCTTCCCCAGATCGGGTGCCCATCAACATGCCGCTGCAACAACCCCCTCGAAATCCGATCGCCAGGGTCCTGCCCTACCTGCTCACGATCATCATCACCCTGGCCATCGTCGCCCTCTTCGACCTCGGGTTCAGGTCGCGCACGCTCCTCGATCGCCAGACGCCCGAGTCGGGCTCCGTGCTCTTCTATGATGCCCCCCCCGAGGACCTTCGGGCCGAGGAAGGGGTCGATCCCCAGGCCTTCCCCGGCCCCCCCGGCGACCGCCTCGACCCCGCCCCGGGCATCCCCCACACCTCCGAGACCGCCGAACCCGATCCCGACGCCGACCGACGCACCCCCACGGACCCCGCCCCCGCCCCGCTCGCCGGCGCCGGCCTCGATGCCGACGAGCGGAACACGATCCGCATCTACGAGGCCGTGAACCGGTCCGTGGTCAACATCTCCACCTCGGCCACCGTCCGCGGCCTGTTCCAGGACACCGAGGTCTCCGGCTCCGGCTCCGGGTTCGTGATCAATAATCAGGGGCACATTCTCACGAATCATCATGTGGTCGAGGGGGCCGAGGTCGTCCAGGTCGGCCTGTTCGACGGATCGGTGCTCGACGCCCGGGTCGTCGGGGTCGACCCGAGTAACGACGTGGCCGTGCTCCGGGCGATCGCCCCGCCCGTCTCGCTCATCCCGATCGCGCTCGGCGAGAGCCGGAACCTGAAGGTCGGCCAGAAGGTCCTCGCCGTCGGCAACCCGTTCGGCCTGGAGCGCACATTGACGACCGGGATCATCAGCAGCCTCGACCGCTCGCTCGAATCCAAGAACGGCCGATCGATCCGGGGGATCATCCAGACCGACGCCTCGATCAATCCCGGCAACTCCGGCGGCCCGTTGCTGAACAACCGGGGCGAGGTCATCGGCATGAACACGGCCATCTACAGCCGGGTCGGCCAGTCCTCGGGCATCGGCTTCGCCGTCCCCATCTCGACGATCAAGCGGGTCTTGAAGCCCTTGATCGAGCAGGGCTACGTCGAACGCGCGACGCTGGGAATCGCCCGCGTCTACGCGCTCGACGAGGGCTTGCTCGTCCTCGGCGTCGAGGCGGGGGGGCCGGCCGACCAGGCCGGGATCCGCTCGCTTCGCATCCAGTACCTCCGCGACGGCCCCTTCGTCCGGGCACAGATCGACCCCGCCTCGGCCGACGTGATCCTCGCCGTCAACGGCGTCGCCGTCCCCAGTGTGGGGGAGCTGCTCACCGAGGTCGAGTCGTATCAGCCGGGCGAGACGATCACCGTGACCGTCCTGCGCGACGGCGTGGCCGAGGATGTCCAGGTCCGCCTCGGCCGCACGATCATCCGATGAGATTCGCGTCCCATCTCGCTCCTGCATCCCCCCCCTCGCCGGGAAATCCCCGCGTCCGCGCGAACATCTCGCGGCCTTTCCCCGTCTGCGAGGGTGTGAATCGACGACAAGGCCCGACAATCCGGCCGAGTTGTCCCGATCAGCTCCTCCCCAAGTCCTGATCATTCGAGCATCTTGAAGAATACAGGCATCAAGTCAACAAAAGGAACGGAGTATCCTCATCGAAAATGTGTGAGCTCCCAGGTCTTGCCGACACGTCTTCACGCGAAATAATGACCGTTGGCCAGACTTCCCGAGCGGGTCCACTCGTAGAAAGGAGATTCGGATGCGTCACATGATCGTCGCGGCGCTTGTTGCCTCCCTCCTCTCGCCGAGCATTGTCTCCGCGGGATGGAAGCCGCGAGTCAAGAAGCCTTCCGTCGTGCGAACGGTCCAGCGAGAAGCCCAACGAGCGGTGGACAATGGAAGGCGGGCGGTCAAGGGCCAGGTGCGAATCCGGGTCCACAACGCGACCGATGGCGAGATGACCCTCACCGCGAGCGTGGGCAGGCAGAAAATCACGGTCGACCCGGGCAAGACCGGGACATACACGAAGGCGAATATCGGCGATTCCGTGATCGTCTACGCCAACGGGAAGACGCTGAAGAGCCTCGGCATCCTGCACAAGAATGTCTACAACTTGACCTATCGCGACTAGGCCGCGCGACCGATCGTCGTCCCGCGAAATCTTCCCCACGGCCCGGTCGTCCCCAGGCGGACGGGCCGTCCTCGTCCGCGTGAAAGACCCACCAGGCGGGCTGCTGGTCCAACGGGAAGACACCTGTCTTGCACGCAGGAAATCGGGGTTCGATTCCCCGGCGGTCCACTCGCAACTCGTGAATCGAGCAATGCTACGGAAGGGAGCCGGATACGGTTGGCCGGGCCTCTCTGGAACAGAGTGCGCCCCTCGGGGCGTGGGGGTTCGAATCCCTCCCCTTCCGCTCACCCCGGGTCGATCCCGGTCGCATCGCTGACCTGGTCCTCCCCGGCGAGATGACGGACCCGATGGGCAAGGTCACCGAGGCCCGCGAGGCCGCCGAGGCCAACCTCATCACCCGTCGCGAGGAAACGGCCGCCCTCCGCCTCCAGGCCAACACCGCCAGGCCACTCGCCGACCACCCCGCCCCTCATGCGGCTCCGCGAGCCGGAGGTCCTCGAACGCCTCGCGTCGAGCGGCCACCTCAACGTCGTCCTCGGCGACGAGGGACTCACCGCCCACGTCGTCAACCTGATCTAACCGCAAAACGCCAATCGCCCCTCAATGCCAACCGCATTCGAGGGGCGATTCTCGTGCTAATCTGTCGAGCGAAATCAGACCTGAGGGTGGCTGACGGGATTCGAACCCGCGATCTCCAGATCCACAATCTGGCGCCTTAACCGCTAGGCAACAGCCACCGTCGAAATGCTTCGCACTAGGATACGGATCCAGGGGGCCCCGCGTCAAGGCGGCACTCCGGTTTCCGGGACCACCGCGGAGGGCGTGCGGGGCAGGCTGCGACGACGACGACGAGCCTGACGGCAGGAGGCCGACGGCCCTGAGAATCCGGAAAGCGGGTCGCGATTTACGCCGTTTGCGGCGATGGTCTTGACGGGGCACCGTAGGCTTGCTGGGATGTTGCGATCCCCCAGCGTCCGAGCGGACGAGGCGCCGGGCAGGGGGTTCGTCGGGAAGCTTCGGGTGGGAACCATGACAGCGCTTACGATTGGCATCGTCGGCTGCGGCCGAGCCGCCCGGATCCACTCCGGGCGCCTGCGACAAATCGAAGCGGTGCGCATCACCGGCTGCGTCGACCCCGACGTCGAGGCCGCCCGTGCCCTCGCCTCGGGGCTGGTCGGCCAGGGCGGCGACCCCCAGTCCCTCCGCGCCTTCTCCGACCACCAGCAATTGCTGGCCGAGGCCCGGCCCGACATCCTGGCCATCTTCACGCCCCCCCGGGCCCACTACCGCCCGGCCATGGACGGGTTGCAGGCCGGCTGCCACCTGTTCATCGAGAAACCGCTCTCGACCAACACCCAGGAGGCGATGGACATCGTCACCCTCGCCCGGGGTCGCGATCGCGTGGTCGGGGTCGGGCATCAGTTCCGACTGGCACCGAGCCTGATCGAGGCACGCCGATTGCTGGCCGAGGGTGCCATCGGGCGGCTCAGGCTGGTCATGGCCGTCATGGCCAACTCCTGGCTCGCCATCCAGCGAGGGCCGGAAGGCAACCGCTGGCAGGTCGACCCGAAGGTCTCCGGCGGGGGCATCATCGCCGATGACGGGGACCACCTGCTCGACGCCCTGATCTGGACCACCGATCGCGCCGTGGCCGAGGTGACCGCCTTCCAGGATCGCGAGCAGCCGGGGCTCGACATCGTCAATGCCGTCAGCCTCCGCATGGTCGACGGCACTCCCGCGACCCTGGCCATCACCGGGGCCTCTCCCGGGAGCCTCTTCGAGATCACCTACTTCGGCGAGGGCGGCACCTTGCGGGCGAATGCCTCGAGCCTCCGCCTCGCCGGGGCCGATCCCGGGGCCCCCGTGCAGGACCTCCCGCTACGGAGCGACGAGACGAGTATTGATGGCGACTTCATCGACGCGATCCGATCGGGGAGGCCCCCCTGCTGCTCGGCCGAGCAGGCCATCGAGACGGTCCGGCTCCAGGAGGCCATCGCCCGATCGGCCGCTTCCGGACAGATCATTCGCCTTGCCTCCGCCGACGAATCGCTCTGATCCCGAGCCTCGGCCCGGCCGATCGCTGGGCCATGCTTGACAATCCCTCAGCGTGAGACTACCAGTATGACTCCTCCGGCCCGATCCGGTCCGGCGGAGCCTTTCCGGACTCGATATTCCCGCCCCGACCCATCGGGCCGATCCCATCGGCCGGCCCGAGCCGTCCTGGCAAGAGGAACGACCCCATGTGGGACCTGCCGACCCCGCTCGCCTGCCTCGAGGACGACACGAACTCCGCCCTGCTCCTCGCGGAATGGGCCGTCGCGGATCCCCTCGCCCGTCACCCCGAAGAGGATGACGAGGAAGAGACCGGCGACGACGACCTGAGCGACGACGAGGACGACGACTTCGACGACGATTTCGACGACGACGACGATGACCTCGAGGACGACGACGACGACTTCGACGACGATGAAGACGACGACGACTTCGACGACGACGACGACCTCGACAACCTCGGCGACATCGACCTCGACGATGATGACGACTTCGACGACGACGATGATGACGATCTCGACGAGATTGAGGATGACGAGGAAGACCTCTGAGCCGTTCTGACTCGCGTCGATCTCACCCAGTTCGGTCCCGGACGGCCCCCCTCGGGCCGCCCGACCGTTCGTTTTGTCGTCCCGGCGAGACGAGGGCTTGGCACAACGCGTCTCGGCGTCGTAGTGTAGTAGGCTTGAACGTCCGAACCGGACGCCGCGTCGAGTTCGAGTCCGAGCGGCGACCGGACGGGAAGGGAGCGTTGCGCTATGGCCGCCTCTGATCACTTGCCAGGCAACTCCGACCGCGATCGCCCGTCGTCCGAGACCTCGACCCGATGCCTGCGCGAGCAATCTCAGCGCGATTTCGAGGTCGAGTTCATCGGCCGCATCCTCGATCGCGACCCGTACTACGTCGACGCGCTCCGCGTTCAGGCCAACAACCTCGCCCGCCGCGGCGAATCGACCCGGGCCCTGCAGCTCGACCGCCGCCTGACCCGCCTGCAGCCCGATCGCCCGATCCCCTGGTACAACCTGGCGTGCAGCTACGCGGTCCTCGGGATGATCGACCCGGCCTTCGACGCCCTCAGCCGCGCCGTCGACCTCGGCTATCACCATTTCCGCCACATGCTCCGCGACCCCGACCTGAAGGCGCTCCGCCAGGATCCGCGCTTCGACCGGATCTTGCGGCGTGACTAGGCCGGGCCTCGTCCGGCCTCGTTCCCCCTCCTCGTTTCCCCCGAGGGGTCTCCCCCTCGTTCGTTCTGTTTTGGATTCGGCCTCGTCCTGAATCGCCCCGGAACCCCTCTCCGATGCAGTACCACCGCTGGGACGACGTCCAGGACGCGACGCTCGCCGTTCGATCGCAATGGCCCGGCACCGGTCGCATCGGCATCGTGCTGGGGACCGGACTCGGGCAACTCGCCGCCCAGATCGACGCCGAGGCCGTCATCCCCTACGAATCGATCCCCCACTTCCCCCACCCGACCGGGGTCGAGAGCCACGCCGGCCGCCTCGTCTGCGGGACGCTGGCCGGGGTCCCCGTCGTGGCGATGGAAGGCCGCTTCCACCTCTATGAGGGGTACTCGCCGGCCCAGGTGACGTTCCCGATCCGGGTCTTGAAGGAACTCGGCTGCGAGACGCTCATCGTCTCCAACGCCGCCGGCGGCCTGAACCCGCTGCACCACAAGGGGGATCTCGTCGTCATCGACGACCACCTGAACCTCCCCGGCCTGGCCGGCATCAATCCTTTGGTCGGGCCGAACGACGACCGCCTCGGCCCCCGATTCCCCGACCTGATCGAGCCGTACGACCGCGAGCTCCAGGACCTCGCCCTCTCGATCGCCCTGGCCGAGGGCATCCCCGCCCACCGCGGCGTCTACGTCGGCATCGTCGGCCCGAACCTGGAGACCCGCGCCGAGTATCGCTACCTCCGGGGCATCGGGGCCGACGTCGTCGGCATGTCCACCGTCGCCGAGGTCCTCGTCGCCGTCCACGCCGGCATGAAGGTCCTCGGCTTCTCGATCGTGACCGACCTCTGCCTGCCCGACGCCCTCGAACCCGTGAAGATCGAGGAGATCATCGCCGTCGCCAACGAGGCCGAGGGCAAGCTCCGCCGCATCGTCACCCGGGTGATCGAACGGCTCGAATCTTCGGGAAGCTGAGAAGGAAGGAGGGCCGATCGCCGATGGCGGACACCACGACGCTCTACCGGCCCGTCGGCCCGGCCGAACTCGCCCTGATCGAGGCCGCCGGATGGCGGGCCTTCCCTCCTCGACTCCCGGAGCAGCCGATCTTCTACCCCGTGCTCAACGAGGATTACGCCCGCCAGATCGCCGAACGTTGGAATGTTCGAGACAACGGCGCCGGCTTCGTGCTCCGCTTCGAGGTCGATGCCGGCTTCCTCGCCCGCTACCCGGCCCGGGTCGTCGGCGGCAGACTCCACGAGGAACTCTGGATTCCCGCCGAAGACCTCGAAGAATTCAACCGCCACCTCGTCGGCCCCATCGAAGTGATCGCCGCGTTCGGCGAGACTCACCGCCCCGCCGAGCACCCTGTTCCCCCCTCAGGAGGATGAACATGGCCACCGTCTCCTCCATCGCCGAGCACATCGTCATCACCCCGGGCACCTGCGGCGGCAGGCCCCGCATCGCCGGGCATCGGATCACGGTGCAAAACATCGTCATCTGCCACGAGCAGATGGGAATGACTCCCGAGCAAATCGTCGAGGATTACGAGACCATCACACTCGCCGATGTCCACGCGGCCCTCGTCTATTTCTACGACCATCGTGACGAGATCCAGACGGACATCCGGCGCGAGGAGGAGTTGTGCAAGGAAATCGAGGCCACTCACCCCTCACTCCTCGAAACAATCAAGCAGAAGGACCCGGAACGCTACAGGCAAGCCGTCGAGCGACTCAGGGCCGACTCCTTCGACGAGCCCTGAGATTTCCGGTGAGCCATGTCCCGATCGATCCGGTATCATCTCGACCACGATCTCAACCGCTGTAACGCCATCGCGAACGCACTCCGAGCGAAAGGGATCGACGTGACGCTGAGCCGCCAGCTCGGCCTGGCCGGTGCCTCAGACGACGAACAGCGGGAACAAGCCCTCCGAGCCGGCAGGGTCATCGTCACCCACGACGCCCACTTCATCGGCTTCTGGCGACACCAGGTCCAGCACGCGGGGATTGTCCGGTGTCGCCAGGGTGAACTCGCGGTCGGCGACGTCATCCGCGGCCTCGTGCTGATCTGGGAAACGTGCTCGTCCGAGGAAATGACCGGATCCATCATCTTCCTGAACCGAAGCCTCATCAAAGGTCTCTGAGCCCGGAACCGGGCCGATCGAACGAGACAAAAGACGAACAACGATGTCCACCGACGCCAAGAAATACAAAGACACCCTGAACCTCCCCAAGACCGCCTTCGCCATGAAGGCCAACCTCGCCCAGCGCGAGCCCCAGCTCCAGGCCCGCTGGCAGGAAACGGGCCTCTACGCGCAGATCCGGGCCGCCCGCAAGGGGAGCCCCCGCCGGGTCCTGCACGACGGCCCCCCCTACGCCAACGGCGACATCCACATGGGCCACCTGCTCAACAAGGTGCTCAAGGACGTCGTCGTCCGCTACCACACCATGCGCGGCTTCGACGCCCCATATGTCCCCGGCTGGGACTGCCACGGCCTGCCGATCGAACACAAGGTCGCCAAGGACCTCGGCCCGAAGGCCGCCTCCATGAGCTTCCCCGAGATCCGCGAGCTCTGCCGGACCGAGGCCCTCAAGTGGGTCGACATCCAGCGCACTCAGTTTCAGCGCCTCGGCGTCTCCGGCGACTGGGCCAATCCCTACCTCACGCTCGACCCCCGCTACGAGGCCGGCATCATGGATGTCTTGGCCGACCTCGTCGAGAAGGGCTTCGTCTTCCGCCAGCTCAAGCCGATCCACTGGGACATCCACGACCGCACCGCCCTGGCCGAGGCCGAGCTCGAATACGCCGAGCACACCTCCCCCTCCATCTACGTCAACTTCCCGATCACCTCCGCCCTGCCGGCCGACTTCGGCCCCGGCCCCTGGCACGCGATGATCTGGACGACCACCCCCTGGACCCTCCCCGCCAACGTCGCCATCGCCGCCCACCCCGACCTCGAATACGCCGGCGTCCGCTACACCGACCCCGAATCCGGCCAGTCCGTCCAGACCCTCCTCGCTTCGCAGCTCGTCGAGAAGGTCATGGGCCTCCGCCAGGTCACCGATTACGAAATCGTCGCCCGCTGCCCCGGTAAGGCGCTCGAGGGCGGCTCCTACCGGCACGTCTTCATCGACCGCGCCGGAACCTTCGTCCTGGCCGACTACGTCACCGTCGAGGACGGCACGGGCCTCGTCCACACCGCCCCCGGCCACGGGGCCGACGACTACAAGACCGGCCTGAAGTACAAGCTCCCCGTCATCAGCCCCGTCGACGCCTCCGGCCGCTTCCTCGACACCGACGGCGTCCCCGCCGACCTCGTCGGCCTCCAGGTCTTCGCCGCCAACCCGAAGGTCATCGAGACCCTCAAGAGCGTCGGCGCACTCTTTCATCACTTCAACTTCCGCCACAGCTACCCGCACGGCTGGCGATCGAAGAAGCCGGTCATCTTCCGCGCCACCGCCCAGTGGTTCATCGGCGTCGATCGCAATAACCTCCGCGAGAACACCCTGAACGCCATCCGCAACCAGGTCCGCTGGCTCCCCTCCTGGGGCCAGGCCCGCATCGAGGCCATGGTCGGCCAGCGCCCCGACTGGTGCATCAGCCGCCAGCGAGCCTGGGGCGTCCCCATCCCCGTCCTCTTCGACGAGCGGAACGACTACCACCACCTCACCGCCGATTCCGTCCGCTTCTACCGCGACCTCTTCGCGAAGGAAGGGGCCGACGCCTGGTTCACCCGCCCCGTCGTAGAGTTGATCCCCCCCGACCTCGACACCGACGCCCACCCCGTCGAGCACCTCCTGAAGGGCACCGACATCCTCGACGTCTGGTTCGAGTCCGGCTCCAGCCACCGCTCCGTCCTCCGAGAGCCGAGCTACGACTCCGGCCCCTACCCCGCCTTCATGTATCTCGAAGGCTCCGACCAGCACCGCGGCTGGTTCCAGTCCTCCATCCTCACCGCCGTCGGCTCCACCGGCCAGGCGCCGTTCGAAACGGTGCTCACGCATGGATTCGTCGTCGACGACCAGGGACGCAAGATGTCCAAGTCGCTCGGCAACGTCATCCACGCCGTCAAGGCCACCGAGCAGTACGGCGCCGACGTCCTCCGCCTCTACGTCTCCAGCATGGACTACGCCGAGGACGTCCGAATGAGCGAGCGCGGCATCAAGGAGATGTCCGACGCCTACCGCAAGATCCGCAACACCTTCCGCTACCTCCTCGGCAACCTCGAAGACTACGCCCGCTTCGACCCCGAGACCGTCGACCCCGCCACCCTGCACCCGATCGACCGCTGGGCCCTCTACCGGCTCAACACCGTGATCCGAGAGGCCACCGCCGCCTTCGACTCCTTCGACTTCTACCGGGCCTTCCAGCGCCTCTATCAGTTCTGCTCGGTCGACCTCTCCAGCTTCTACCTCGACGTCCTCAAGGATCGCCTCTACGCCGAGCACCCGACTGGGCCCGATCGCCGCGCCGCCCAGTTCGTCATGGCCCGCATCCATTCGAGCCTGGCCCGCCTCTTCGCGCCGATCATGCCCCACACGAGCGAGGAAGTCTGGGACCTGATCCCCTCCTCCCCCTCCAAGACCCCGAGCGTCCACCTCGCCCCCTGGCCCGAGCCGGATCCCTCGTTCGACGACCCCCGCCCCGGCGGCCTCGACTGGGATCTCTTCCGCGAATCGCGCGAGGTCGTCTTCCGCGACCTCGAGAAGCTCCGCGCCGCCAAGGTCATCGGCAGCAACCAGGAGGCCCTCGTCACCGTCGGCAGCGCCGACCCCGGGGTCCTCGCCTCGCTCGAACACCTCCGCTCTCATTTCGAACGCATGTTCATCGTCTCCGACGTCGTCCTCGCCGACGCCCGCCCGGACGACGCCATCGACCTCCCCGACCGCAAGATCTGGTTCCACGTCCGGAAGTCGCCGCACCCGAAATGCGAGCGCTGCTGGAACCTCCGTCCGACCGTCGGTCAGGACCAGGAACATCCGACCCTCTGCTTCCGCTGTTCCCAGGTCATCCGAGAAGCAAACGCCCCGCCCCCCCAAACCTGACAGGAACACCGGATCATGTCCTCACCCGACCCCGACCTCCGCAGCCGCCTCGAACACGCCCGATCCGCCGGCTCGCTCGTCCGGATCGCCCGATCCTTCACCGACGGCTGGGAAGACGGCTACGTCCTGGGCATCGGCCCCGACCTCGTCCTCCTCGCCGTCGTCGGCCACGGCATCCGCCTCGACGGTTATCAGGTCTACCGCCTCGACGACATCACCCGGCTCGAAGACCCCGCCCCCCACGCGGCCTTCGTCGAGTCTGCCCTGAAACTCCGAGGCCTCGCGCATCCCTCGCCCCCCTCGGTCAACCTCGACAGCCTCCCCGACCTGCTCCGGACCGCCACCGACGCCTTCTCCCTCTTAACCATCCACACCGAGGACGAGGACCCCGAGGTCTGCTGGATCGGCCAGGTCGTCGAGACCCACCCCGACCGCGTCGTCCTCCGCCACATCACCCCCGACGCCTCCTGGGACGACCTGCCCGACTCCTACCCCCTCGACGAGGTCACCCGCATCGACTTCGGCGGCTCCTACGAAGAAGCCCTCTGGCTCGTCGCCAACGCCGCCGACCAAACCGACGGAACCGCCTCGTAGGACTCAATTCGGGCACGTTGAGCCCTCGGGTGGCAGATGTCCGGTGTGGCCGGGGCAAAGCGCAGCGTGCCCCGGGATCAGGCGCTCCCGACACCGGGGCACGCTGCGCTTTGCCCCGGCCACACGGCGTTTGTCGTCGTTCGGAGTCTCTCTACGATGATGGAGTTTTGGGTCTGATCTTGCCCCGGCCACCCGCCCGCCTGGAGGTCGTCCACAAGAAGGGCTACGGCGTGACCGTCTATGCCCATCGCCGTGACGGGACCGCCGAACCTATTCCGATCGTCGACATCGACGAGGGTGTCTTCCGCTGACCTGTCCCGCGGTCAGACGACCAACGGGCAGGAGTCGTCCCCATCGGTCTGGCCGGGGCAAAGCAACGCGCAGCCTACCCCATTCTCAGGGGATTCCAACCCCGGGGCACGCTGGGTCTTCCCCCCGCCACACGGCGATCGTCGTCCTTCTGATGCGTTCAAGAATGATCGAGTGTCGAGCCTGGTCTCGCCCCGGCCAGCCGCCGGCAGCGAGTCGCCCGGGCCTCTCCCAATCGATGCCGAAGCCCGGCGCGAAGGCCGGGCTTCGGTCCGGAATCAGACAATCAGGATCAATAGCTATCCGCCGAGATCACCTCGCCGCCGTCTCGCGAGCCGAGGGCCCAGAGCACCGGATAGGCGACGCTCGACTTGAGGAACTTCACCGAGCCGTCGGCGAAGCAGACGTTCGCCCCGCCCGGGTGCTGGCTCGTCAGGCCGCAGATCCCGGCCGAGTCGAAGTCGCTGTTCGAGTCCCAATATTGAACATAAGGGTACTGCGAGTTGGGCGGGACCAGCAGGTTGCCCAGCGCGTGGCCGTACATGCCGACGTGCCACATCCGGCCGTTCCAGCTCCGCTGGCCGCCCGGGCCGTAGCCGGTCTCCTGGCGGGTGCTCCAGGTGTTCCCGGCCGTCTCCAGGTCCTGCAGCAGGGCGGCGGCCCCCACGTTGCCGGGTCCCGGCATGTTGCCCGGCGGGCGGTCCATGTTGCGGTTCGGCATGTTCGGGAAGGCGCTCGCGTTCCACTGGATCCCGACGATGTCCTGGATCGAGTTCTTCGAGTCGTCGAAGTCGCCGGTCCGGAACTCGCCGAAGGCGACCGTGTTGGACGTGCCGTCCGTGACGTCGGTCAGGCCGAACGGCGACCCGCCGTTGGCGAACAGGCCGTTCGGCTTGTCCGTCGGCCAGCCGATCCACATGATCGACGAGCCCGTGCTGGCGAAGTAGTTATTCCCGGCGAAGGGCCGGTTCATCCCCAGGTTGCTGTCGAGGTTCCAGTTGCTCCTCGGCGGCGACGACGACGGGCACAGGAAGGCGTTGATCCGGGCAGAGAACCCGGTCCAGTTGCCCCGCTCGCCGGCCCCGTCGCTGCGGCCGAGGTAGTTGAAGTTGATGGCGTTGTAGATCTGGGTCTGCTCCAGATAGGGCAGCAGCATCGCGTGCGGGCTCCACGCGCCCCAGTACCGGTTGTCGAAGGTCGTCGGACCGCCGGGGCCGTTGTTGCCGCCGAGCGGGAACGTCTGGTTGGTCGACTCGTAGTTATGCAGCGCCAGGCCGAGCTGCTTCATGTTATTCGTGCACTGGGCACGGCGAGCCGCCTCCCGGGCGCTCTGGACCGCCGGCAGCAGCAGCGCGATTAAGACACCGATGATGGCGATCACCACCAGCAATTCGATGAGGGTGAAACCCCTCCGATTATTGCGAACGGAACAACTCATGCTCATGATTCCTGGAGAGAAGAAACGAAGTCGAGAGACATGTTTTCTACCCCATCGACGGCGACCCCGATCCGTCCTCGGTCAGGCCGAGGGTCTGCGATGCGATGCAACGCGAGACGAATCGGGGTGCGGGTGGGGTCAACTGCCGCGGCGTGTCCGGCCGAGGGCCGGGCCGAACGGGCCCGGACGCCGAACGCAGACCCCGGGCAGTCGGGGCGTCGTGTCTCCGCGATGAGCCATCACGCGGCCGCCGATGTGACAGCGACCGGCTCAACAACCTGCAACTCAAGAGAAGCGACAGGCGGGAAGACCGCGGACCTATTTTAGTTCAGCGTCGAGTCCGTCGCGGCATTCGAGCCGGGACCGGCGTTGGTCTCCGAGCTGCCAACCGGCGGGGCCGCGAGCGGGTTGACCGTGATGTTCGGCGGGGGAGCAGGAGGCTCACCCCCTCCCGAGCAACCCGCGACCACGAAAAGGCTTGCGACGAAGATCGCTCGCCCCGAGGCACCTTGAAGCAAGGACGGTAACGTCATGGATGAACCACCTCGGCCTGAGGAAGAAATCGCCGGAAATAAGCTCCGGAGATTCCGAACAAATTCTGAAATGTTCCAGGGGTTGACCCGCATGCCCCGCTCCGCACGAGACGCGCCTGCGACGCTCGACTCCGGGCCTCGCCGGAGCCGCGTTGCGGTCGGACGGAGCGGCCCGATGGCCCGGACGACACGGCACGTCGCCCCGATTTCCCCGGTCGCGAACCAGCGGAGGGGGGATGATCGGGATCGGGGCGGTCCACGCGGGTCAGGAAGGCGAGCACAATCGCACGGACGTACAAGAACAGCATTTTTGATGCCGGAACAGCATCTTTGATGCCGGGACCCGCATTCTTGCGAATGGAAACCGCCACGGTAGGGAAAATGTTACCGTCCTGGCATGCCCCTGTCTACATTCCTACTCGCGATCGCGTGTTCCATCGATTCCGCAACACGCCAGTTCCACCCTCTGTCGGGCCGGGAAACGGGCATCGCGCCCGCCCGCCTCGGTCGCACAACCACCGCCCCCGACGGCCCATCGTTGCGTCAATCCCGGGGTCTCCCGGGCCCAGTGTCCGGGGCGAAAACGCATCGGCCCCGGACACGAGCCCGGGCGACGCTTGACAGCACGTCTCGGCAGCCCCTAGCATGCCTCGTGCCAATCCCAGGGAGACTCCAGAGACGAACGCCCCCCCACGGACCACCGCCCCCCCGGGACCCTTCCTCACATGCCGGAATCGTTGAAGCATTTCATCAAGGCCGCATTCGCTCGAGCAATTCCCCCCCGATTGGTCCGAGGACTCCTCCTCGACCCGAATTTCTTCGAATTCTGGCAAGCCCGGGGGCTCCACGCCCTCCCGGTCCATTTCTACAAGCCGGTCCCCGACACCAGGCTGCTCGGCGACGACCTCTGGACCCGGCGATCGGACCTGGTCGGGGTCGACATGAACGAGGCCGGGCAGCTCGCGTTCCTCGACCGCTTCCGGACCGACTACCAATCCGAGTTCGAGCAGCTCGAGCCCGGTCGGGGCGGCGCGCCCGACTGGGGGGTCCTCTACTGCATGATCCGCCACTTCAAGCCCCGGCGAGTCATCGAGGTCGGCTCGGGTGTCAGCACCACCGTCTCGGCGATGACCCTCCTGCGCAACCAGAAAGAGACCGGCATCGAGGCCCGCTTCACCGCCATCGAGCCCTACCCGCTCCCGTTCCTGACCGACGGCATGCCGGGCCTCTCGGAATTGAGGCGCTCGACCCTCCAGGAGATCCCCCTCTCGGAGTTCGAGGCGCTCGAGGCCAACGACATCCTCTTCCTCGACTCCTCCCACGTCCTGAAGGTCGGCAGCGACGTCCAGTACGCCTTCCTGGAGATCCTGCCCCGGCTCCGGCCGGGCGTGGTCGTCCATGTCCACGACATCTTCTTCCCGTACGAATACCCGCGGAAGCTCGCGTTCGAATTCCAGAGCTTCTGGAACGAGATGTACCTCCTCCAGGCCTTCCTCGCCTTCAACGCGGCCTTCGAGGTGCTCTGGTCCAGCAGCTACCTCCACCACCTCCACCCGGACGCGCTCCGGGAGACCTTCCCCCGCTACTCCCCTGCCGGCGGCACCCCCAGCAGCTTCTGGATGCGCCGGATCGAGGCCGAGGGCCGATGACCCCGGCTTCCCCGCCCGAGGCTCCGCCGTACCCGGCGCACCGCCTTCCGCCGAACGCCCCGCGTCTCCCATGATCGCGGGGTGATTCGAACACACGCCCACGCCCCCCGGCCCGACGATCGCGCGGTCGAGGCCGCGTCAGGCGTCGACCCGCCGGACCTCGACCGACTGCTCGACCACCTCGTGCGGCGTCCAGAGCGTCATCATCGCCACGTCGGCGGCGTCTCGGCCGACGGCGATCGGGACGAGCGCCGGCCGGAGGCCCGCGAAGGTGGCATCGACCGCGTGCCAGGCCCCCCCCATGAAGACCTGCACATAGCCGTGGAAATCGGGCGGCTCCAGCTCCAGGGCGTAGCCCGAGACGTAGCGTGCCGGGATTTCGAGCGACCGGCAGAACGCGATGACCAGGTGGGCGAAATCGCGGCAGACCCCCACCCGGTCGATCGCCGTCGCCCGGGCCGAGGTCGTCGGGCCGGTCGTGCCGTAGCGGTACTCGACGTGCTCCCTCACCCAGTCGGCAATTGCCCGCACCTGGCCGGCGCCGGGGGCCAGCCCGCCGAACTCGCTCTGGGCCATCCGGGACAGCACGTCCGACTCGCAATAGCGCGACGGCAAGGTGTAGATCAACACCTCGGGCGGCAGCTCCTGCGGCGGGTGCTCGACGGCATCCGCCGGGATCTCGGCATTCGGCTCGACCTCGACCGTGGCCGAGAATTCGAAGGCGAACCGCCCCTTCGGCGCGACGAACTGCCTCCTGGGGTTGCCGTAGAAGTCTCGGCCCAGCTCGCACAATCGGATCGGGCTGGTCGTCAACCGTTCCTCGACCACCCGATGCCGCTCACCGCCCAGGGCCGGCTCGACCATCAGGCAACCGAACGACTCGTCTTGCAACTCGTAGGTCGCGGCGACCCGCACTGCCAGGCGCATGCGTTGAGACTCCCCTCCGCCAAAAAAATCTGGACCCTCTCAGTATAGCGACCGGGCAAGCCTTTGCCGGACAACCTTCCGAAGGCGTCCCCCGGGTCCTGCCGGCTCCTCCCGCCTCCTCTCGATCCCCGGCCCGATTTTTTCCGAGGATTCTGTGACTGCGGCTCGCCCCGGTCACGATAGTAATGGTCAGGAAGAATTCTCCCCCTTCGCCCTCGCCACTCCCCTACGAATCGTCCCGTCCTCCCCTCGACTCCCCCTTGTCCGGGGGTCGGTGACGGTTCGAATTGCGTTCGATCGCCCTCGCCGACGATCGCAGGCGCCCCCAGAAACAAGAGAACGCCGAGCCGCACCCCGCACAGCCGATGCACCCCGTACGGCCCCCCGACCGTCGCCGAGACCGCTCCCGTGATTCCCCCACCACATCCCCTTCACCCGCCGCGCTCGACCCCGCTCCCGCCCTCCTCGCCGACGAGGCACCGGGCCGCCTCGCTCGCGCGGACTCGCCCCCCTCCCGGCGACGAATCGAACCCATTCCGCCCCGATCTCCCCGCCCGAACACCCCCAATCGCCGCGACCTCATTTCCCGGAACGAAGCCAAACCCCTCGACGCAACGCGTTCTCCGATCAATACAAACGACCAAACCACCCTATAACCAACCGGCGCACCTTCGGCGCACCTTCGGCGCACCCTTGGCGCCCCCTGTCGCCCCCTCGATGCCGTCCCGATCCCCTCTCGCGTCGCCTGATCGTGCCCCTCCGGCCCGTCCCCGCGAACTCCATCCGCCGACGCTCCTCGCGAGGCGTCATCCTCGTCCCGAGCCCCGGGACCCCGCCCGACGAAACGATGCCGATCCGTCCCACCCGCCCCCGCCCCCGCCTCCTCCGTCGCGACGCATCGAAGCCATTCCCCGACGCGATTGCCGCACGGAACGAAGCCAACCAAATCGACGCAAGCTCTTCCCAGGACACGCACAACCTCCCAACGCTCGGGCGCCCCTGGGGCGCTCCCGCCGGCATCCCCGGGGCACTTGCCCGGGCCCTCGCCCACCCGAACCGGCCTCGACCCGAGCCGATCCCGACCGGGGTGGCCGCCCCCCCCTTCGCCCCTCCCATCGCGTATGATTTGGCTGCGGCACCCTCGATCCCAAAGCTCCCCCAAGGCCCCTCCGAAACCGATGCCCGACGCCCCTCGAACCCCGCCCATCACCGAGCCGCCGATCCGCCTGGCCGTCCTGGCCTCGGGGAGCGGGTCGACCTTGCAGAACCTCCTCGACCGCATCGCCGACGGCCGCCTGATCGCCTCGGTCGTCCAGGTCATCGTCAGCAAGCCGGGGGTCGGGGCGATCGACCGGGCCGAGCGGGCCGGCGTGCCCGTGGCGGTCGTCCGCAGGCGCGACCTGACCCCCGACGCCTACGAGGCCGCCCTGTTCGGCCCGATCCGGGCCTCGGGGGCCGACCTGGTCGTCCTCGCCGGGTTCCTCAGCCTCCTGCCGATCCCGGCCGACTTCGAGGGGAAGATCGTCAACGTTCACCCGGCCCTCCTGCCCAGCTTCGGCGGCAAGGGGTTCCACGGCGAGGCCGTCCACCGCGCCGCGATCGACCTCGGCGTGAAGGTCTCCGGCTGCACCGTCCACTTCGTCGACGAGCACTACGACAACGGCCCGATCATCCTCCAGCGCACCGTGGCCGTGCTCGACGACGACACCCCCGCGACCCTCGCTGCCCGCGTCCAGGCCGCCGAGCGCCTGGCCCTGCCCGAGGCCATCGCCCTGTACGCCGAGGGCCGCCTGCTGGTCGAGGGCCGCCGCGTCCGCCGGCTCGACCCGCTCCGCGAGTAGCGGCCGGCCGATTTCCGGGAATCAGGCCTCAGAATCGTTGCGAATTGCTTGACTGCGCGGGCCGGACCCGTTATAGATCAAGATTGCCTCTGCGACGAAACACGACCTGCCGCGGGGTGGGCGTCGCGGATGCGGAACAGGTGCCGGCCTCGGGGTCGAATCGGGCCGGAATCGTCACCATTCCTCATCAGAGGTTGATCCGTATCGTCCCGGGGGAGGACGCCATCAGACCGCCGTTTGACCGAACCGAGCGCGAGAAAACTCAGCGCGTGAATGATCAGATTCGCATTTCGCCGATCCGGGTCGTAGGTGCCGACGGTGCCCAGCTCGGCGTGATCCCGACATCCAAGGCCCTGGAACTGGCCCGAGAGGCCGACATGGACCTGGTCGAGGTCGCGCCGAACGAACGGCCGCCGGTCTGCAAGATCATGGACTTCGGCAAGTTCAAATACGAACAGAAAAAGCGAGTCGCCAAGCAGAAACAACACCAGGTCCAGGTCAAGGAAATCCGCGTCCGACCGAAAACCGGAGACGAAGACATCCGGGTGAAGGTCAAGAAGGCCCGCGACTTCCTCGAGCACAAGGACAAGGTGCTGGTCAACGTGCTGTTCCGAGGCCGCGAGATGGCCCACATCGAGGAAGGGCGCCGCGTGCTCGAGGAGGTCATCGCCGCCCTCGACGACGTGGCCAAGGTCGAGAAGCCTCCTTCGATGGAAGGGCGCCGGATGACCGCCATCGTCGCCCCGCGCTGACCCGGCGTCGACACTCCCGGCCCGGATCGGCGATCGGCACCGGGCGGCGACCCGGACCGCCGGACGAACTCGACGCGACGACCGACCTGTTGCCCCCCGAGCCGGACCGCACTCCTCTCCGGCTCGGGGGGCAATTTTTGCCACCCGGACGCCAATCGGGATTGGATCCGGGGCGATCCCATGGTACGATTCTCCTCTTCCGGGCTTGCGTCGCGACCCGACGCGACCTGCGTCCCACCGACATCCCCGAGCGATCACCCCGAGCGCAGGTAGCCCGGCCGCGGCCGGCTCCGACCGGGCACAGACGAGGCCAGACGACGATGCCTTCGGTGAAGATGAAGACCCACAAGGGGACCAAGAAGCGCTTCAAGGTGACCGCGACCGGCAAGGTCGTGCACAAGCGTTGCGGCTCCTCCCACTTGAACAGCCACATGAGCGGCAAGCGTATCCGCCGATTGCGCAAGCCGGCCGTCCTGGACAACAAGGCCATGGCCCACAAGATCCGCCGGGCCTTGCAGCGTCGAGAAGCCGGCCACGGCCGCTTCGCCTCGGCCCTCGCCGCCGCGGCCGAGGCCCACGAGCAGCTCGAAACCGAAGGGGCCGCGGACTCCCCCGCCACCCCCCCGGCCGGGTGACCCGCTGATCGATCGGCGCCCCTCGAATCGATATCGAATTTCCGAGTCCCAAGCCACCTTCCTGATCGTCGAGAACCTGAGCGATGCGCGCGAGGAAAGGATCGGCCCGCCGACGGGCCAAGAAGCGTTTACTGAAGGAAGCCAAGGGCTTCGTCGGCGGCCGTCGGCGGCTCTACCGCACGGCCAAGGAAACCTTGCTCCGCGCCGGGATGTTCGCCTTCCGCGACCGCCGTGCCAAGAAGCGGGAGTTCCGCCGCCTCTGGATCACCCGGATCAGCGCCGCGGCCGAGATGCGCGGGCTCCGCTATAGCCGGTTCATCCAGGGCCTGAAGCTGCTTGGCATCTCCCTCGACCGCAAGAGCCTCTCCGAGCTGGCCATCCACGACCCCGAGACGTTCGACGTCATCGCCGATCGGGTCCGCGCCAAGCTCCAGGAGATCGGCGCGATCCCGGCGGCCGCCGCCGCCGCGTCGGCCTGACGCCGGCCGGGGCCGGGGCCTGAGCATCGCCTGCCCGGCCCGTCTCGGCTCCGCCTCTTCTTCGTGTGACGACAGACCCTCCCCGAGGTGGGCCCCGCCCACTCCCCCCGAGCGCGGGTGGGCGGTCCCCATCCGCCCTTTGATCGATGGACCTTTCCACGGCGATCCACGAGCTTGAATCGCTCGAAGCCTCCGGCCTCGAATCGTTCCGCTCCTCAGGCCGGCCGGAGGAGGTCGAGGCCGCCCGGATCGAGTACCTCGGCCTGAAGCAGGGGAAGATCAAGGCCGCCCAGGAGCGGCTGAAGCTGATCGAGCCCTCGGCCCGCAAGCAGTACGGCCAGCAGTTCAACGCCGTCAAGAAGGCGCTCGAGGCCGCCTGGGAAGCGGCCAGGGCACGGGTCGAGCGGCCCGAGTCGGCCGCCGTCGCCGGACTCGACGTGACCCGGCCCGGGAGCCCCCGGCCCCGGCTCGGCCACCGGCACCCCTTGACCCAGACGGCCGACGAGCTGATCGACCTGTTCGGCCGGCTCGGCTTCGGCGTGGCCAGGGGGCCCGAGGTCGAGGACGTCTTCCACAATTTCGAGGCGCTCAACATCCCCCCGTCTCATCCGGCCCGCGACCCGGCCGACAACTTCTACCTGAGCGACGGGGCCCTGCTCCGCAGCCAGACCAGCACGATCCAGATCCGCGTCATGGAGCGGCAGGCCCCCCCCGTCCGGATCGTCTCCATCGGCCGGGTCTACCGCCCGGACGAGGTCGACCCGACCCACTCGTTCATGTTTCATCAGATCGAGGGGTTGATGATCGACCGCGGGATCACGATGGCGCATCTCAAGAGCACCCTCCGCCTGTTCGCCGAGGGCTATCTCGGCGAGGACGTCCGGATCCGCTTCCGCCCCTCCTTCTTCCCGTTCACCGAGCCGAGCGTCGAGGTCGACATGCTCTGGCATGGCGGCGACCGCTGGGTTGAAATGGGAGGAGCCGGGATGGTCGACCCGAACGTCCTCCGCGCGGTAGGCTATGATCCAGACGAGGTGACCGGGTTTGCCTTCGGTCTCGGGGTCGAGCGCCTCTGCATGAGGCGCCACGGGATCGACGACATCCGGCAGTTCACCTCGAATGACGTCCGGTTCCTGTCCCAGTTCTGACCCGGGATCGGATCGAGCGGCGCCGGCCGTCCGATGCCGCCCCCACCCGCGATCGACCACCCTCCCGACAGGCGGTTCCAGATCGAGCGCCCGGCCCGACCCTCGCCGCTCCGAGCATCGCCCCTGTCTCACCCGAGGTTTCGACGATGTCCCAAGGCGAAGACCGCGTGATCGTCACCGCCGGCGCGACCGCCGGGCTGGCTGCAGCTCACCACCGCGACTTCCCCGAGATCCGGGCCGAGGGGGACACCCCCGCCGCCGCCGCCTCGCAACTGGTCAATCACCTGACCCGGGCGCTCGACTCGGCCCTGACCGACTGGCGCCGCGAGGCCATCGAACAGGCCATCGAAGACGTGAAGACCTACGCCGGGCCGACGAACGCCTAGGCCCCCGGCCCCTTCGGAGGACCTTCCCCGATGGCGACCGCGACCCGATCCCCGTACCCGGCGCCCCCCCCTGCCCCGGGATCGCCCGGCCGGCGACCCGCCCGCGTCCGGTTCACCGTCGATGACTACCACCGGCTGGCCGAGCTTGGCTTCCTCCACGAAGATGCGCGGGTCGAGCTGGTTGAAGGGGATCTCATCGCGATGAGTCCGATCGGACCGAGACATGCCGACGTCGTTGACCGGCTCGTCGAGCTTCTTGTTCCTCTGCTGTTGCGTCGGGCGATCGTTCGCGTTCAGAATCCGCTCCGGCTGGACGAGCACTCGGAGCCCGAACCCGACCTGATGCTGGTCAACTGCCGTGAAGGTCGATATGCGTCTGCCCATCCTCGGCCAGACGATGTCCTGCTCCTGATCGAGGTGATGGATTCCTCGGCCGACTACGACCGGGGCACCAAGCTCGGATTGTATGCTCGGTTCGCCGTGACCGAGGTCTGGCTGATCGACCTGACCGAGCAACGGATCGAACTCCATCGCTCGCCGAACGAAGGGACATACACCGAACGGTTGATCCGAAGCCGGGGGCAGACGGTCGCCCCGACTCGCTTTCCCGATGTCGAGCTGGACGTGGACGCCATTTTGGGACCTGGCGCTACCGCTGCCGGGCCGGGTCCGCTGCCGCCTCCCCGCGCCTGATCGTGACCTCAATCTTTTTTTGAACGCCGCCGAACCCTACCATCATGATCGTCAGTTGGAACTGGTTGACCGAGTACGTCCGGCTCGACATGTCGGCCGATGAGCTGGCCGATCGCCTGGCCCTGACGGGCCTGAACCACGAAGGCACGGCCGAGGTCGGTGGCGACCTGGCCATCGACCTCGAGGTCACGAGCAACCGCCCCGATTGCCTCGGGCATCTCGGGGTGGCCCGCGAGATCGCCGCGGTCTTCGGCGGCAGGGACTTCCGGGAACCCCAGCCGGCCCCGACGGCCTCCGGCCCCGCCGTGACGGCCGCCACCGCCGTGGCGATCGAGGAACCGGGCCTCTGCCCCCGATTCACGGCTCGGGTCGTCACCGGGGCGAAGGTCGGCCCGAGCCCCTGGTGGATGCGGAAACGCCTGGAAACCCTGGGCGTGCGCTGCATCAACAATATTGTCGACATCACCAACTATGTGATGTTCGAATGCGGCCAACCCCTGCACGCCTACGACCTGAGGACCCTTGCCGAACGGCGGCTCGTCGTCCGGAAGGCCCGCCCCAACGAGCAGCTCGTGGCCATCAACGGGAAGACGTATGAACTGACTCCCGAGATGCTGGTCATCGCCGACGCCCGGCGCCCGGTCGGCCTGGCCGGGGTGATGGGCGGCCTGGAGACCGAGATCGGCGACCAGACGACCGACATCCTGATCGAGGCCGCCCAGTTCGACGCCCTGACCGTGCGGCGAACCTCGCGGGGGCTCGGCCTGATGAGCCCGTCGAGCTACCGCTTCGAGCGGCCGATGGACCCCGAGCGGACCGACTGGGCCAGCAGGCGATGCGCCCAGCTGATCGTGGAGCTTGCCGGCGGCACCTTGCACGACGGGGTGATCGACCAGTCGTCCGAGCCTCCCCCCGAGCGGCCGGCGGTCATGCTCCGGTTCTCCCAGATCAACCGGGTGCTGGGAATCGAGATCCCCCGGGTGCGGGTCGAGGCGATTTTCGAGTCGCTCGGCCTGGAGCGGATCTGGCACGACGAGCACGCGGCCACCTTCCGCCCGCCCACCTGGCGGAGCGACCTGGAGCGGGAGATCGACCTGATCGAGGAAGCGGCCCGCGTCTACGGATATGAGCATATTCCCGAAGATCAGCCGGTCCCGCTGGCCGCGTCGAGCCTCGGCCGCCGCGAGCGGATCGAGCGGGCCGTGCGCGACGCCCTGACCGGCCTCGGGTTCGACGAGGCGGTCTGCTTCAGCCTCGTGCCCGATGAGCTGGTCGCGCCGCTCGACCCCCTACCCGTCGAGCCGCCGATCCGGGCCGAGCACGCCGACTTCCGCAAGAACAGCGCCCTGCGGCAGAGCCTCGTCCCGAGCCTCCTGGCCGCGCGGTCGTACAACCAGTCGCACGGCAATGCCGACGCCCGGCTGTTCGAGGTGGCCCACGTCTACCTGCCCCGGGCCGAGCGTCCGTTGCCGGATGAATCCCCCCGCGTCGCCCTGGTGGCCGGGGCCGACTTCTTCGAGGTCAAGGGGATCGTGGAGGCCCTGCTCGATCGGCTCCACCTGGCGGATCGGCTCGTCTGCCGGCCGGCTTCCCCCTCTCCGATGGCGGCGGGTCGATCGGCCGAGCTGCTGCTCGGGGACCTGCACCTCGGCTACGCGGGCGAGATCGACGCCGAGGCGGCGCGGCGGTTCGGCCTGAAAGGCCCCTGCGCCGCGGCCGAGCTGGGGCTGGACGCCCTGATCGACCGGGCCGATCTCGCGCCCAGTTATCAGGCGGTGCCGATCTATCCGGGGGTCATGCGCGACCTGTCGCTGGTGGTCGAGAAGTCCCTGCCGTGGTCGTCGCTCGCCGAGGCCGCCCGCGACGCCGGCGGGTCGCTCCTGGAGTCGGTCGAGTTCCTCGACACCTTCGAGGGGGCCGGGATCCCGGAAGGCTGTCACAGCCTCCACTTCGGCCTGACCTTCCGGAGCGCCGATCGCACCCTGACCGGCGAGGAAGTCGAGGCGTCGATCCGGAAGATCATCGACGCCTGCCGGGCGCGATTCAACGCGACCCTCCGGGCCTCCTGACGAGGAGCGCGCCCGGGGGCCGCTTCGGCCGGTGATGATCCGAGGGATCGCGTCGAGGCCCCATCGGTCAGGGGGTTTCTGGCTCCGGGGCGGGGGCGTCGAGGGGAGGGGCGATGGCGACCGGGGCGTCGGGATCGGCATCGGCGTCGCCCGAGTCCTCGACGACCGGGGCGTCTTCGGCCACGGGGCCGGGGTCGGCCACGGCGTCAAGCTCGGAAGGGCTGACGACCTCGGGCGCGGCGTCGCCGAAGTCGATGCCCTCGTCGATCCCGCCATCTCCCCCGCCGCCGCAGCCGGCCAGGCCGACGGCGAGGGTGAAGGTCCAGCCGATCGAGAGCAAGGTTCGGAACGAGGGGTTCGTCATCGGGGCGAGTCTCCTGATTGGGAAGCCGCAGCGATCGCGGGCCGATTCCCCCCGTTGGGAACGGCCCGGCTCGTCGCCGTTATAGCGATCGGGCCGGGCCAAGACTACCGGGCCGTTGCGATCGACTTGAAAATCGAGGGGAGCGGGCGGACGATAGGGGTTCGATTCCGCGTCCGATGATCGTGGTGAACGCGGGACGATCCGGCAACGCTTGCCCGGTCGGTCGGGCGTTCGCGAGTGATCGCGCTCTCACGAGGGGGATTTCGACGTGCTCCGAAACTGGCGGGCCTGGGTGCTCATCGCCCTGATCGTGGTGCCGTTCGGCCTTTACGTCGTCATCGGTTCCCTCTGGCTGCTGGAACACGGCTGGCTCTGGGTGACGGCGGTCGCCCTGGGCTGGATCGGTTCGTATGCGCTCTTCGCCTACCTGGCGGACCGCTGGACCCGGTCGTCGTCGAACACGCTCCTGCCGCCGCTCGACTGGGACGCGCCGCATACCTTCAGCCCGCGCGACCGGGCCGCCTGGGAGATCGTGCAGGGGATGTCGAAGCGGGCCGACGAGGCGGCGATCGAGGCCCTGACGGTGGGTGACATCTACATCAACACCGGCCGGGAACTGGCCGTCGCCCTGGCGAGGCACTATCACCCGGGCGCCCGAGACCCGATGGACAACGTCTCGGTCGTCGAGCTGCTGACGGCGCTCGAACTGGCCGCCGAGGACCTGAACCGGCTCTGCCGGCAGATCCCCGGCGGCGACATCGTCACCCCCGGGCACTGGAAGCAGGCGATCGACGCGGCGAACCTGGTGAACAAGGCCAACGAGATTTACACCTACCTGCTCCCGCTGTTCGCCCCGGTGGCGGGGGTGGCCCGGCTCGGCACGCAGAAGCTGATCGCGCAGCCGGCCTGGCGGAACATGCAGCGTTCGTTGATGCGGTGGTTCTTCCGGGCCTACATCAACCGGCTCGGCCTGCACCTGGTCGAACTCTACAGCGGCCGCCTGGCGATCGGCTCGGAGCACTACCGGCGCCTGACCCGGCGGGTGCATGACCGGGCGAATGCCAAGCACGACGAGGGGCCGACCCCGGTGATCGCCGTCGCGGGGGGTCGGGGGGCGGGCAAGTCGCTCCTGATCGCCGCCCTGGAGAAGACGATCGGCGACGAGGACCTCGCCGGGGTCAAGGCGAAGCTGATCGAGGCGGGCCGCGAGCCGGGGCTGGCCGATCGGCTGGCTTCGGTGTCGTTCCTGGAGATCCCTGGGTTTCGAGCCATGCCGGGGCCGGACACGGCCCGGGAGCGGACCAGCCGGAAGGACGCCGTGGCCGCGGCCGAGGGGGGCGATTTCCTGATCCTCGTGGCCGATGCCTCGCGAGGGGACCTGAGCGACGACCTGAACTTCTGCCGCGAGTGGATCGAGTCGTATCAGGAGCGGCCGCACCTCGATCGCCCCCCCGCATTGGTCGTCGTGACCGGGTTCAACCGATTCCGGGACGTGTCCGACTTCCGGGGGTCCGGCGCCCCGAACGGGTCGGGCGTGGGGACGACCCTGAAGCCGATCGCCCGGGACGAGGCCATCGCCGCGCTCAAAGCCGAGCTGCCGGAGGGGATCAACCGCGTGATCGCCGTCGAGCTGGGCGATCAGGCCCCGGGGGCGGTGGCCGAGACCGTCTTGCCGGCGATCGCCCGGCGGCTGCCGGAGGCCGAGCGCATCGCCTTGCTCCGGCACCTGCACCGGCAATCGAACCGATCGAAGGCGCGGCGCTTTATCTCGTCGGTCGGGAGCCAGGGGAAGTACCTCTGGCAGTCGGTCCGACAGCGTTCGAGTTCGCGACGCGAGGAGGAGGACGAGTGACCTCGCCTCGATCGGGGGTTTCGCCAGGTGTCCCCGTCGTCACCGCGACGACGGGGAGGTCTGCTGGGCCTCCTTCCAGATCGGGTCGTAGACCTCCTTGTCGAAGGGCGGACAGCCGGTGGCGAACTGGCCCAGGTCGTTGTGCTTCGACCGCATCAGGGCCGTGCAATAGCTGAAGGTCCGGCAGATGCGCTTGCGGTCGAGCGGTCGGCCTTCGAGGACGAATCGGGCGAAGTCGGGGTGCGAGAGGGAGGCCCGCCCGACGCCGACGACCGAGACTCGGCCGTCTCGGATGTTGGCGGCCCCGGCCTGGAAGATGAACGCCTGGAGCCAGGAATAGCCGGAGCCGAGGATCGGCAGGTCGGGATAGGCCGATTGGATCTGCTCGGTCAGGCGGAAGTGGCGGTCGACGCCGATCAAGGGGTGCTCGGGCGTCTCGTAGCCGTCGGGGGGGGGATACTCGAAGGGCCGGATGATGTGGGGGCTGCCGTACGGGTTGCCCATCGTGACGTTGACCATGGCCACGCCGAGGTCGCGGAGCAGGCCGATCAGGCGGATCGGCTCGTCGAGGTCGGGCCGGGTGTGGTCCTCGGGATCGGTCCCCCAGGAGGACGGCAGCGGGTAGGAGACGTCTTCCGGCTCGCCGAGCTGGTCGGCCCCGGTCCGCCAGGGGATGCCGTCGTAGACGTTCATCCGGGTGGCGATCATCAAGGCCGGCAGGCGGTCGCGGATGCGGGCCACGACCTCGCGGATGAACCGGGTCCGGTTCTCGAACGACCCGCCGTACTTGCCGGGGCGGGTGTGGCTGGAGAGCAGCTCGCAGAGCAGGTAGCGGTGGCACTGCTTCAGGTCGATGAAGTCGAAGCCGACCCGGGCGGCGACCTCGGCGGCCTCGACGTAACGATGTTGTAAACGGTCGAGGTCGTCGTCGGAGAGGAGCGGGGTGTCGGCGTCGGCGGAGCGACCGGTCTGACGGTCGAGGATGGTGCGGGGGTCGAGCCAGGGGTCGTGCTGGGCCAGCAGCGGCCGGGGGACGCTGTAGCGGCCCGAGTGGGTCAGTTGCAGGCCGACGAGCAGGTCGGAGTCGTCTCCCCAGGCGTCGCGGTGCGACCGGCGGCACTGGTCGAGCAACCGGGCGAGGCCGTCGGCTCGGGCCGCGTCGCAGACGAGTTGCCGGGTATTGGCCCGTCCTTCGGGGACGACGGCGGCGGCCTCTCCCCAGATGAGCTTGGCCCCGCCGTCGCCGAAGCGCCGGTAGCGCCGGAGGGTCAAGTCGCCGGGACTGCCGTCAAGCTCGCCGTCGCAGCCTTCCATCGGGTGAATGGCCAGGCGATTGCCGACGGTCCGACCACCGATCGAGAGCGATTGGGCCAGCGGGGAGAGATCGTCGGAGAGCCGAATGTCGAGGCCCATCGCCGTGGCATCCGCCAGCAGGGCGTCGGCGGTCTTGTACTTGAAATATCGGGACACGAGGCAAACTCCCGGGGATCGAGACGACGGGTCAAACCCCATTGTTTCGGTTGAGAACGATCGAGGGAAGACCGAGCAAGATCGCCTCGAATCTCGTATGATGGAAAGCATATCGCCCGGCCCTCTCTTGAAGCCAGCCCACCGGAGCATGATGGCGACCGTTGACTCTCCTTTGCCTCGGCACGACGACCTGAAGGCCGATTTCCCGGGCCTGCACCAGGAAATCCGGCCGGGCGTCCGCCTGACGTACCTCGACAACGCGGCCACGACGTTGAAGCCCTGGAGCGTGATCCGGGCGGTCCAGGCGTACGACTCGGACTATCCGGCCAACGTCCATCGCGGGATCCACGCGCTGAGCGAGCGGGCGACCGAGGCGTACGAGGCGGCCCGGGAGGCCGTGGCCCGCTTCATCGGGGCCGCCGAGGCCGAGGAGGTCATCTGGACCCGAGGGACGACGGATGCCATCAACCTCGTCGCCCAGTCGTGGGGGCGGACGTTCTTGAAGGAAGGGGATGAGATCGTCCTGACCGACCTGGAGCACCATTCGAACCTCATCCCCTGGCAGATGCTGGCGAAGGAAAAAGGGTTGACCCTCCGCTTCGCCGAGGTCACCGACGACGGCCGCCTGGAGTCCGAGGCCGTGGGGAGGCTCCTGTCGGACCGGACGAAGATCGTGGCCATCACGGCCATGTCGAACGTGCTGGGGACGGTGACGCCGCTGGAGGCGATCATTGGACAGGCGCACGACCGGGGGGCGGTCGTCGTGGTGGACGGGGCGCAGGGGGTCGCGCACCGGGCGATCGACGTGGGCAAGCTCGGGATCGACTTCCTCGCCTTCTCCGGCCACAAGATGTGCGGGCCGACGGGCGTCGGCGTGCTCTACGGCCGTCGCGAGCACCTGGAGGCGATGCCGCCGGCCTGGGGGGGCGGCAGCATGGTGACCCGGGTCACCCGCGAAGGGGCCGAGTGGAACGACCTGCCCTACAAGTTCGAGCCGGGGACCCCGCCGATCGCGCAGGCGATCGGCCTGGGGGCGGCGATCGAGTACCTCTCACACTTCGACCCGGCCGCCGTGATGGCCCATGAACGTCACTTGATGGAGCATGCCCACCGATTGCTCGAAGGCACCCCCGGGGTCCGGATCCTCGGCCCGGGCCCGGAGCACAAGGGGGGGATCCTCAGCATGGACATCGAGGGGGTGCACCCGCACGACCTGGCCACGCTGCTCGACCGGGAAGGGGTGGCCATCCGGGCCGGCCAGCACTGCGCGATGCCCCTGCACCAGCGGTTCGGCCTGATGGCCAGCGCCCGGGCCAGTGCCTACCTGTACAACTCGACCGAGGATTTCGACCGCCTGGCCGACGCGATCGGCAAGGCCATCCGCCTGGTCCGGGACCGTCAATCGCGGCGGGGCCGTTGACCGCGATTCGAGATCCCTCCCCCCCCCTCCTTCCCCCGATCCCAACAGGCAGAGAGAGGACGATCCGTTAATGGAAGACACGTTTTACCGGGAAGAATTGCTCGACCATTACGACAGCTCTCCCCATCGGGGGCGGCTCGACGTGGTGGACCTCGACGCCGACCTGGAGAACCCGCTCTGCGGCGACCAGATCCATTTCGAGGTGGCGCTCGACTCGGACGACCCGGGGCGGATCGCCCTGGCCCGGTTCCAGGGGAGGGGCTGCGTGATCAGCCAGGCGGCGGCCTCGATCCTGGCCGAACAGATCGAAGGCCAGACGCTTGAGCATGCCCGGGCGCTGGCCCCCGACCAGATGATCGAGTGGATCGGCATCCCGCTGACCCCCGCTCGGCGGAAGTGCGGGTTGCTCGCGCTGCGGGCCCTGCACCGGGCGATCGACGCCCGGGCGAACCTGTCGGAGGCCGGCCCGGCGGGTTGACGACCGGTCGAACGGCGTCGTAAAGTTTGATGCAGGCAAGCTCCCTCGATGACCACGCGGCGGCCCCTCCGTTTGCCCTTCGCCCTTGCCGACGGCCCCGGCCCGGGAGACCCCCTCGATGCTTCGATTCCGACGCGCCGCGGCCCCGATCGCGGCGGTGCTGGTGCTCGCCTCCTGCTCCTGCCCGGTCGCCGAGGCTCGTCAGGTTGACGGCGAGGAGGCTCCTTCACCGCGACCTTTGCGGTTCCTCGAAGGGCTCCGCGAGCGCGGCTATTTCGACCTGGCCGACGAGTACATCGCGTCGCTCCGAGACGACCCCGAGACGCCGGACACCTTGAAGCCGATCCTCGCCTTCGAGGAGGGGCGCAACAAGCTCCGGGAGGCCGAGGCCGCCCCGGATCTGGAGCGGCGGGACCTGCTGCTCGACCAGGGCCGGGCGGCGTTCGACGCCTTCCTCAAGGCCCACCCGAGCCACGAACTGGCGGTGGAGGCGAAGGTCCAGCTGGCCCAGGTGCTCTATCAGCGCGGCCAGACGGCGGCCCTGAAGGCGGACGAGAGAGAGGACCCCGCCGATCGCGAGGCCGGGCTCGCCGCCGCCCGGGCCGCCTTCGCCGAGGCGAGGCGGTCGTTCGACGCCGCCCGGGCCGACCTGGAGCAGGCCTATCGGGCGTTCCCGGTCGCCTTCCTCGAGGAGTCCGACCCGAGGCGAGCGGCCCGGGACGAGGCCCAGCGCCAGTTGATCGACGCCACCTTGAAACGAGCCCTGATCGACTACGACGAGGCGCAGACCTACCCCGAAGGCTCGGACGACCGCAACCGATTGCTCGACGAGGCGATCACCGCGTTCAAGTCCATCTACGACTCCTACCGGACCTGGATGGCCGGGTTCGCCGCCCGGATGTGGCAGGGCAAGAGCCTCGAGGAGAAGGGGGACCTCGGGGCGGCGATGGGTATTTATAACGAACTGCTCACCCATGAAGATCCCCGGCTCCGGCAGTTGCAGCGGCAGGTCGCCTTCTTCAAGGTCATCACCACCCGCAAGCGGGGAGAGGCCCCGCTGGCCGAACGCCTGGCCCGGGAGTGGCTCAACGCGAGCCGGGGCGACGCGGGGTCTTACGAACGGCTCGGCGTGCAACTGGAGCTGGCCCGGAACATCGACGCGCAGCTCGAATCCGGCTACGCGCCGGCCGTGGCCCGCAAGGATGACCTGGTCCGGGACCTGACCGGACAGCTCAGACAGGTGGTCGCCTACGCGTCGCCGTACAAGGCCGACGCCGTCGAGCTGCTGAAGAAGTACCGGCCGAGCGGACCGATCGACGCGCGGACCCTGGCCGGCCTGGGCTTCGACCAGGCCATGACCCGGGCCCGGGAGGAGATGGGGCTCCGGTCGTGGGACAATGCCATCGCCCTGCTCCGCGCGGCCCTGACGAAGGTGAATCCGGCCCGCGATCCGGGCCGGGCGAACGAGGCACGCTACCTCCTGGCCTTCAACTTCTACTCGGCCGGCCGCTATCACGAGTCGGCGGTGCTGGCCGATTTCCTGGCCCGCCGCTACCCGTCGTGGGACTCGTCGCTGGCCGCCACCGAGCTGGGCATGGGGGCAATGGCCCAGGCGTACGAGTCGAGCCGGGGGCGAGGGCGGGAGCAGGACCTCCGCCGCCTGCGAGACCTGGCCGACTACACGATCGCCACCTGGCCCGATTCGTCTCAGGCGGATGTGGCCCGGATCCTCCAGGGGGACATCGCCCTGGGACAGGGGCGCTATCCCGAGGCGATCGACGCTTACCTGTCCGTGACGACCTCGGGCCGCGTCCTCGACGCCAGGAGCAAGGCCGCCTCCGCCCACTGGCGGCGCAGCCTCGAACTGAGGAAGCAAGGGCCCGAGGGGGCCGCCTCTCCCGAGGCGGCCGCCGAGGCGGAGAAGGCGCTCGCCCTGCTCCAGGAGACGTACGACGCCCGGGTCGAGGCGAGGGTCGCGCCGACCGACCCGGACCGCCTGAGCAACGCGGCGGATCTGGCCGAGATTCACCTGATCGAGGATCGGCCCTCGGAGTCCCTGGCGATCCTCGCCCCGCACACCGAGGCGATCGGCGCGGCCTCGTCCATGAGCGATCGGACGGAGGAGCTGTACGTCCGGCTGATGAAGCTGCAACTGCAGGCCCACATCGCCGCAGGCCAGACCGACGCGGCCATCTCGGACATGAGCGTCCTGGAAGCCGTCGCGTCCGGGGACAGCCTGACCCAACTGTTCTTCTCGATCGGCCGGCTGCTCGAAGCCGAGATGGAAACGCAGCGTCAGGCGGGGGACCGCGCCCGTTTGGAAGCGAGTCGGAAGGCGTTCGAACAATTCCTCGACGCCCTGATCGAGCGGCAATCGAACCAGTCGTTCGAGTCGCTCCAGTGGGCGGGCGAGCAGATGCTCACGCTCGAGCGCCCCGATCGGGCGATCGAGATCTTCCGGCGGGTGATCGAGGAATTCCCGGAGAGTGACCGCCTGCTCCGCACCCGGTTGAAGCTCTCGGGGGCCCATCGCCGGGCCGGGCAATTCAACGAGGCCTGGGCCGTGACCGCGAGGCTCGTGGCCGAGAACCCGAAGGCGCTCGACTTCCTGATGGAGCAGTGCCAGGTCCTCGAAGACTGGGCCGAGGTCGAGCCGGGCTACTGGAATGTCGCCATCCGGCACTGGCAAGACCTGGCCAAGCGGCTCGAAGGGGCCCGCCCCCGCCGGCCCGAGTATTACGAGTGCTGGTATCACGTCGCCCTCTGCCAGTTCAACAAGGGGAGCAAGGACGCCGCCCGGAGGACGCTCAAGAGCGTGATGGCCCTGTCGACCACGCTCGGCTCCCCGGAGATCAAGCAGGATTACGAGCAGTTGCTCCGCCGGGCCGGCGGGTGATCGCGCCCGGCGGCATCGAACTCCCGACCCGAGGACATCTCGACGCATGAATTCTCATCGATCTCCCTGGGCGATCCTGGCGGTCCTGGCCCTGGCGGGCGTCTCGGCGGCCGACGACGTGGTGCTGGTGCCGGGTTCGACCATCACCGCCCCCGGCGGCCGGATCCGCGGGAAAGTGGAACGAGAGACCCCGGAACAGGTCCGGATCGCGGGGCGGGACGTCCCGCTCGACCAGATCGACGACATCACGTACGACGCCCCCGGGGCGACCTTCACCCAGGCGAAGGCCCGGGAGAACAGCGGTGACCTGGACCAGGCCGCCGAGCTGTACCGGCAGGCCGCCGGCGAGGTGAACAACCCTCTGCTCGCCCAGGATGCCCGGTTCCGGGGCGCCGCGGCCCTGGCCCGTCGCGCCCAGGTCGACCCGTCGAAGCGGGAGGCCGCGATCGAGGCCCTGGAGGGGATCACCTCGGAGCTGTCGAACAGCCGGCATTACGGGCCGGCCCTGGAACTGCTCTCGACCCTGCGGCTCGATGCCCAGGAGTATGACGCCGCCGACCGGGCGCTGCAGGACCTGGCCAAGCTCTCGTGGGCGAGCGACCGCGCCGCCGTCCTCCGGGCGCAGGTGATGGTCAAGCGAGGGCAGTCGGAGCAGGCGATCCGGGAGCTCGACACCCTGGTCGGCCGGGTCCCCGAAGGCAGCCCCGCCCGGATCCGGGCCGACCTGGCCCGGGCCGAGGCATTGGCCGGGCTCAGCCGCTTCGACGAGGCCGAGCAGGTGGTCCGAGCGGTCATCGACGAGGCCGAGCCCGAGGACGCCTCGACCCTGGCCCCGGCCTACAACACCCTCGGCGATTGCCTCCGGGCGGCCGGGAAGCCCCGCGATGCCCTGTTCGCCTACCTGAACACCGACATCCTCTACCCGAGCCTGGCCGACGAGCACGCCCGGTCGCTCGCGGCCATCGCCCAGCTCTGGCGCATCCTCGATCGCGACGACCGGGCCGCGAGCGTCGTGGAACGCCTCCGGCAAGAGTACCCCAACAGCCGCCACCTGCCGGCCGCGACCGCATCGGCCCCGTGAGCCCGCGATCGCCCGGAATCCCGCCCCCATCGCCAGCATGCCTCACGGCCCCCGGTCTGAGACCGGGGGCCGTGAGGCATGTCCCGTTGATCATGACGGTCCCAGCGATTCGGCCAATTGGATCAAGCTTCGGGCCCGGTGCTGCCGATCGTACCCGCAAGCGTCTCGTGCGTTTCGCGTTCCCGGCCCCGTCCGAGTGAGTGGGTGGGGCGAAGCGTGTGGTGACTCCGAGAGAGCTGCCGGCGCCTGCGATTGGAGTAATTGGATGCGGCACTCACCCTGTGTGATGCTGGTGCTGATGATGCCCGCGGCGATGATCCAGGGGCCCCCCGCGCACGCCCAGGTCGATCTCCCCCCCGCCCTTCCCGCCCCTTCGCTCCCCCCCGTGCCCGAGGTTTCCCCCCTTCCTCCCGGGACGTCGCCGCTGGGCCGTTCCGAGCCGGCCCCGGTCGCGGACGCCGGGCCCGACAGCACCGACCTCCTGTTGCAGCGGATGCAACGCCTCGAACGCGAAGTCGAGGACGTCAAGGCGCTCCGGCAGCGCGTCGCCGAACTCGAGTCGGAGCTGGAGTCGTTCAAGGGGGGCCGGGGCCCCGAGCAGGCCGCCCCGCCCTCGTCGGGGACATTCGTGATGCCTCACGGGTCGATCCCGATCGAGCACCGATCCTTCGGCGAGCTGTACGGGGGTCATCAGGCGGGGTCGGGGGCGTCGTCGGGCTCGGGGCGTCAGCAGTCCAGCGGCGGGGGCCAGGGGGGCGACGGGTCCGGCGGCAGCTCGGACGGCAGCAACCCGACCGCGGGCTACTCCAATTCGAGCGGCGAGGGGACGTTCTCGGCGGGGGGCGGCGGCGGCGGCGGTTCCAGTTCGGGAGGGAGTTCCGGCTCGGGAGGAGGGCAAGGCAGCGTCGGCCGAGGTCAGCGCGTCGGCCAGCGGGAGCCGCTCAAGGTCGATCTGAAGGGCTCGTACCGCTACAACTTCGCGGGCGGCTTCTTCCAGTTCTCCGACGAGGACGGCGAATTCGTCCTCAACGTCCAGAACATCATCACGGCCGACGGCACCTTCTACGACCGCCAGAACGCCCCGACCGAGTGGAAGGGCTTCAACATCCCGTACCAGAGGCTCTACCTCTACGGCAACATCACGAAGAACTGGGAGTACCAGGTCTCCGAGCAGACCAGCCTCGGCGACATCAGCCTGCTCGACCTGATCGTCAACGTCCACTACGACGACCGGCTGATGGTCAAGTTCGGGCGTTTCCTGGCCCCGTTCTATTACCAGGATTACGCGACCTTCCCGATGCTCGTCCCGGCGATCAGCTACTCGCCGTTGAGCCAGTTCTCCGCCCAGCGGCAGCCGGGCGTGATGGCCTGGGGCAAGCTGCTCCAGAATCGGCTCCAGTATCAGAGCGGCGTCTTCACGGGCATCCCCGCCGGGTTCGTCGACCTGGATGACAATGTCGACTTCATCAGCTCGCTGACCGTCACGCCCTTCATGGCGACAGAGATGGAGGATCTCCAGAATCTCGGCTTCGGCGTCAGCACCCAGGTCGGCTGGCAGAACTACATGCTCGACGCCTTCGACGTGCCGACGGTGATCGCCGGCACCAACGTCCCGAATCTGAACCGGCAGTACGTGACCGCGTCGAACGTGCCGTTCTTCTCCTATCGGGATGACGTCCGGGCGCTCGGCGAGCGGATCCGGGTCGCCCCCCACCTCTTCTATTACGGCCGCTTCAGCTTCCTGGGGGAGTACGTCTACCAGTCGCGTGAGCTCGCCTCTCCGGCGGCCCGCGGCACCTCGATTCAGCACGGATTCTACGTCACGGGGTCGTACTTCCTGACGGGCGAACGCTACACCGGCGACGGCACCGGCGGCTTCCCGACCATCATGCCCAACCGCCCGTTCAATCCGTCCAACAACGAGTACGGCATCGGGGCCCACGAGCTGGGATTCCAGTACTCCCTGCTCAACGTCGACCAGAACGACATCCGCCGGGGCTTCGCCGACCCCGAGTGGGCGACCCGGTTGAACGAGGTCATGCTCGCCTACAACTGGTGGCCCAACAAGTACGTCCGCCTGAGCGTCAACTGGGTCCACGACGAGTTCAACCGCCCGATCCCCTGGCCCGTCTCCCAGCCAGACCAGGGGAACGGTGCCCGGACCAACCCGATCCAGAACTTCAACGTCGTCTGGTTCCGGGTGGCGATGTTCTTCTGATCGGACCGCCAGGGTATGGCTCCCTCGGGATCGCTGCCCGATACCGAGTCGCCAGGATCAGAGTTCGTTCTCAGGGTCCGCGGTGCGGACCGATCCCTTGATGACGTAAAGGGATCGGTCCGCAACATCGGATCCACCAAAGACAGCTCCTCCGGGCACTTCGGTCTGGCAAGGGAGCCTCGCGAGCGAAGGCCCCGAGCCTGGCCGGCGCTCCGGCGGCAGATCCTTCGATCCGGACAGGCCGGGAGCAGCCCCCGCCATGCCCCGCCCGGCGCGCATGCGAACGCCCCGCGTCGATCGGCGGGGCGTTCGCTGGGTGACGGAGCGGTGATCGCGAGGATCGTGCCCGGATCGGTCAGTTGGCCCTGGGATAGAGATCGGGCGAGCCGGGGAGCGGGGGGAGGTCGGCCGTCAGGTCGTCGAGCACGCGACGGGCGGCGTCCCGGATCGTCTGCGAGGGGTCGGACGCCGCCATCTCGGCGAGGCGTCGGCGGGCGTCGGGAGAGGAGAGCCGGCTGAGGGCCTCCATCGCCTGCGTGCGGACCCGCTCGTCCTCGTCGCGAGAGAGGCGGTCGAGCCAGACGATCGGGTCGATGTCCTCTCGCCGCTCGATCTGGGCGATGGCCGAGACCCGCAGGTCGGCCCGGGGATGGTGGAGGAGCTTGGCCAGGCCGATCAGGTCGTCATCCAGGCCTCGGGCCTTGAGCACGAATTGCGCCGCCAGGGCGACAGGGGACTCCGGATCGAAGAGCAGCGGCAGGACCTCGTCGTCGGTCAGGATGTCGCGGCGGTGGGCGAAGCTGGTGAGCACCTGCATGCGGACGGCCGGGACGTCGTCGGCGAGCCGGGCCACCGCCGGCTCGGCCATGGCGTCGATCGGCAGCTTGCCGAGCGTGATGACCGCGGCGAGCCGGACGCCCGGCTCCGGGTCGTCGAGCAAGGAGAGCAAGGGCGTGTGCAGGCGGTTCTTCCAGGTGGCCACGGTCCGCTCGGCGTCGGGCCAGATGGGGGCCCCGGGCTGCCACGACCAGACCTGCCCGAGCACCTCGGCCGCCTCGGCCCGGACGGCCGGGGAGGCGTCGGCCAGCCCGACCGTCAGCAGCTCGGCCGAGGGGGTTAGGGCCTCGATCCAGCGGTCCGGGACCGGATTGACGGTCATCCGGCCGAGCCCGAGGCCCACCAGCTCCATCACCCGGCTGCGATCGACCGGGCCGAACCGGCGGAATCCGGAGGCCAGGCCCGCCAGGTCGTCGAGCCAGGCGTTCAACTGATCCTCGGTCAGCGGCTCGGCCGCGGGCGATGCGTCCTGGACCGGCCCCGGGGCCGCCTTCAGGGCGTCGTGCACCTGAATCAAGGCCTCGGCATCCCCTTGCGCGAGCTGTCCGGCCCGCCCCGACAGACCCCCTGCGGGCCGGCTCTCGGCGGCCGGAGCGGCCTCGGCGGCCGCCGATCGGCCCGGGTCGGCCGCCGGATCCTCCGAAGGTGCCATCGTCAGCGCCAGCCCGGCCGCCGCGAGCAACCCCGCGACGCCCACGAACCCCAGCCCCATCCGTGCCCCTCGTCCCAGCGGCATGGTCGCCTCCCTGCGTCAGCCGGCTCGATGTTCGACCTCGATCCCTCAATGCCCTCCCGCAGAGGGCGACGCCCATCCTAACGATCCGGGTCAGTCCGGCAAGATCAGGTTGGCCGGGGCACAACAGCCCAAATTTCCAGGCTTACCAAAATGGGCCGAAATTCTCGGGACGGGTCTTTTCTTGTTATTTTCCCGGGGACGGGGGGCCGATCAAGAAGCTAACAGGGAGGCCGGATCGCGGCTGGCCGACGGGGATTGAGCAGGGATGCGAGAGATCGGGACCGGCGGCGTGGTTGACGTCGCCGGGAGGCTCGATCGAGGGGTGAGATCCATGAGAAGGCGAGTGCCGAGCAGGACGCTGACGGCCGTGATCGTGGCCGCGGCGGTGGTGGCGACCGCGGGCGCCGGCCCGGGGTCATCGGGGCTGCTGGGGAATCGTCGGATTGACCCGTCGGAGGTCCTTCCGCTGCATCTGGTGGCCCCGGAGGCCCGCGCGGAAGTGGCCGAGGTGATCACCGAGCACAGCTTCCACCACAAGGGGGAGCCGGAGACCTTCCCCTGCAACCCGCAATTATATCTGAGCCTGCTGAACGAACCGGCCCTGACGCTGGCGCTCTGGCAGGACCTGAGCACCAGCCCGGCCCGGCTCATGCAGATCGCGCCGGGGCTGTATCAGGGGACGGATGGGAACGGGACGACGGCGACCTGGAGCTTCGTGCTGCGATCGCCCCAGATGCACGCGCTGCTCTGCAAGCTGGAATACCGCAGCCCGCGGGGCTCGGCCCAGCTCGAGGGCCGGATCGTCCTGATCGTGCACACCAATTACTACAAGGAAGCGGGCGGCAGCCCCTGGATCCAGCACGAGGTCGAGGCGTTCGTGAAGGTCGACTCGAAGGGCTGGCGCGCCGTCGCCAAGACGTTCCGCCCCTTGATCGAACGCCTGCTCGTCGACCAAATCCAGGAGGCGGGATGGTTCGTCTCGTTGATGGGTCGGCTGGTGGAGACCTATCCGGACTGGGCCGAGGGGGTCATCTCGTCCCACCCGCAAGTGCCCCAGGATACCCAGGGGCATTTCCGTGAAGTGATCGCGCAGGCCCGACGCCCGGACGCGTCGAGGGGGCGCCCGGTCCTGATGAGCCAGTCGGAGTGACCTGCTGCCCCGAGCGGGCGGGAAGCAACTCCCGCCCAGGGTCGAGGCCCTCGGGGGGGGACATCGCCAGGCCCTGGTCCCCGCCCGCCGGCTCCTGGCGGGGAGGGCGCAACCGGACGCAGACGGCGAAGTGGTCGGAGGGGCCCCGGGGATTGGGGTTGTCCTCGTTGCCGAAGCGTAAGGGTCCGCCCCGGCCATCCCGGATCGAGGGGTCGCTGACCGTCCGGGTCGTGCCGAGCACGACCGACCACCCCCGGTCGTCGAGCAGGCCGGGCGACACGACGAGGTGATCGAGGATCTGCCAGCGATTGCGATAGCGGTACGTCCCGAACCGCTCGGGGTCGAGCCCTGCCAGGAGGTTGAGCAACCGCGGCTGGTCGGCGCCGGCCGAGGCGATGACGGCCGACTCGTCTCCCGTCGCCCGCAAGCCGAGCCGGAGCGATTCGTCGTCGGGTTCGTCATTGAAATCGCCGCAAATCAGCATATCGACCGGATTCGGTCGTGCCTGTTCGATCGCTTGATAGGTCGCGTACATCTCCCGGGCGTAGGAGAGGCGCTTGGCCCCGTCCTGGTCGGTGAGGCGGCTGGTCCAGTGTCCCACCAGGAGATCGAGCGGCTGGCCGTCGAGGGTGATCCTGGCGCGGAGCAGCCGGCGTCCGGGGGCGAAGGTCTGGATGCCGGCCGGGTCGAAGGGCAGTCGGGAGAGGAACGCCGGCTCGATCCGCCGCCCCGAGATGTTGTCCCGGTGGACCAGGCCGGTGTAGTGCCAGTCGGTCGGCAGGCGGCGGTTGAGGGCGTCGCGGAGCAGCTCCACCGCCCTCAGGTTCTCGACCTCGACCAGCGCGAGGATGTCCGGGCCTCGGCCCTCGTTCAGCGAGAGCAGCGCGTCGGCCAGCAGTTCGTGCTTGCGGCGGAGCGCGCCCGGGTCGTCCGCGAACCAGGCATCCAGCGGGTCCTGATTGCGGGGGTCGTCCTCGTCATCGAACAGATTCTCGACATTCCAGAAACAGAACAAATATCCCTCCGTCGATGCGGGAGGGACGGGCCGTTGCGCCGTCGGGTTGCGCCGCCCCTGCTCGAGCAGGAGGAGGAGGCCGGCGATGATCAGAAGGGCGACCAACCATCGGGGGTCGCGTCGCACGAGTCTGACGAGCAGCGATTGCAGGTCACGAGCATCCGAACGACGGGGCATCGCGGCACTCCTCTCCTGGACTGAACGGCGTGGATCGGGACGTGAATCGACGGCCCGGGTTCGTCACCACGGGCCTTCCGAGGACGATGGCTTGCGAGGCCCCGGCCGCCCCGCCGGACGATGTCGACTTTGCTTGTCGCGGCCCTGGCGGGGTCGTAAGATATTTTTTTCGGAAACACGCCATACCGAGCATCATCGCGTACTAATGTCCTTTGGCGACGCATGCGACGCCATCGCCTGATCGTCAATCATGCCGGGTGCTCCGGGCGGGTCATCGCGGGCAGCGGCATGGGGTAACCGGATTCTCCGAGGGGCGCTGATGGCTGTGCTGCTGCTCCTGACGTGTCTCGGCTCGACCCTGTTCATGACGGGGCTGATCTGGCTGGTCCAGGTGGTCCATTATCCCCTGCTGGTCGAGGTGAGTCCCGGCGCCTTCGGCCGCTACCATGCCGAGCATGTGCGGCGCATCGGGCCGGTCGTGGGGCCCGCGATGCTCGCCGAGCTGGTCAGTGCCGCGGGGCTGGTCGTGCTGCTCCCGCCGGGCACCCCCGGATGGCTCGCGGTCGCGGGGCTGATCGTCGCCGGCCTGACGTGGGTCGTGACGGCGGCGGTCCAGGTCCCCTTGCACCGTCGACTGGCGCTTGGGTTCGACGCCGGGCGATGCCGGTCGCTCGTGAGGGGCAACTGGGTCCGTACCGTCCTCTGGTCGGTTCATGCGGCGATTGTACTCGCCATGGCCTGGCTCGCCATGAGCTAGGGATTTCTCTCCCCGGATCGGCGTGTCGCGCGATTGCCGAAAAGCGTGTCGCGACCGGCCCGGGAATCCGGTCCTCATTGTGGCGGAAACAACCACCGCCCAGCACCTGCCCTCGCCAGATCAGTCTCACCTTCATGCCGACCGGGTCGCGAGTTTTCCTCCAACTCCCGACCCATCGATCCGATGAAGAAATCAGATCGAGTTTGATCCGGCTGGATGACGTCGGCGCTCGATGTGCCGAGCGCCGATCGGGTGCGCCCGGGGTTTATCCCGGCACACAATCGGGAATTCGACGTATCGATTCTTGCGGACCCCGTCCGTTCATAGGGCCCTGCCATGTTCGCTTCTCGCCGTCGAAATCGTTCGCTGCGATCCTCTCGGTTCGTCCCGGGTGTCGATGGTCTGACATCCCGAATCGTCCCCGTCAGCGTGGCTCCCCTGGACTTCCCGCCGCTGATCGACACGTCTCCGACCCCGCAGACCGAGACGACCCCCACGCAAACGGACGAGTCGTACTCCCTCGAAATGGCCGAGATGCTCCGCCAGGTTCAAGCCGAATGCCAATCAACCTGGGCTGACATTTGAACCTGGAACAGCCGCCAATAGACCTCGAGACCTCATTCCTGCTGACTCATACGTTCATTCCAGGAGGCGACCCCGCTGCGAAGCCGGGCGAAACGCCCTTCTTCATCGCTCATAGTGCCGCTCATGTCCTCGCGATCGATCTGATCGAGGGCGCGGTCGACAATGGCCTCGAACTGCCGGGTGTAATGCTCCCGTTCCCGCGGAACTTCCGCCTGAGTGAGGATCAAATTATACGTGAATGCCGCAGCCAGATGAATTTTGGTTCGCAATTCGAGCGAGGTGCCTTCGGAGTAGAGCAAGGCGGCCTCGATATCGGGCTCGACCCGGCGAAGCTCGATCGCAAGCTTCTGGGCTTCCTCGGAGCGGATCAGGCCATTCTCAAGCAAGGGCTTGAATTTCGTGTTCGCGGCCTCGATTTTCTGCAAATACAGGTTCGCAACGTACGGACGATGTTCCCTCAACCAGTCTTCTTGCTCGAGATTCGAAACCGTCTCCCGGGGGACCGCCTCGTAGGTTGCGATCGCTCGCGAGAGCATCCTGCCGAGGGTCCGATCATCTCCCTCGGCCCGGGCAAGCAGGGCAAGACCATGGTAGGCACGCAGATTCCTGCTTCGGGCCTCCAGCGACTTCGGATCCGGCTGAATCACTTTCTGAAAGTGCCATCTCGCCAGGTCTCGATACTCGATGGTCATCTGTTCGGAATTGGCGGCGCTCTGCGACCGAGCGAGGTAGATAAGCCCCATCTCCAGGTGATCGACCTGCTCGACCTGATCGACCTTGAAGTACGTGTTGGCGGCGGCAATCCCACAGACCAGGATCAAGGCGGCTCCGGCAGCCAAGGCAAGCGTGCGACGATGACGGACGACCCAGTAGCCGAGCCGTTCTCGAAGACTGGGATTGACCTCATGGACCAGGGGTCGACGACGCAAGAGGGCCCGCAAATCCTCGGCAAGCGCGGCGGCCGACGGGTAACGATCGCCCGGTTCGAAGGCAAGACAGCGCGTGATGATCGCGTCCAGCGCGTGCGGCACCTTCGGGTTGTCACGGCGGGTCGCGGGCCATCCCTTGAAGCGGACGTCGAGCAGATCGTTGATGGTCCGGGGCAGCGGCACATCGGCCGGAGGGGCCTCAGGGCGGGTGCCGATCAGCAGCTCTCGAAGGACAAGCCCCAGCGCGTAGACGTCGGCGCTCGGGCCGACATCCTCCCAGTGGTTCGGGTCGAGGAAGGCCCGGAGCTGCTCGGGGGCCATGTACGGCAGCGTCCCGCCCCGCAAGGCGCTCTCGGCCCGTTCGGGGGTGTTCGGGTCGTGGGCGAGGTTGAAGTCGAGCAGCTGGGGGCCTTCGGCGCACGACACGAGGATGTTGGCCGGCTTCACGTCGCGGTGCAGCACCGCGTGCTCGTGAGCGTGGGCCAGGGCATCGGCCAGAAGGGCGGCCAGCCAGATACAGGCATCCACGTACGAGCCGTTCGGATAATCCGCCCAGCCCGGTTGGTCGAGGCTGATGCTCTGCCCTTCGGGGGCGGTCGCCTGCAGCAAGGTCTGCGCGGTCCGATCTTCCGGACGAGTCGACCGCATCCGTTGCAGGATCTGGTCGAGCGGGAGGCCGGGGAGGTAGGGCATGCAGAGCCCTCGCAGCCCCGACTCCTCGTCGAAGTCGACCGCATGCACCTGCATGATGTTCCGGTGCTTCAGCCGGGCCATGATCGACGGCTCTTCGCCCCGATTGGCCGAGATTTTCAGGGCGCTGGGCCGACCTCCCAGCGCGTCGTTCTCCGCCAGGAACACGCGGGCGGCCCCGCCCTGGCCGAGGATCGACCGCAGGTGGAACTTCTTGAAATACTCGCCGGGCTCCGGGAACCGGGGGAGCCGGGGCATCCCGCCGGCGGCCTGGCTGATGACCCGGTGGTAGTTCAGCTGCGAGATCAGCGAGTCGCGCCACGGCTCGTAGCGGTTGCAGAAGGAGTCGGGGTCGGGCGCCTCGCCCACCTCTTCGAGCAGGCAGAACTCCTCGTACAGCAGGCTGAGGACCCAGTTCGAGTCCTCGCGCAGGACGGGGAGGGCGTCGAGGTACGCGGCCACGGCCGGGCGCTCCCCCTCGTCGAAGCGGCGCTGGAGGTCGGCCTTGACCAGGCCGACGAGCACCGACGGGGATTCCCCTTCGCGCTGCCAGAGTCCTCGCAGGTCCTGGAATCGGGTCGTGGCGGGATCCGGAGGGGGATCGACTGGCTGACGCCCCGGAGCGTCGGCGTTCATGATCCGGACCCCTCGTCGGAGTCCCAGGCGTCGCCCAGCTCTTTCAGGGCCCGCTGGACCTTGCGCATGCTCCAGCCGACGGTCTCGGAGATTTCCCGGGTGGAGTACCCCTGGCGAGCCATCTCGAGCACGCGGCGATGCGACTCGTCGAGTCGTTCGTTCACCCGTTGCCAGCCCTCGTTGGCCACGGCGTACTGGCTGGGGGTCGGGTCGGTCGAGGGGACCTGCATGCCGACGGAGAAGCCTTCGGGGGCGGCGTCGAGGCTCATGGTCCTCGTCTGATCGCGTTTCTGGCTATGCAGCTTCCGGTGCTCGTCGATCACCTTCTGGGTCGCGGCTTTTTCCAGGAAGGCCAGCAAGGAATGGATGTTCGGGAAATCGAACCGATCCGACTTGGCGAGCAGGCTCCGCCACACGTCGCTGGCGAAGTCGGCCGAATCGTAGAGCGACCGCATCGGCTGGTTCAGGCGCCTGCGGACGACCCGGATGACCTTCGGATAACATTGGCGGAACAACTCTTCCCAGGCGTCCTTGTCTCCGGACTGCGCACGAGCGAACAGACCATCAAACGAGTGTCCCGACGAGCCATGCATGATGGGAATCCTCTCCAGTTCTGGTCTCGAGGGCGGAGGCCCATGCTGCGGCTATGTTTAGCAGAGACGCAGTCGGCCGTCCGATGGCGAACGCCCGGTGAAATTATATGGTTTTATCGTGCCACAGAGACGTCTGGAAAGAAAAGGGAAATCCTCCCGACGGCGGGGCCATTCTCGCTACAGAAGGATTGCACGCGACGCGACATCCAGACACCCCTCGTGCAGCCCCGTCCGGGGCCGGCGATCCCCTCCCCGGGGCTCGGGCCGGAACAATTCGACCTAATTCCAGCCCACGAAAGCACCTACCGGCAGCGGAGCCAGGGGGGAAGGCGTGTCGATCGTGGCCGGATAATGGTCATCGGGCACGAGGCCTCGACACGCCAGCTGATAGAGCGGGCAGCCGTCGTGTTGACGCAGGGCATCGTCTCGGAGCGAGGCGGCCAGGTCAGGGCGGCCCAGCCGGATGGCCGCGACGTAGCGGCCGAGGGGCGAGAGGCCGCGTCCGCCCTTCGCCAGTTGCGATTCGACCGCGATCCCACGGGCTCCCCGCGCGCGGACCAGGCGCAGCTCCGCGCGCAGCTCCGCGCGAAGCCGCCGCACGATCCGAGCCACGCGGCGCCGATAGCGCCTGACCGCCAACGGCCCGACCAGGTCGCCCCACGGGTCGGCGATCGAGGGGCATTGCGGTTGCGCGATCACGAACAGCTCGGGATCCAGCGGGAGGTTCGGATTCGACCAGTGGGCGTCGATCAATGCCGCCGCCGAGGCCGACCAGACCGCTGCATCGGGATCCACGCCCGTCCACCATGGACGCCGACGAAGATAGGCCCGGCGGATTCGATCTGCCAGGCATCGGGTTGAGATCAGTGTCGCCAGCACGATTCCCTCGCCTGCAGTAAAGCGCGATCGTCGAGAGTCGTGAGACCCTTGCTGCCTCATCGCAGCGACAAGAATCCCTGCTGCTCAACTCGCCAGACCGAGAACCGTAAACCCCCGCGCCCCGCGACAGACTTTTTTTGTCAATCCGCCCCGGCCGTCGGAATTTCCCCCCTCACCGAAGCGATCGCCCCCCTCGGCCCGGACTCCGCGGGCCGGGCCGGCTCGCGCGCGACGCGGACCCGGCAGGGCGTTTTGGAAGACTGGACGCGGCGGGGGCGACAAGCTAAATTAGAGAAATAACCCGTCCCGATCACGCTCGATCCCCTCGCCCGCCCTTCGGCGATCCCGAAGGCCTCCCAGCCGCCATGAATCGCTTCGTACTCCCCGAGAACTGGGACTGGCCGTCGATCCGGATGGAGCTGGCGACCCGGGTCCGCGACGTCCGGATCGAGTTGTACGGGGAGCACGGCGGTCCCCTGCTCGCCTCGTCGCTCCACCTGCCCTTCCATCGCTGGTCGGAGTATGAGCAGGGCGAGCCGATCCCCGGGGAGGTCCTGCTGCGATTCCTCGCGCTGACCCGGGTCGAGCCCCACTGGCTCTTGACGGGCAAAGGGCCGAAATATTGCACCTCCGGCTGACCCGCCGGTCGCCCCGGGGTTCGGCTGACCGGTCGCCACGCGCCGACGATCGCGATGCGTGTCCTAGAGTCCTGGAAAGGGACGGCCGCGAGGGTTTGCAGTCCAGACCCCGGCCGGGCCCGATTCCGAGGGGGAGCACGCGCATGGGAGACAAGATCGCGGAACTCTGGCAGCAATTGCGCGACGCCGGCATGCCCGAGGTCATGCTTTTCCTGGCCGACGGCTCCGCGTCGCGATGCCACTGGGACAACACGGCGCAGCTCGGCGAGACCCGGGTCGCCCTGCTGGGCGATCAGGAGCGGAATATCGTCCGGATCGTCCCGATCAGCGCGTGCGTGGGCATCGGCATCGCTTCCCCCAAGGGGACCGACCCGAACGCGTACCGGGCGGTCATCCAGGACCGCCTCGCCTCAAAGGCCACCGCCTGAGAGGGCGGGGAGGCCGCCGGGGCCTCGGGGGCCTCGCCGCGGCGAGGCCCCCCAATGCGCCCGGAGGTCAGGACGGTAACGCCTCGGCCAGCTCCTCGATGAACGCGCCGACCCGATCGACGAGCTGCTCGCGAGGAATCTCCGAGGCATCGGCGAGGCGCCGCACGAGGGCGCTGCCGACGATCAGGCCATCGGCCACCGGGGCCAGGGCCCGGATGTGCTCGGGACGGCTGATCCCGAAGCCGATGCAGATCGGCAGCTCGGTCTGCGATCGCAGCCAGGTGACGGTCTCGGACAGGTCCGGCGGCAATTCGGTCCGCTCGCCGGTGATCCCGGCCACCGAGACGTAATAGATGAAGCCGGTCGTCGTCCGGGCGATCGCGGCGGCGCGGTCGCGGGGGGTCCGGGGGGTGATGAGCTGGATGAGCCGGAGATCCAGCCCATTCGCCAGCTCGGCCAGCGGGCCGGCCTCCTCGACGGGCAGGTCGGGCACGATCAGGCCGTCGATGCCCGCGGCCTTGGCCTCGTCGAGGTACCGTTGGACGCCGCGACGGTGGATGATCGCGTACGACGACATGGTGACCATCGGCACCTCGACCGCATCGCCCCCCTCGCCCCGGCGCAAGGCGGCGATCATCTCGAAGATCGGCCCGAGCTTGATCCCCGAGTCGAGCGCCCGCTGGTAGCTGGCGGCGATGACCGGCCCGTCGGCGATCGGGTCGGAGTAAGGGATGCCGACCTCGATCATGTGGGCACCGCGTCGGACCGCCTCCCGGATCAAGGCCGAGGTCGTGGCGAGGTCGGGGTCGCCCGCGGTCAGGAAGGGCATCAGGGCCCGATGTCCTTCGGATCGGAGGCGGGCGAACAGGGCGTCGATTCGGTTCATGGTTCGTCGGGCCGTTTCGGCCCGCGGTTCGGTGCGAGGGTGGGTCGGCTCATTTGAGATTTTTCGCCTGCGAGCGATCGCCGAGTCATGGCCCGCCGACCGCGATCGCACTAGAGTACCACAATCCGGCCCCGAGGGGCCGACCGGTCGGCGGCCGGAGGATGGTCCCGGGGCCGCGCCCCCTTTGCAACACCTCGGACCCGGGGAGTTCGTGAACCATGGCAGGACGACGGGTGGCGCTGGTCACGGGGTCGGCGGCGGGAATCGGACGCGCCGCGGCCTGGCAGTTCGCCGAGGCCGGATACGACGTGATGGTCAACTACTCGCGATCGCAGGCCGAGGCCGAGGAGACCGCCGACGGCGTCCGGTCTCGCGGGACCGATGTCCGGGTCGTCCGGGCCGACGCGGGGGCCGACGAGGAGGTTCGGGGGCTCGTCGCCTCGACCCGGGACGCCTTCGGCCGGCTCGACGCCCTGGTCAACAACGCCGCGACCACCCGGTTCATCGCCCATCGCGACCTCGACGCCTTGACCGAGGAGGTCTGGGATTCGATCCTCCAGCTCAACGTCAAGGGGCTCTTCTATGCGTGCCGGGCGGCCATGCCGCTCTTGCAGGAATCGCGAGGCGCGATCGTCAACGTGGCCTCGGTGGCCGGGATCGCCGGCTCGGGCAGCTCGATCCCCTACGCGGCGAGCAAGGGGGCCGTCATCACCATGACGAAAAGCCTCGCCCGGGCCTTCGCGCCCGAGGTCCGGGTCAACGCCGTCGCCCCCGGCCCGGTGCAGACCCGATGGCTCGCCGATCACCAGGACATGATCGAGCAGGCCATGACCCTGACCCCCTTGCAACGCCCCGCCTCGCCCGACGACATCGCCGAGGCCATCCTCTACCTGGCCGACCGCGCGACGCTGACCACCGGCCAGATCCTGGTGATCGACGGGGGCCGGACCATGTGATCCCCCCCGCCCCGACGCGGCCGGGCAGCCGATCACCCGCCGGTCGCTCCCGGCCTTCGAGTCGGCCTTGCCCCCCTCGGACGTTCGGGATAGAGTACCGGCTCACCTGCCGACGATCCGCGCCGGCCCGGCGGTTTCAAGCGACCTCCGGGCCTGATTCTGCTCTCCCCCGATGATCGGCCCCGCGCGGCGCTCCAAGGAAGGAGTCCTGTCCCGCTCGGCGACCCCCCTGGTCCCGCCCGGACCTTCGGTGTTTCGGTCGCCGACTCCCGACCAAGGAAGGCAAACGGAGCCGCTCCCCATGCCGATCGTCGCTCGCCCCCGAACGCTCGTCACGCTGCTCGCCCTGGCCGTCGCAGGCGCCGCCCAGGCCGACGAACCCGCCCCCAGGCCGACCCCGACGCCCAGGATCGAGACGGTGAACAACACCGTGAAGCTCGACCTCCAGATCTCCGGGGTCGAGCAGGGCTGGAAGGTCGAGGTCAGGCCGGCGAACCCCGGCAGCCGGTTCCGGCCGGTCGTCCGACAGGTGAAGCAGACCCAGGGCGACCCGGTCCGGCTCGATCAGATCGCGATCGACGCCCGGAGCCTCAGCGCCGATCGCGACTGCGCCCTGGCCATCGTCCTGACCGATCCGGAGGGCGAATCGCAGACCTTCAAGCGGAGCATCCGCCTGCTCCCCCAACCCGATGCCGAGGTCGTCCCCGAGCTCTCGAAGACCTTCTACCTGCGCAGCAGCAGCGTGGCCATCCGAGACACGCCGCGTCCCCGGCCGAACTGAATCGCCGCGGCGCGCCCGGCCTCCCCGGGGCGGCAGACGATCGGCCGGTCCCGACCCCGGGGCCGGTCACTCGTCCTCGAAGTCGCCGTCCGCCTCCGCCCCCACGTAGAAGGGGAAGAACTCCTGGCCGGCGAAATAGTCGGCCATGGCCCGGCGGACGGACCGGAGCTGGTCGAGGAAATGCGAGTACTGGATGATCAGGCGGCGGCGCTGTTCCTCGGGCAGTTGCAGGATGTCGTTGTAGTAGCGTTCCCGGGTGACCGGGTCTCGGAAGCTCCAGAGCCGCTTGATCTTGAGCCCGGTTTCCTCGTCCTCGTAGGTCAACTGCCGGGCGAATTGCCGGGCCTTCATCTTCTTGGCGTAGGCGATCAGCTCGGCCTCGGACTCGAAGCCGCCCTGGCGATCGATCCACTCGACGATCGTCTCGGTGCGGATCTTGGGGCCTTCCTCCGCGCAGAGTTCCTTCAGACTCATGACGATTTCGGCAGGTCCCATCGACGCCTCCCTCGGGCTGGTCGTGTGATGCGCAGTTTCCCCGCTTTGCGTCATCTCGGCGATTGATCGTAGTTTACGATGCTTGCCAGGCCGTGTCGATGGACTTCCGTACAACGCTCCCCCGGCTCAATCGCTTCAATCCCGAGAATCGTCAAGAATTCTCGATCCGCCGGACGATTGACGAGCCGCGTCGGGCCCGATAGCGTGACAGGCCTGGGCGTCCTTGCAGATCGCGAGGCCCGCTCGTTCGATTGACGACCCCACCCGGGAGGTTCCGACTGATGAGATTCCACTCCTCGCTCTGCGCCGCGCTGGCTGCCGTGGCGATCGCCGCCGCTCCTGCCCTGTCCGCCGACGACGAAGGCTGGACCTGGTTGTTCAAGGACGGCGACCTCGACCACTGGATCGTCCCCGAGGGGGACGGCGGGCACTGGAAGGTGATCGAGGCCGATGGCGGCCCGGTCATCGACTACGACGCCCGGAGCGAGGCCGAGGGGGTCAAGGACCTTGTCTCCAAGGAGTCGTACGGCGACTTCGTCCTGGAGCTGGAGTGGAAGATCACCGACACGCCGAACATCAACCCGAACGTCCGGTACGTCCTGCCCGACGGCACCCACGCCCGCGACATCAAAGGCGAGGAAATCGCCCTGGCGCTCCCCGATTCCGACTCCGGCGTCTTCCTCCGCGGTTCGAGCAAGTGCCAGGTGAACATCTGGTGCTGGCCGATCGGCTCCGGGGAGGTCTACGGCTACCGGATGGACCGCTCGCTGCCCCCCGAGGTCCGCGCCGGCGTCACGCCGAAGACCCAGGCCGACAAGCCGGTCGGCGAATGGAACGCCTTCCAGATCACCATGAAGGGGGACCGCTTGACCGTCGTCCTCAACGACGTCACCGTGCTCGACGAGGCCCAACTGCCCGGCGCCCCGGAAGAAGGCCCGCTCTCGCTCCAGCACCACGGCGGCTACCGAGACGGCAAGTACACCGGGTCGCCCAGCCTCGTCCAGTTCCGGAACATCCGGATCAAGCCGCTGGACTAATTCCCGCTCCGACGCCCAGGTCCGGCTCGATCGTTCGAGGACGATCATCGTAAGATGGCCGATCCCGCGGACCGACCCGAATCGACCGACGAGCCTCGCGTGCTTCGGTCGCCTCGGGGTGCCGATCCGCGGATCGGCCATCGCCGCGTTCGGAGCGTCCCGATCGCCGTCGAGTCGACGGCCGAGGCGTGTGTCGCCTCGGCCCTCCCCGATCAAAACGCTCGCAACTCGAATCGCGCTCGCTTGAAGGAATCTGGAGGATCGATGCAACCGGTCGCCATCGGCCTGCTGGGCCTGGGAACCGTCGGGGCGGAGGTGGCCCGGAGGATCGAAGATCGGCAAGGGGCCTTCGCCCGGAGGGTCGGTCGGGCCGTCGTCGTCCGCAGGGTCGCGGTCCGTGACCCTCGGAAGCCCCGAGACGTGCCGATCGCTCGGGATCGCTTCGCATCGGATCCGATCCGGGTCGCCACCGACCCGGAGACCTCGGTCGTCGTCGAGCTGATGGGGGGCATCGAGCCGGCCCGGACGGCCGTCCTCGCCGCGCTCGACGCCGGCAAGGACGTGGTCACGGCCAACAAGGCGTTGCTGGCCGAGCACGGCGCCGAGATCTTCGCCGCGGCCCGCCGGGCCGGTCGCGCCGTGGCCTTCGAGGGGGCGGTCGGCGGCGGCATCCCGATCATCAATGCCATCGGGGTCGGGCTGGCGGCCAACCGGTTCTCGAGCCTCGCGGCGATCCTGAACGGCACCTGCAACTTCATCCTGTCGAGCATGGCCCGGTCGGGCCTCTCGTACGACGAGGCGCTCCGGCAGGCCCAGGGGCTCGGCTACGCCGAGGCCGACCCGACGCTCGACGTCGACGGCACCGACACGAGCCACAAGCTGGCGATCCTCGCCCAGCTCGCCTTCGGCGCCTCGGTCACGACCGACATGATCCCCCGGCAGGGGATCGACACGTTGCAGGCCTCCGACATCCAGTACGCGGCCGAACTGGGCTACACCGTCAAGCTCCTGGCCGTGGCCCGCGACCACGGGGCCGCCGGTTTGGAGTTGCGCGTCGCCCCCCGGCTCGTCCGCCGGGGCTCTCCCCTGGCCGAGGTCTCCGGCCCCGACAACGCGATCCGGACCCTCGGCGACCCCGTCGGGTCGAGCCTGATGTCCGGCCCCGGCGCGGGGGCCGGTCCCACGGCCTCGGCCGTGCTGGCGGATCTGATCGACGTGATCACCGGCCGGGCCGCCCTGACCGCCCGATCGCTGGACCTCTGGCCGGCCGACGCCCCCGCCCCCCGGCTCTGCTCTCCCCGAGACGTCCGGGGTCGCTCGTATCTCCGATTCATGATCGCCGACCGCCCCGGAGTGCTCGGCACGATCGCCCAGATCCTCGGCCAGCACGGCGTCAGCATCGCCAGCGTCATCCAGCACGATCCGGGGGAGGACGACCACCCCGACGCCCCCGTGCCGCTGGTCATCATGACGCACCCGGCGGCCGAGGCCGACCTGGTCGCCGCGCTTCAGGCCATCGACCTGCTGCCGATCGTCGTCCCGCCGAGCGTCCGGCTCGGCGTGGAGGATTGAAACCTCGGCGTGCCTCCCCTGCGCCCGCTCCGCAACTGACGCCGATCCGGCACATAACGGTTCGAGGGGCACGGGGAAGCACGGAGAAGAAATGACTTGTCTCAGGGGGACGAGGTCGTCATCATACCTAGGTCTTTCCGCCCCGGAGGGGGTTTTGACCACGCTAGCCGAGCCGACCGGGCCGGAGGCCCGTGTTTCGACGGTGTCCCGCGTTTGCCGAGGTCGCGAGACGGCTCCCGGAGGGGACCGATCAACTCATGCCACCTGTCGCGTTCATCACTCCCAGCGAAATCGACCTGACCCACGTCATCGCCGATCAGGAAGACATCCGTCGCTTCAACCCGCAGCGGTTCGAGATGGAGCAGCTCTCGGCGATCGTCCGGATCGATACCGAGCAGAATCTGATCGTCGGCTACAAGGACATCACCGGAGACGAGTTCTGGTGCCGGGGGCACATCCCCGGCTTCCCGCTCATGCCGGGGGTCCTCATCTGCGAGGTCGCCGCGCAGCTCTGCAGCTACTTCTGCCAGGCCGTCCAGCTCGTGCCCAACGGCTTCCTCGGCTTCGGCGGCATGGAGGACGTCCGGTTCCGGGGGCAGGTCCGCCCCGGCGATCGCCTGGTGATCGCCGGCAAGGCCCAGCGGCTCCACCGCCGTCAGACCATTTTCGAGACCCAGGGTTTTGTCGACGGCGCCATGGTCTACCACGGCCGGATCATCGGCGTCCCGATCGTCGCCCCGACCGGCGCGCAGACCGCCGATCAGAACGGCTCCTGACCTCGCTCGATGTGATCAGTCAGATCGAGGCCGACCCCGACCCGTCGGCCTCGATCTGCCGACGCAACCAGGCGATCGCTTCTCCCTGATTGGCCACCTTGCCTTCGAGCTGCGCATCGTACGACCGGTCGAGCCACTGCTTGAACGCGGGACCGGGACGCAACCCCATCGCCTTCAGGTCATTGCCGTCGATCAACGGGACCGGACGGATGGGCCCGTCCGGCTCGTCCCTGAGATATTGCTCGCAGAACGAGACGTGGCCGATCGGCAGATCGGCCGCCTCGGCCGCGGCCCGATGCAGCGCCAGCAACTCGGCGATGCCCGGCTCGGCCAGCAGCCGCTTCAGGCGAGCCACGGGCAGCGATTTCGGCTCGACCAGGGCCGCGTGATGGGAGACGAGCCAGCGGGCCGCATCGCGCTCCACATTCGCGAACTTCAGGCGATCGGCCGCGCGATCCAACGCCTCGACCGGATCCGAGCCCGTCGCCCCTCGGCCGACCTCGCAGAACAAGCCGGCCAGCGCCAGCCCGAACGAAGGGTCGTGCGGCAGGGCATCGATCACGGCGAGCGTCTGCTCCCAGCGGTCGCGATCGGGCCTCGCCGCGACCCCGGCCGGCACCCCGACCAGGCACAGCAGCTCCGGCACGATGACGGCCGCGAGCCCGAAGTCCATCAAGACGCGCATGGCGGCCGACCGGCTCGGATGGACGAGCATCCGCCGCAGTTCCTGGGCGATGCGCTCGGCCGCGACCACGGTGATTTCCGGGGCCATCGCCCTCAAAGCCGCCTCGGTCTCCGGTTCGATCCGCAGGCCGAACCGCGCGGCGAACCGGACCGCCCGGACCAGGCGAAGCTTGTCCTCCTTGAATCGAGCGGCCGGGTCGCCGATCGCGCGGAGGAGCCCGCGATCCAGGTCTTCCTTCCCGCCGACGTAGTCGATGATCGCTTCCGAGATCGGGTCGAAGAACATGCCGTTGATCGTGAAGTCCCGGCGCGAGGCGTCCTCCTCGGGGCTGCTGAAGACGACCGATTCGGGGCGTCGGCCGTCGATGTACGCCCCGTCGCTCCGGAAGGTCGCCACCTCGACCTCCCCTGCCCCCCTCGGGCCGATCACCTTGACCACGCCGAAGCTCACGCCCACCGGGACCGTCCGGCGGAAAATCTGCATCACCCGCTCGGGAGGGGCGTCGGTCGCCACGTCGTAGTCGCTCGGCGTCAGGCCGATGAGCAGATCGCGGACGCAGCCGCCCGCCCAGAGCGCCTGATGCCCGGCGTCCCGGAGCCCCCGGACGACCTGAACCGCGAACTCGCGCCGACGTCCCTGATCCGCCGGCACTCGCCGAGCCTGCGTCTGCTCTCCCATCGCCTCAAACGCTCCTGCGGTCCCTTGGTCAAAGCGTCCGGATCGCCACGTGCGTGTCGCCGTAGCGGCGCAGGTCCCAGGCGTCCGGGTCGGGGAGGAACTCGGGGCCGAGCGCCCGGCCGGCCTCGGCCACGATGGTCGAGCCGCCCGGCAGGCGGTCGACGAGGGCCTGGATCATGGCCCGGAGCTTCTTCTCGCCCTGCTCGTACTCCCGGTACGGCGGGTCGAGGAAGACGACGGCCGGCCCGTCGTCGCCCGTCGGCTCGAACTGGTTGACCCACGCATAGGCATTGCCGACGACGACGTCTGCCAGCCCTTCGAACCGCAAGGCCGCGAGATTCTTCCGGATGACGGCGGCGTTCTGCGGCCGTTTCTCGACGAAGACGGCCGAGACGGCCCCCCGGCTCAGCGCCTCCAGCCCCAGCGCCCCGGTCCCGGCGAACAGGTCGATCACGGGACGATCCTCGACCTCGGGGCCGAGGATGTTGAAGATCGACTCCCGGACGAGGTCGCTGGTCGGCCGCGTCCCCCTCGAATCGCCCGGCCCCTGAATCGTATGCCCGCGCCGGATTCCGGCGATGATTCGCATCGTTCGCTCGCTTCGCCAGGGAGGATGGACGACGCTCCGTTCCCGAAAAGGTCGGACGAACCGGCCAGCCCGTTGAGTATACCAAGGCCGCCCCCGATCGCTCAGCCCGATCATCCGACGGGCTGGAGGACTCATCCGTCTCGCCCGGGTTGCCAGACACACTCGCGCCGGCCCCGGTTCCAGAGAATGTGTCAGATCGCCTTGACCGATCGCCCGAAGCCGGCCATACTCCGCCCCGGAATGCCCACAGGATTCGCACCGCAACGTGTCCGACCCTCATCGAGATTGACGACGCGAGCGATGCTCCCTGACTCGGCGAGACGAACCCCAAGGATGCAGGGGTTGACCCGCCGCGACGGACCCCGGCCTCTCGGCCCGTCCACCACACCCGATTGACGCTGCCCCACCGACGACGTGACGTGTTGAAGCATGCCGGAGACCGCCTTGATCCGCCCCGGATCAAGACGGCCTGTCCGCCCGGACCGGGTTGGCCACAACCGAGGACACGGACCGTCATGCACCGGCTCAACGCCCCGACCGCCGCCCTGATGGCCGCGGCCCTGCTGTTGCTGCCCGCCGCGCCGAACCAGGCCCGAGCGGACGATCCCCCCGCCGACCTCCTGGCCGGTCGCGAGGCGCTCAGCCGGGGCGACGGTCCGGCGGCCGTGACATTGCTGGAATCGGCTTTGCTGACGGTTGCCTCGGCCGATCGCCCGGCCGTGCTCGATGACCTCAGGCGGGCCTACGATCGGGCCGCCTCCCAGGCCGAGGCCGCGGGAGATTCCCGCCGCGCCCGCCTCTATCGCGAGAATCTCCTCATCCTGAATCGGTCGCGACGCCCGACCGACCCGGCCGTCTCCCGATCCTCGGACGAAGCCGAGGCCCCCGAGCCGGCCACTCCCCCGGAGCAGTCGCCCCCCCCTGCCCCGCAACCCGAGGGAAATCCGCCGCTCCCCCCCCCGGAATCACCCGGGCTGTCTCCCGTCCAGGAGGCTCCCGCGGGCACCGTCGAGCAGGACTCGCCGGGCTCCGATCCGACGGCCGAGGCCATTTCGAAGCCCCCGGCCCCGGCCCCGGACCCGACCGCTGACCCGGCAGACGACGCCGAGGCGACGACCGGCGCCCCCGGGCCGCAACCGCAAGCAACGCCCAATCCGCAGCCGGTCGCCCTCGATCCGGCCCCCGACCAGGGCCAGACCCTCGCCGAGGTGCTCCGATCGGCCGATGCCGCCTTCCGCTCGCAGAAGTACGACGAGGCGGGCCGGGTCTACGCCCTGCTCGCCCGGCGCGGGCAGTTGCCCGAATCGCACAAGGGGGTCTGGGCCTACTGCCGGTTCGTCGCCGTGGCGAGGCGGATCAACGCCCAGCCCAGCACCCCGGCCGAGTGGTCCGCCATCCACGCCGAGATCCGGGAGGTCCGCGCCCTGGCCCCCGAGATCTGGTTCAGCGAATACCTCCGCCGCCTGGCCACCGAACGCTCGGCCACCGTCGGGGCCAGGCCGAGCGCCTTCGTCGTCCGGGGGCAGTCCGAACCGGGTGGCGTTCCCAAGACTTCCGGCACCTGGCAGATCCTCGAAACCGAGAACTTCCGGATTCTCCACGTCGATCCCGCCCTGGCTCGTCAGCTTGCGCAACGGGTCGAAACCATCCGAAGGGATCTCTTTCGCTTCTGGGACCGAGCCGAGTCCGAGGCCCCCGCATGGTCCCCCCGCTGTGACCTGTACCTCTACCCGGACGGGTCGACGTTTGCCCGAATGACCGGCCAGAGCGCCGAGTCCCCCGGGTTCTCGACCCTCGACCTGAGCCGAGGCCGCGTCGTCTCGCGACGAATCAACCTCCGCGCCGATGCCGATCGGCTGCTCGATGCCGTCGTCCCGCACGAAGTCTCCCACGTCGTGCTTGCCGACCTCTTCCCGAACCAGCAGATCCCCCGCTGGGCCGACGAGGGAATGGCCATCCTCGCCGAGCCGACCGACGCCCAGTCGGCCCGACTGGCCGACCTCGACGCCTCCCTCTCGGCCGGCCGGGTCTTCCGCACCGGCCCCTTGATGGGCGCATCGGGGCCCAACGACCGGGACTGGGACCTGTTCATGGCCCAGAGCGCGTCCTTGACCCGCTACCTGGTGCAACTCGACTCGCCGGCCCGATTCCTCGCCTTCGTCCGAGCCTCGCAACGCCTCGGCCTCGAACCGGCCTTGAAGACCGTTTACGGATTCGAAGATGCCGAGGACCTTCATGCTCGATGGCTCTCGCACGCGAGGCGGGAATCGGCGACCTCCCCCGATGAGCAGATCGCCGTCCGACCGAACGACTCCCCTCGTTCCCGGTCGCGGACGCTCCCCCAATTGCGACCCGGAGACGAGCGTCCCATCCGCCTGAATCGCTGATCCCCGGCCCGGCGATCAGGACCTCGGTTGAGGCGTCAGCACCCGTAACACTTCCTCAAGCAACGATCGGTCAGAAGTGCTCAGGAGATTGCCTCCCGAGAGGATTCGCTCCCGAGAGCCATCGAACGCCGCGACCGCGCCGCCGGCCTCCTCGACGCAAGGCACGAGGGCGGCGATGTCCCACGGATTCATCAACGAATCCCAGGCAATGTGCAGCCGCCCCCGACAGACCAGGGCATGCTGGATGCAGTCCCCGACGAACCGGAACCGACGGGCCGACCGGATCAAGGCCGTCAAGCGATACGGGATCTGGCCCTCGGTGGCCTGGAGGTCGCTCGAATGCGGACCGGTCGCGGAGGCATACGCTTCACTTAACGGAACGGGAGGAGCGACCCGGACGCGCTCCGGCGGCTCGACGGATGAGGGCCGCCACCAGCAACCGAACCCCCGCGCGGCGAAGGTCGTCTCGCCGGTGGCCGGCTGGTGGATGACACCGACCACCGGATTCTCGTCTTCCACCAGGGCAATCAGGGTGCCGAACATCGGCAAGCCCAGGGCGAACGAGGCCGTGCCGTCGATCGGGTCAATGATCCACCGCCGTCGCGACCCGTTCCGCCCGCTCTGTTCACCGAATTCCTCGCCGAGGACGCCGTCGTCCGGCCGTTCCTTGCCCAGGAGGTCGCGGATCCGCTCCTCCGCGGCGCGGTCGGCCGCGGTCACTTCCGTGCCGTCCGGCTTCCACTCGACCGTGCAGCGGCGATAGTACGGCAAGATCGCCTCCGTCGCGGCCTCGGCGAGGGTCAAGGCGAGGGCCAGGTCGGGGTGGCTCGTGGGGTCGTTGATCGAGTCAGGAGCGGTCATGTTCGGCCTCGGATCGAGACGCCCCGGCCGATCGACGGCGGGCGGACCGGGCTCGGGGGCGTGCGGGAGGAGTCTCGCCGGCGATTGTACGGGAGAACCGCCGGCGGTCGAGCCTCTGCTCCATCGCCCCTCCGGAATCGCCCGAGAGGCGGACCAGCCAGCCCTCCTCGACCTGGCCCAGCCCCAGCCCCGGGGCCGCCCGGCCCGAGAGCACGAGCCGGCGCTCTCCCCACCCTGCCGGCGACTGCGGGTGTTCCCAGGCCACCAGGTTCCAGGCCCCTCGCTCGCGAAACGCCAGGTCAAGCTCTCCCCGGTGCACGCCCTCGACCGCCTCAGGCCCGGCCCCGTCTTCGAGCACGGTCCAGGCAACGCGGCCCACCCGGGCCTCGGCCGCCGCGATCCGCCGCGCGAGCGACCCGGCACACCAGGGGATCAACAGATGCTTGGCCGCCTCGACCACGCGAGGAGGCGAGGCCGGCATCGTCCCCCGCCCCGCCCGCTCGATCGCCGCGCCCGGGTCGTCCACCCAGGACGGGTCCGGATTGCACACCACCCGCCGGATCAGGCGCAGCACCCGGCCCGCGAACGGCGGCAGGCCGGTCTCGGGGTGATGCTCGATCCAGGTGGAACGCATCGCATTCATCGGGCGATCCGGGCCCGATTCCGGGGTCGCCCGCACGATCGCCCGGGCGATCGTCAACCGATCGACGCGCTTGCGCGTGACCGCATGCCGGAACGATTGCCGCTCCGGCGATCGGTCCAACACCCCGACCCGAGGGGCGGGCCATCCTGCCGGGAGCTCCGCCAGCAAGCCACCATTCGTCAGATCGAAGCGCCGGTGAATCCGCACCATGGCCGGCGCATAGGGCCGGTAGAACTTCTGTCGCGACGACTCCTGGCCGCGATCCCCCCGCAGCAGCGGATTGTTCAACCCGTTCGAGAGGATCAGGTGACTGACGGCCCGGGTCGCGGCCACGTAGAAGAGCCGATCGGCCTCGTCTCGCTCCTCGCGGGCTTCCGAGGCCCGATACAAAAGCTCCCCGAGCCCCCGAGCGGCGTTCTCCTGCCCGTAGCTCGGCCCGTCCTCGCCCGGTTCGGGGCCCGTCCGGACGATCGGCCCGTAGCGATCGTGCACCATCACCGCCTGCGATCGCGGCGGCGCGGCCCGGTCGAGGTCGGGCACGATCACGATCGGGAATTCGAGCCCCTTGGCCCGGTGGATCGTCATCAGGCGGACGGCGTCCCCTTGCTCGGTGTTGGTGGCCGCCTGGTCTTCCCGGGCGAGGGTCCGCAGGTCGTTCCGCAGCCGGGCCACGAAATCGGCCAGGGGATAGCCCCCCCGGTCGTACGAACCGGCCAGGCGGACCAGCTTCCGCACGTTCGCCCGCTTGCGGTCGCCGAGCGGGTCGGCCACGATCGCCGCCTCGAAGCCCGACTCGTCGAGCACATGATCGCAGAGCGTCGCGATGGGGGCCCGATCCTTGAGCGATCGCCAGCGATTCAGGAGCATGCGTGCCCGAATCGCCCGCCGACGATCCGCCGGGCCCAGCTCGGCGACCTGGTCGCAGCGTCGGAGGTTCTGCTGCAACTCCGCCGGCCGGTCCTCCGGACGGGCGTTGGCGAGCCAGTAGAGCGCCTCGTCGCTCAACCCGAAGAAGGGGCTCCGCAGCGTCGCCGCCAGCGCCAGCGGGTCGAACGGATCCTCGATCGCCGCCAGCAGGTTGACCACGTCCAGCACCTCCTGCTGGGCGAAGAAGGCCGAGCCGTCGACCGTGTGGTAATCCAGGCCCTCGGCCGCGAGGGCTTCTTCATATACCCCGACGTTCGTCAGGGCCCGGAACAGGATGGCGACGTCGTTCGGCCGGGCCAGCCGCCACGAGCCGTCCTTCGGGTCCTGGATGGTCCACCCCTGTTCGAGGCGATCGGCGACCAATCGGGCGATCCAGCCCGCCTCGACCCGCCGCCTCGCCGTGATCGACCGCCCCGACGACTCCGGCTCGTACGCCCAGAGGAACTCGACCGCCGGCGGGTCGTCCGGCGACGAAGGCACGGCCCGCTCGGCCCGGAGCGCCTCGGAGGGGTCGGCGTACAGGTCGGCGAACAGGGCATTGACGAACTCGATCACCCCCGGCACGCTCCGGAAATTCCCGGTCAGGGAGAGCCGCCCCTCCTCCTCCAGGCCGTCCCGGAACCGGGTGAAGATGGTCGGCTCGGCCCCCCGGAAGCGGTAGATCGACTGCTTCGAGTCGCCGACCAGGAACAGGCGGCCCATCGACGGGTCGTCGCCGGCCAGCGCCTGGACGATCGCGCCCTGGATCGGGTCGGTATCCTGAAACTCATCCACGAGCAGTAATTCGATTTCCTCCTGAATCGAGGCGAGCACCTCGTCCCCGCCCTCCAGCAACAACGACCGAGCCTTGAGCAAGAGATCATCGAAATCGGCCAGCTCGCGATGCCGCTTCAGACGATCGACCTCGTCGAGGGCTTCCCGGGCCAGCGCCGCGAACCGGACCCCCAGCTCGGCCGACCGGCGGGTCAGGTCCTCATCCCATTGCAAGGATTTCCGCGTGCGATCGACGGACTCGCGCAACGCCTTGTAGCCATCGCGGACGCTCATGTACACATCGATCGAAGTCCAGTGTTTCCCCGTGCCCCCCCCCGCGACGGTCGCGTGCTCCCGGATGACCTCGAACGAGAGTTCGGGGTGCGGGGCCTCGGGGAGGAGCGGGATCTCGCCGAGCAGGACCGCTCGCCGCTCGGCCCCGACCGGGTGCTCGCACTCGTGGTCGCGCAGCAGGTCGAGCAGCGGCCGGGCCTCCTCGACGAATCGCCGCAGGAGCGACGGCTGCCCCTCGCCCAGCCAGGCGGCCTGCCAGCGATCGATCAGCTCCGCCGGGCTCAGCTCGGCCCATTGCGCCGGGTTGGCCAGGGCCCGGCCGAGCAGGAGCGACCGCAGGCCGTTCCGGACGGCGTCGAGCCCCAGCTCGACCGCCAATGCCACGAGGTCCGGATGGCCGTCGGCCAGCCATCGACGCATGCAGATCCGCAACGCCTCATCCCGCAAGGTCGGGGCGATCGACTCCTCCAGCACGCCGAATTCCGGGGGCAATCCCGCCTGCTCCGGGAATCGCTTCAGCAGCTCGAGGCAGAATCCGTGAAAGGTGCCGATCCGCCCCGCCTCCAGGCCCCGGAGCACCCGGCGCCAGTGGTGCGCCTCCGGCCCCCCGGCGTCGATCCGGCGGCGGCACTCGGCCCGGATCCGCCCGCGCATCTCGGCCGCGGCCTTCTCGGTGAAGGTCACGGCCACGAGGCGGTCGAGCGGCATCCGGTCGTTCAGGGCCAGGACGAACCGATCGGTCAGCACCCGGGTCTTGCCGCAGCCGGCCCCGGACGCCAGCGCGACGCTGACCCTCGCGTCGAGCGCCCGCTGCTGCTCGGGGGTCGGCGGATGGGCCGTGGCCGCCTCGACCATCACGCTCGGCTCGGCGGACGGGTCGGGGCCGTTCATCGCAGGTCCTCCTCGCCCGGCTCGCTCATCGACGGGGCCTCGGCCCAGGGCTTGCGGGCCTGCCGGACCTGATGGAAGCGGCAGACGGTCCGGTAGTCGCAATTCCGCTCGCAGTCGAGCTTCGCGTACTGCGCGGGCATCATCCCGCGCCGGAGGCGATCGACCAGGTCGAGCACGAAGCGGACGATCCGATCGGGGCCGGGCTTCCAGCCGTCCCGGGAGAACAGGTCGCCGTCCCGGTACTCGGCCAGGGTCACGAGCGGGGCGTACCCCTTGCCCCGCAGGGCCCAGTAGCCGGCGTCGATCGCCCGGGGGTTCTCCTCGGCCGGCAGGGCCCGCTCGACCGCCATGGCGTAGAGCGGCAGTTGCAAGGCCAGCCCCTCCTCCAGCTTCGTCCGCGAGGGGACCGACCCGGTCTTGTAGTCGATCACGCGGAAGAGCAGGCCCGAGGGATGGCGGGTCAGGTCGATCCGATCAATCATGCCTTGCAGCCGCACCTGTTCATCCCCCTCGCCCAGGACCAGGGCCGGGCCGTCGCGGTGCTCCTCGTCGCCGAACGAGAACTCGAAGTACTCGGGGGCCAGATCCCGGCCGAGCGACTCGGCGTAATTCCGGAACTGATCGGCATAGGTCTTCCCGATCCTGGCCATCCGCTCGGCCTCGATCGCCCGCAGCCCCCGCCCGACGTCGGAGCTGGGCCTCGCCTCGCGCTCCAGCTCGTCCCGGACCGCCCGCTCGATCCGATCGGTGATGGCCTCATCGAGCGAGATACCGCCCGGGGGCGGCTCGTCGCGCAGGCCCAGGTGCAACGACTCGAGGACCGCGTGCATCAGGCTGCCGCCCGCGGTCCGGTCCTCCTCCAGCTCGTCGCGCTCCTCGATCGGATCGAGGCGGAGCACATAGCGGAGGTAGAACTGGAACGGGCAGAAGGCCAGCGATTCGAGCTGGCTGGCGCTGAACGTGTACGACGGGCCGAACTCGGAGGCCAGGCGATCGATGATCCGAGGGTCGCGGAGCATCCCCTCGAACCGGCTGATGGCGTGCCGTCGGGGCTTCCAGGCGGGGATCCGCGATCGTCGCTCATTGACCAGCAGCGCCGAGGCCGAGGCCCGCAGGCGTTCCCGGTGTTCGGGGATCGTCGCGAGCATGGCCAGCTCGCTCGGGTCGTTGATCGCCGCCCGGGCCATCGCCCGGACCCGCCGCTCGGGCGGCGATTGCGGCGCCGTCTCCCGGAGCGCCGGGTCGAGCTTCCGATTATCCCGGACCACGACGTGCCTGACCTCGTCCGACAGGAGCGTCTCCACCTCGACGAGGAACCCGGCCGCGAGCTGATCGACCCCCTTCTCGTCGCTGGTCGGGTATGCGAGCGTGAGGCTGACCTCGGCCGCACCCAGCACCCGGAGGAACCGCGCCATCTCCCGGCCGAACGGGGTCGGCTCCGAGGCGGCGATCGGCGCGTCATCAAAGCGCAATCGCATCTGGCCGGCAGTCCTGCGACGGAGCGTCGGCGGCTCAGGCTCACCCACCGGGGAGAGGTCGTCCCCGTCCCGGCTCGGTTCCGGGGCCTCGTGCGACGCGTCGTCCGGGTCGGCGGTCGGCCCCACCGACGATCGGTTCGGGAAGGTCCCCTCGGCCAGGTTCGTCAGCAGGATGTGCCGGGCGAGCACCCCGGCCGCCTCGTCGACGGTCGCGAATCGGATGGCCCCGACCGTCGACGAGGCGGGCGGGGGCAGGTCCCGGAGGATCGCCTGCACCTCGGCGACGAAGTCCGCCCAGGTCCACGAGTCGTCCCCTCGGCCCAGGCCGTCGAGCACCATCGCATGATCATCGAGCGCGCCGAACAGGTGGCCGAGCGCCTCGTCCGATTCGGGATCCAGGCCCAGTTCGATCGCCAGGCCGGCCAGCCGATCGACCTGTCCCGCCCAGGGACCGGGCACGGCGACCGCGTTCAGGCACTCGGCCAGCCGCCGGAAGACCGGCACGGCGATGCCCCCGAGCCAGGCGAGCCGCTGCCGATGGCGGCGGAGATAGTCGGGCTTCGAGGCCGATTCCTCGCCCCCCGGGGCGTGATCGACCATCCGGCCGAGGGCCTCGGCGATGGCATCGCGCCCCCGGTAGACGCGGGCCTCTCGGATCGCCGCGGCCGAGGCGGCCAGGGCCATCGGGTGCGCATCGGCCTCGTCCCATCGCGGCCGGATCCGGCCGTTGCGGAGAAGCCGGCCGAGCAAGTCGGTGTCCCAGTCCTCGACCGGCACGCTCATCGCCAGCTTCAGGGCCTGGACGGCCGCGTCGGAGCCGATCGGCCGATCGCGCCCGGTCGAGACGGAGAGCCCCCACGACCGGAGCGTCTCGACGGCGATCGACGCCTGCTCATCCCACGATCGGACGAGGATCAACAGCTCCTCGGGCGGCTCCCCCTCGCCCAGGCGATCGCGGGCCCAGGCGGCCGCCACGCGGGCCAGCCCCTCGCCGGTCGAGGCCCCCCGGAGCGCCAGCCCCTCGGCGTGCTCGACCCGACCCCGGCCGTGGTGCCCCTCGCGGAACAGGTGCCGGTCGAGGCCGGCCAGGCCGGCCGGGCGATGGTCGGACGGCCCGACCGACGTCTCCAGGAACCCCCACGCGAGCATCCGCTCGCGGAACCGGGCGGCCGGGGCGTCGACCTCGGCGCGATCGGGGGCCCTGTCGACCGTCAGGACCAGCCCGAGCTGGTTGATCGAGTGCCGCATCGCGTCGATGGCCAGGCGGACGGGACGATCCTCGGTCGGCGGCTCGACGACGACCACCCGATCGACCGCCCCCCACGACCGGGGGAGGGACTGGGTCAGGTGCAGCCAGCTGGCGTAATACGACCGCAATCCGGCCTCGTCCACGGCCCCGAGCCGGCCGAGGATCTCCTGGTAGCAGCGGTAGACCGCCCGCAGCTCGGCCTCGACCGCGCCGATGGGCGGGGGAAGGTCCGAGGGGGCCCGGCCGGCGGCCATCCACCGGGCGATCCGGCGGGAGACCCGGCGGCGGAACCCGGACGAGTCGGCGACCGATGCGGAGACGGAGAGGGCCCCCTCCTGCCTCGCCTGCTCGATCGCCGCCCGCAGGGCGGCCCGGACCCCGGCAGGCCCCGGGCAGAAGGGCCCTCCCGGGTCGTCGGCGCGGAGGTCGTGCCAGAGGTCGTCCCAGCAATAGACCCGGTCAGAGGCGGGCCGGCCCGGCGCCATCGCGAGCCGACGGGCCAGGCGGTCTCGGGCCAGCGGCGTCGGCGCGATCCAGGTGGTCGCCCGCCCCTTCGGCCCTCGGGCCCGATCGAGCCAGGCCGCCCCCACCGGGCCGGTCCAGAGCCTCCGGTCGACCGCCTTGCTCATCCGTCATCCCCCCCGAGACCTCGCCCCGGCCCGACAGCGCCGCGGACCCCAGCACCACGCCCGACAGCAGCACCAGGTATACAGAAAAATACCAGAGCCGCCCCGATCGGACAATCCGAACCAGCCAGACAATCGCCCCGTAGCCGACCACCCCCGAGAGGATCGTCGCCAGGATGGTCATCTCCAGGACCTCGGTCGAGAGGGATTCGAGGCGGAGATCCTTGCCGACCAGGACTGTCGCCCCCAGGATCGCCGGGACGTTGATCAGGAGGCTGAACCCGACCGCCCAGGTGCGCGAGAACCCCAGGGCGAGGGCGGCGGCGATGGTCGATCCGCTCCGGCTGATCCCCGGCGTGATGGCGATCGCCTGCGCCAGGCCCACGAGCAGGGCATCGAGCCAGGTCGTCTCGGCCGGCCCCTTCTGCCCGGCGGCCATGCGGGTCGTCGAGAGCAGCAGGGCCGCCGTGACGAGGAAGGCGAACCCGGGGACGATCGGGTTGTCGAACGCCTCGTCCACGGCCCGCTTCAGGGTCAGGCCGACGACGACCGCCGGCAAGGTCGCGATGGCCGCCAGCAACCCGCTGCGGAGGACGACCGCCCGGGGCGGCATCCCGGGATCGCCGCCCCCGGTCGCCAGCGAGTGCGCGCCGGACCGCATCACGCGACGGTAGAAGACGAGGATGGCCAGCAAGGTGCCCAGGTGCAGCATCACGACGAAGAAGAGGCCGTCGGGACGGTCCTCGACCGTCCCCAGCGATTGGAACAGGGACGCGGCCACGGCCAGGTGCCCGCTGCTGGAAACCGGCAGGAATTCCGTCAGGCCCTGGATCACGGCCAGGGTCAGCGCCTCGAACCAGGTCATGGGTCGGTCACTCGGGGATTGGCCAGGAGGGGGTCGGGATTCGACTCGGGGCGCCTTTACATGTCGCGCAGCCTCGGCGCCGCGACGGCCAGATACTCCACACCACTATAGATCGTCAAGAGGACGGCGACCCAGATCAGGAGATCGCGGCTGACCAGGACCCAGGTCGCCGGGTCGGCGCCGAGGGCGAGGGCCACCAGTGCGGCCACGATCGCCGCGCACTGAAACACCGTCTTGAGCTTGCCGGCCATCTTGGCGCCGAAGGCCACCCCCTTGCCCTCCATCATGCTCCGGAGCCACTGGATGACCAGCTCCCGGACGACGATCACCGAGGCCATCCAGGCCGCCACGCCGCTGCCGGGGATGGCGACCAGGAAGATCAGGACCGCGGCGATCAGGAGCTTGTCGATCAGCGGGTCGAGCTGGCGCCCGAAGGCCGTCTCCTGCTTCAAGAGCCGGGCCACGTAGCCGTCCAGGGCGTCGGTGATGGCCGCGATCAGGAACAGGACCAGGGCCGGGATGTACCACCTGACCTCGATCAGCCAGAGCGTCGCCACCCCGAAGAACAGGCGAGCCACGCTCAGCGCGTTCGGGATGTTCAGGACCCCGATCGGCTTGCTGCTCGTGCTGGGACTGGCCTCAACTCGCATCGCGAATCCTTTGTGCAATCGGGAGGGAACGTCACCGCACGGGCGCCTGATCGCGGAGGGACCGAGGTTCCTTTGCTCAACCGGGCAGGATGGTGAACGGCGAGGCCGGGGGGAGTTTCCTGGCCTTCGGCCTCGGTCGGCTCTTGCGCCTCGGGCCGGCCCCCTCGACCGGCCGGGCGACCAGGTCGTACCCCTCCGTCATCAGGATCTCGCAGGGGACGAGATCCCCGGCGCGGAGGTTGCGATCGCGGACGAAGACCAGGCCGTCGACGTCGGGGGCGTCGGCGTAGGAGCGGCCCGCCCAGACCCCCGGGCCGTGCTCGGCCGGGGCCGGGCCGTCGATCAGGACGTCGAGCGTCTTGCCCACGAGCGAGGCGTTGAAGGCGAAGGCGATCGGTTGCTGGGCCGCCATCACCCGATCGCGACGGGACGCCCTCACCTCGTCGGGCAGGTGGCCGGGCAGCTTCGCGGCCGGGGTGTCGGGCTCGAGCGAGTACGGGAAGACGCCGAGCCGCTCGAACTTCGTCTCCTTGACGAACTCCAGCAACTCCTCGAACTCCTCCTCCGTCTCGCCGGGGAAGCCGACGATGAAGGTCGTCCGCAGGACGAGGCCGGGCATGACCTCGCGGAGCCGTCGGATGATCTCGACCGTCTCGGCCCGGGTGTGCCGGCGGTTCATCATCTTGAGCATGCGGTCGTTGATATGCTGGAGTGGCATGTCGAGGTACGGGATGATCTTCTCTGACGAGCCGAGGGCCTCATACAACTCATCCGTGAAGTAATTCGGATAGTTGTAGAGGATGCGGATCCAGCGGAGGCCGTCGACCCGGTCCAGCTCCCGGAGCAACTCGGCCAGCCGGGGACGCCCGTAGAGATCGACGCCGTAGTAGGTCATGTCCTGGGCGACGAGGTTCAGCTCGACGACGCCGTCGGCGGCCAGCTCCTTCGCCTCGGCCACGACGGACTCGATCGGCTTGGTGAGGTGCTTGCCCCTCATGTACGGGATCGCGCAGAAGGTGCAGAAGCGGCTGCACCCCTCGGAGACTTTCAGATAGGAGAGGTGCCGGGGGGTGATCCGCAACCGGGCGGTGTCGTCCATCGCCCGGACGGGGGCGGGGTTGAAGATCGAGCGCTGCTCGTCGAGGCCGCCGAGGATGCGGTCGGCCGCCCTGACGATCTCCTCCCGGCCGAAGACGCCGATGACCTGATCGACCTCGGGCACCTCCTCGAGCAGGAGGTCCTTTTGACGCTCGGCCAGGCAGCCGGCGACGACCACCCCGCGGACCTGCCCGGCGGCCTTGCGGTCGAGCATCTCTCGGATGACGGCCAGGCTCTCGGCGCGGGCGGCGTCGATGAAGCCGCAGGTGTTGACGATCACCAGGTCGGCCCCCTCGGGGGCCGCGACCGGCATGTAGCCGTCCTGGGCCAGCAGGCCGAGCATCCGCTCGGAATCGACGGTGTTCTTCGGGCAGCCGAGGCTGACGAAGTGGAAAGTCCGGTCGGTCGTTTTCTGATCGGGAATCATCCTCGCTCCGCTCCTGAAGTTACGACACATGATACGGGGTTTTGGGGAGTCTCGCCAAGTCCGACACCAAGAAAGGGGACGCCATCGACGGGCGATCCGGGGCGGGCGGCTGATCCCTCATCTGGGATCGGGCGACGCGATCCGACACTTACGGGGCGGGATTGCTCGCGCCGAGCAGGCGATCCAGGCCGTCGAGGTTGGCGCGGAGCTGCTGCTCGGCGTCGGCCTCGGGGACGTGGTCGAGGACGCCGATCGGGCCGTGCCAGCCGCTCGACCGGATGACCTGGAGGAGCCGGGCATCCTCTTCCCCCTGGCCGATCACGATGATCTTCCGCCCCTTCGCCTCGCCGTCGCGGTCCATGCCGTTGAGGTTCAAGGCAAGCAGATGGGGCTTCATGGTTTCGAGCAGGGTGGGGAAGCGGTCGAGGTGGTCGTGGCCGTGGTGGAGGTTGTAGACGATCCCGACGTTCGGCAGGCCGAGGGCCTCGATGACGGCGATCTGGTTCTCAGGGTCGCCGAACCAGCCGCCGTGATTGTAGAGGGCGACGGTGCAACCGACCTCGGCGGCGGCCTCGGCGATCGGGCGGATGCGATCGGCCTCGGCGGCGACCCGGGCGCTTTGGTCCTCGGGGGAGGTGGTCGGCTCGCCCCCGCCGGTGACCCAGAGCTGCGGGGCCAGGTTGTGCTCGGCGAGGGTCTTCAGGAAGAATCGGGCGGTGTCGTCGAGCGTGGTCGGGAACCAGAGGGCGGTCAGCTCGATGCCGTGGCGGTCGAGGGCCTGCAACTCCTCCTCGAAGGTCGGCAGGTGCTCGGCGCGCCAGTCGTAGGCGAGGCGGCGGAGGCCGAGCCGGTCGAGCATGGCGGCCCGCTCCTCGGGGCCCCGCTGCGCGGCGTCGAAGGGGACGATGCACCAGGCGACGAGGTTGGCACGGTCGAACAGGTCGGCCGGGGATTCGGGGGCGGGGTCGTTCCCGAGCAGGAGCGCGGCGGCGAGGAGGATCGACGGGGTCATGGTCGGGGCTTCCGTGGGGTCCAGATGCGGGGCAGCGACTCGGCCATCCATCATACGATCGGCGGGGGACGGCAGGGGAGCGGCAGGGAGGCCCGATTGCCGCTCCGGGGCGGTCTGCCTACGATGGTTCCATCGCAAAGGACGGCCGGAATCGCCCTCCCCCAAGGCCCCGAACGAGTCGGACGATGCCCGCGTACAAGCTGCTGGCGCTGGATGTAGACGGCACCCTGATGGGGAGGGATGGTGTCGTGCGGGCCCGGACGGCGGCGGCGGTGGCCCGGGCGGCGGCGGCCGGGATCCAGCCGGTCGTCTGCACCGGGAGGCGGTATCGGAGGGCCTTGCCGGTGGCCCGGCAACTGGGGATCGCCGCGCCGGTGGTGTGCAACTCGGGGGCGTTGGTCAAGGACACGGGGAGCCACGCGACCCTCTGGCGGGCCGACCTGGGGCGGGAGCTGACGACGGCCGTGCTGGAGGTCCTGCGACGCCTGGGGGAGCCGGCCGTCTCGATCGTCGACCACGAGGAGACGCCCCCGGACTTCCTCATCCCCGCCCGGCCGACAGGCAGGGCCTTGTTCGACGACTACGTCGAGCGGAACGGGCCGTATGCGCTGGTCGATCCCCACTGGATGACCCGGCCGGACCAGGGGGACCACTTCCACCTGTTCGCCGTGGGGGAGCGCGCGGCCATGCTGGAGGTGGAGGCGGCATTGATCGAGGCGGCGCCGGGGATCCTGAGGACGTTCGTGCTGCATACGTCGGCCTATTCGGGGACGATGTGCGAGGTGTTGAACACCGAGGCGAGCAAGTGGTCGGCCGTGCTGCACCTGGCCGAGCGCTGGGGGATCGACCCATCGGAGATCGTCGCGGTCGGGGACGACGTGAACGACCTGCCGATGATCGAGGGGGCCGGGCTCGGGGTGGCGATGGGCCAGGCCCCGGAGGCGGTGCGGAGGGCCGCCGACCTGGTCGCGCCGACGTTCGAGCAGGACGGGGTCGCGAGCCTGATCGAGGAGGTCTTGCTGGCCTGAGGGTTTCGGATCGGGCCGCGATCGGCGATCGTAGGGCGAAACCCAGGAGGACGAGGCCCGACCATGAGCGCATCGACCGGACCGCAACCGCCGCAACGCAATCGAGCACAGGATCGGGCGTCCTGGGACCGCGAGCCGGAGGGGGACACGACCCTCGAATCGAACTGGCTGATCACGCTGCGTCGGGAGCGGTACCGATCGCGCAACTCGGGAAAGGCTCATGACTTCTATGTGGTCCACCTGGCCGATGCGGTCAACGTGCTGGCCCTGACGCCGGAGAATCGGTTGATCCTGGTCGAGCAGTTCCGGGCCGGGTCGGCGACGGACAGCCTGGAACCCCCCGGCGGGCTGCTCGACCCCGGGGAGGACCCGCTGGAGGCCGGGGCGCGGGAGCTGCTGGAGGAGACCGGGTACGCCGGAGACGAGCCGATCATCCTGGGGACGGTCTGGGCCTGCCCGTCGCTGTTGACCTCGCGGATCACGACCATCCTGATCCGCAACGCGAAGGCGATCCGGGAACCGAACTGGGACGAGGGGGAGGAGTTGCGCCTGAAGCTCGTCCCGGCGCGGGAGGTCCCGTCCTTGATCCGGAACGGGACGATCGGCCATGCGCTGGCGATCCAGGGATTGCTCTGGTGGCTCGTCTCGGAGCTGCCGGGCACCCCGCTGGAACTGCCGGAGGTCTTCCGGGCGGAGGACCGGCAGATCGGCCTCGGCCGCCTGATGGTGGCGATCGCCGTGATCGCACTCGCGTTCGGCTTGATGCGGACGATCGGCGAGACGGGGACGCTCCTGATCATTCCGGTCTTGCTGCTCGTGCCGGCGTATCTGCTGGTCGATCGCGTGGTGGATCCGATGCCCAGGACGGTCCTGACCCGGTCGATGGGGCGGTGGGGACGACGCTCGCTGCTCCGGGCGTTGGCCACGCTCGCCCTGGCGCAATTGCTCTGGCTCAGCGTGATGGTCATGGCCCGGATGGCGCTCTTGATCTGACGCGGAACGGGTCCGGGAACGCCCGGGAGCGCCCGACCCAATTGGCCGAAACCCCTTTGAAAGCAACAGGTTGCAGACTCCGGATTGGCTTCGTTCCGTTGCGGAGCGCTCCGGCGATGGCTTCGTTCGTCGAGGGGGCCGGGCCGATCGACGGTCGAGGGTTGCGAGGTCGCCGGGGAGGTTGGGAAGACGGCCCAAGGGGGTGCATCGGGGGTTCGGGGCGTCGGGTTCGGGGATCAAGGTGAAGACACAGGGCCACGAGAACAGTATCGGGGAAATCGGGCGGGCCAGTCACACAAAATGCCGAGCGATCGCTAGCGAGGCGGAAGAGCGAGGCCCGTGTCGGCAAGGAACGGAATCGCGTAGAATGCCTCGGAGCATGGGCGACGAGGGGAAAGGAGTCGGATCGATCGCGGGACCGTTCCGCCCCTCGGCGGCAGGTGGATGAGGGTCGAGGGATGGTGTTCTCCCGGTTCCGGAGGTTCGATTCGACGATGAGCCGGACGGCTGCAACGATCTGGGTCCTGATGGCCCTGGTGCCGGTGGCGGTGGTTTCGGGGTGTGGCGACCCGCAAGGGGACCGGGTCGCCCCGGTCGCGACGGACCCGGGGAGCCAATCGGGGCTGGCGGGGCTGCCGGCGATCCCGAGATCGGGGGGCGGCGCCCCTCGGATCACCTTCCTGCTCCCGAATCCTCCCCGGGTGCAACCCTTGATCTGGAAGGAGGCGGCGCAGCTCGATGCCGCGAAGAAGAACGTCATCTTCACGGTCCGGACGGCCGGCGAAGGGGAGTCGATGGCCGAGCTGGTCCGCCGGGTGGGCCGGGAAGGGACGACGGCCTTGATCGTGGTGGTCGACGACGCCGAGGCCCTCGGACCGGCGATCGCCGAGGCCAGGAACCGGGGGATTCACGTCGTGACGATCCTGGAGCAGGTGACGGCCGACGGCGAGCCGGTGCCGGTCGTCGTCCGGGGGGATTATGCGAGGGCGGCGGAGGAGTTGGTCGAGGCCGCCGCGGCCGACGCGACGACCCTCGGCAAGTCGGCCGAGGGGCCGGCGCTGGTCATCGCGACCGAGGAGTTCCCGGAGGCGGATCGACGCGCCGAGGCCCTGTTCGAGGCCCTGACGAGGGCCGGGATCGAGACGATCGGCGAAGGGCCCCGGACGGTCTCGGGGGGCCAGTACGACATCGGCGAGGCGGTGCTGGAGACGCTCAAAAGCCGACCGGAGCTGGCCATGGTTCTGACCGGCGACGACACGAGCTTCCTCGGCGCGACGATCGAGCGGAGCGAGCTGCCGGAAGGGACCGGGTTGACCGTGGCGGGGTACCTGGTCGATCCGGAGAGCTTCGACATCGTGGACCAGTCGTTCGCCTCGGCCGCGGCCTTCGCCGACGACCGGGGGCTCGGGATCCTCGCCTTCCGGAACGCGATGAGCCTGGCGAGGGGAGAGGCGGTGCCCGATCGGACCGTCGTCCCGATGCCGGTCCGGAGGGCGCCCGGGCCGCCGGCGTACGGCCGGCTCCGGTTCGACCTGAACCCGCAAGACGCCCCGCTGGAGGGGTTCGCCCCGACCGACCGCGGGCAGGACGAGGGCTAATCGAAGCGGAGAGGCACCGGTCGGCGCCCTGTGCCTCTCGCTTCGCGATCCCGACCTCGGTCAGGCGGTGACGTACGCGCCGGACGAGCGACGGCCTCGGACGCTGTGGGGGAAGAGGGATTCCTGGTCGAGGGTACCGGTGGCGTCGAGCGGGATCGGCCGGAAGTCGGTCTCGAAGCCGAGGTGCGGGTGGGCCTCGACGTCGCCTTTCAGGGCGGGAGAGACCCAGAGGTGATCGACCTCGAGCGTGTTCGGGATGAAGACGACGCGGGCCTCGTCGGGGGTGATCCGCCAGCAGGTCTCGAGGCAGACGCGGAGGACCTCGCGGTCGGTCGGCAGGGTGATCGGGATCCGGGCCCGTTCGAGGAAGCAGGAGGTGAGGACGTTGATCCGGAAGGGTTCGGGGTCCATCTTCTCGACGATCCGCTCGGCCGCCAGGTCGGCGAAGCCGACGCCGACGATGTTGCCGTGGCTCTCCTCGGAGACGTCGAGGACGGCCAGGCGGGTGACCTTCGGGCGGTCGAAGTCGGGCATGGTCTCGACCATCAGGCGGCCGATGACGTTGGGGTCCATGCCGGCCCCGGAGTAGTTCTTGCCGATCTCGCCGACGACCAGGACGTCGATCTGGTCGAAGGGCAGGCGGCCCATCAGCTCCCGGGCGCGGCGGAGGAGGCCGGGCTCGACGTCGAGGATCGTGTCGGGGTCGACGGGGACGATCTCGGCCGGCTCGTCCTTCGCGTTCTCGAGGATGGCCAGGCCGAGGGCGAACGGGGTGTTCTTGATGAGGAACTTCCCGACGGCGGGCAGGACCTCTCGCATCCCGGTGAGGCCGAGCTTGTGGATCTGGCTGGCCCCCTCGCGCTTGCCGAGGCCGATGACCATCATCTTGAGGATGCCGGACTCGAACTCGCTGGTGAAGTCGGTGTGCGGCTTGACCCGGTTGAGCAGGACGATGCCGTCGGCGGCCAGGGCGTTGTTGTCGAAGTGGATGGGCAGGCCGATCGGGCTGGTGCCGATGACGGTCGTCTCCATGTCGGTCTTCACCTCCACGCCGAGGCGGTCGGGGGTGATGCCGTACTCGGCCAGCAGCTCGCGCTGGCCCTCGGAGGTGTTGCCGCCGTGGCTGCCCATCGCGGCGACGATGAAGGGGTTGAAGCCCATCGCCTTGAGTTCGTCGATCGCGGCCCTGGCGATGACGAAGATGGTGTTGATCCCCCGGCTGCCGACGCCGACGGCGACGCGGCCGCCGGCGGGCACGCGGTCGGCGATCCGGCTCTCCCGGATCAGGCGGCGGACGGTGCCGGGGACGTCGTCGACCCGGGGCTGGGGGACCGACTGGCGGACTCGGGCGATCGGCGGGAACTCCATCGGGCGGACCTCATCGGGCAAGCGGGGGGGCGACTGGCGGGAGACGTGCTGGTCGGGGGCGGACTCGGCGATCGGGTCGGATGGCGGCCCGGCCGGCGATCCGCGCGGAGCGACTCAGTTCCCATCCATTAGAATCGGCCGATTGCGCCGCGACAAGGCGAGCGGCCCGAGGACGGACGCCCCCCCCTTCGTCATTTGCCCCGATGCCGAGACGATCGCGGGGCGGACGATCAGCCGGGGGCGTCCTCGGCCCCTTCGCCGAGGTCGCGACGGTCGCCTTCGAGCGCCCGAGCCAGGGTGACGCCGGAGGCGATCACCCCGACGTGGCTGAACGCCTGCGGGAAATTGCCGAGGAACCGGCCGCTGGAAGGGTCGATTTGCTCGGCGAGCAGGCCGACGGCATTGGCCCGGGCGCAGAGCGAATTGTAGAGGTCGAGCGCCTCGTCGACCCGGCCCTGGAGGGTCAGGTTGTCGACGAGCCAGAAGCTGCACAGGAGGAAGGCCCCCTCGTGGCCGGGGAGGCCGTCGGGGGAGCGGTCGGGATGGTAGCGGAACAGGAGGCCGTCCCCGGCGTCGAGCTGCTGCCGGACGGCCTCGGTGGTGGCGATCATCCGGGGATGATCGGCCCGGACGACCCGGCGGAGGGGGAGGGCCAGGATGCTGGCGTCGAGTCCGCTGCGCTCCTTGCCGCCGACGTGCTCGGTCAGGGCGTTCTGCTCGGCGTCCCAGGCCTGGTCGAGGATCGTCTCGCGGAGGCGGGCGGCGTCGGCCCGCCAGCCGTCGACGTCGCCGGGCAGATTGAGGCGGTCGGCGATCCAGGCGCCTCGGTCGAGCGCGACCTGGCAGAGGGCGGCCGAGTAGGTGAACGGCCGGCCCGAGGAGCGGACCTCCCAGATGCCCTGATCCGGCTCGTCCCACTCGACGCGGGCCGCCTCGATCAGGGGGCGGAGGCGGTCCCATAGACCCTCGCCGATCCGGCCTTCGTGGCGGACCCACTGGTAGGCGCAGTCGATGATCTCGCCGAAGACGTCGTGCTGGCGCTGGGTCGCGGCCCCGTTGCCCCACCGGACCGGCTGCGAGCCGCGGTAGCCGGCCAGGGTCGGGTCTTCGCGCTCCGGGTCGGGCTGCCGGCCGTCGATGGTGTAGAGGACCTTCGGGCGCCCGCCGTCCCGGTCGATGATGTCGAGGACCCAGGCGAGGAAGCTGCGGGCCTCCCGGTCGACGCCGATCCGCCGCAGGGCGTAGACGGAGAAGGCGGCGTCTCGGATCCAGGCGTAGCGGTAATCCCAGTTGCGGACGCCGCCGATGGCCTCGGGGAGCGAGGAGGTCGGGGCGGCGATGATGGCGCCGTTCTCGACGTTGTCCATCAGCTTCAGGGTGATCGCCGATCGTCGGACGAGCGGGGCCTGGGGCCCCTGGTACGACAGGCAGCCGAGCCAGCGTCTCCAGGCGTCGATCGTGTCGTCGATCGCCTGCAAGGGGGGGGTCGAGCGGTCGTCCTTCTCGACGCCGTTCCAACGTAGGGTCAGGTGGAGCCGGTCGCCCGATCGGAGCCGGAGCACGGTCCGGGGGCCGTCGAGCGGCCGATCGGCGATGAGACTGAGCACCAGCTCGGGCCGGTCGGGGAACCGGATCTGCCAGGCGTCTCCCCGGCGACGGAACTGGGACGGCTGCCAGGTGTCGAAGGCGACCCGGAGGGAGGCCGACCCGTCGAGCACCTCGACGCAGCGGACCAGCTCGCCCCGGGCGGCCTGGGCGTCGTCGGAGAGGACCGAGCCCCGGTGGAAGGTCATGGCGTCGATGACCCGGACCCGGCCGGTCGGGCATCGCATCTCGGTGGCCAGGATGCCGGTCTCGTCGAGGTACGCCTGGCGCGATTCGAGCAGATCCTCGGGGGCGACGGTGAACGCCCCGCCTCGGTCCCGGTCGAGGATCCGGCAGAAGACGGGGGGGTGGTCGAATCGGGGGACGCAGAGCCAGTCGATCGCCCCATCGCGGCCGACGAGTGCGCCGGTCATGCCGTCGCCGATCAGGCCGTGATCCTCGATCGGCAAGGCCCCGTCGACCTGTTCCAGCGGCTGCAACGGTCCGTAACGCAGGTGCTCGGTCCAGTCCATCGTGTTTCCCAGCATGATATGTGTGTCGGAGCGGCGCGGGCGGGGCGGGACGGGGCGGGCGTCGGTGCCGGGTCGCGTCTCGAACGGGTTGCGGCGTCTCGTCATGCGTCAATCGATCGGCGTCGATGATCGAAAAATTGTGACGAGCAAAATTCGTGCCGTCCCCTCGAAACCGAGGGGGCGGCGAGGGGCGCGGGTTGACGGGGCCGGAACCGTATGGCTAGCCTTGGGCGAGGAGGGGAGGATCCTCCGGGAACGGCCCGGAGGGGCCTCCTCGACACGATCGGGGGAGCATCGCCGTGGCCTCGTTGCTGGTGGTCCAGGGGGCCGATCGGGGCAAGCGTTTCGAGCTGTCGGAGCGGCCGACCACGCTGGGCCGGGAGCGTTCCAGCCCGATCCGGCTGTACGACAGCGAGGTCTCGCGCCGCCACGCCGAGATCCGGCCCGAGGCGGGGGGGGCGGTGCGGCTCGTGGACCTCCGCTCCGCCAACGGGACGTTCCTCAACGGCCAGTTGATCGACGACGCCCTGCTGAAGTCGGGCGACCGGGTCCAGATCGGCTCGACCGTGCTGCTGTACGACGCCGGCCCGTCGGCCAAGGACGACCTGACCGACCGGGTCGACGTGCTGGCGCTGGCCAGGGCGGAAGACCGCTCGGAGATCGTCCGGAGCCTGCCGGTCGGGCACGGCTCTCAGGTGCTCGGCGCCCCGGAGTCGGCCGGCGAGTGGCTGAAGGTCCGGCTGGCGAACCTGTCGGTGATGTATCAGGCGACCCGGGCCATCAGCGACGTGCTCGACCCCGAGGCGCTGCTGCCGCAGATCCTGGAGCTGGTGTTCGAGTCGATCGGGGCCGACCGGGGGGCGATCCTCCTGTTCGAACGGTCGGGGGAGCTGACGCCGAAGGCCGTCCGGTGGCGGGGCCCGGTGCAGGACCCGGACGAGCGGATGCGGATCTCGCGGTCGATCGTCGACCACGTGCTGACCGAGGGCCAGGGTGTCATCACCTTCGACGCCCCGGTCGACCGGCGGTTCGGGCCGTCGCAGTCGATCGTCGACTACGGCATCCGGGAGGCGATCTGCGTGCCGGTCCAGGGGAGGCACACGACGCTCGGGGTCCTGTATGCCGACGTGAGGGGCTCCCGGGAGATGGTGATCGACGGGCCGGAGCGGGGCCGGCCGCGCGGGAAGTTCACGCAGGAGCACTTGATGCTGATGGTCGCCATCGGCCACCAGTCGGGCCTGGCGATCGAGAGCACGAACTTCTACCGGGACAAGGTGGAGGCCGAACGCCTGGCGGCCGTCGGCCAGACGATCGCCACGCTGAGCCACCACATCAAGAACATCATGCAGGGGATCAAGGGGGGGAGCTACCTCGTCGAGATGGGGCTGGGCCAGCAGGACGACGAGATCACCCGCAAGGGCTGGGGGATCGTCGAGAAGAACCAGGCGAAGATCTACAACCTGGTGATGGACATGCTCTCCTTCTCGAAGGACCGGGAGCCGGCCCTGGAGCCGACGGACCTGAACGAGGTGGTGGGGGACGTGGTGGAGCTGATGCAGTCTCGGGCCGCCGAGCTGGGCGTGACGATCGACTGGCAACCGGCCGAGGGCCTGCCGACCGTGCAGCTCGACCCGGACGGCATCCACCGGGCGGTGCTGAACGTCGTGACCAACGCCCTGGACGCCGCGGAGGGGCGGCCCGGGGCCCTGGTGCGGATCTCGACCGGCCTGGACGAGGAGCGGCAGCTGGCCCTGGTGGCGGTCGAGGACAACGGGGTCGGGATCCCCGAGTCGGAGCTGGCGACCATCTTCGAGATCTTCTCGTCCACCAAGGGGGCGAGGGGCACCGGGCTCGGCCTGCCGGTGTCGGACAAGATCGTCCGGGAACACGGCGGGCAGATCGTCGTGACCTCGACCCAGGGGGTCGGGTCGCAGTTCCTCTTCCAGTTGCCCATGAGGCCGCCCGAGGACTCGTCGGAAGAGGACGCCCTGGGCACGCTCGGGGATTGATCGGCCGGCGGGCGGGCCAGGTGAGGGGCGAAGGGCGAGCGGATCGCTCCGATCCCCCCATCACTGAACAACGAGGACGATCAGGGGGAGGGCTCGCGACCGGACCGGACCCGGACGGCCAGGAGCTGCAAGGCCCGGCGCTGGAGCTCTCGCCAGGGGGCCGGGGCGGGGAGGCTTTCCGGGTCGTTCGGCCCGCCGATCGGGACCGGGCGGCCGCCGGCATCGACCTGGACGAACTGCATCAGGCCGTCCATCCAGTCCCGGGAGCGGCCGACGAGCGGCATCCCGCGCAGGGCGACGACGACCTGGGCGCGGGTCCGGTGGACCTCCCTGCCGCGCAGCTCGACGACCCGGCCGACCGGCACCGGCTCGAAGCAGCGGAGGTCGAGCACGCGCTTGAGCACGAGGTTGGCGGATTCCCCGAGGGTCCGATAGCCGGTCGCATAGGCGGCCTCGAGCGCGAGCGAGAGCAGGACGCCGGCGTAGAGGGTCCCGTGGTGGTTGGCGTCTCTCGGGAGGATGAGGCGATGGGTCAGGGTCTCTCCCTCGCCTTGGAATGACATGGCGTCGACCGCTCCTGGAATCGCTTGGGTCCAAGTCCTTCGCCCATCCTCCCGAGATTAACACGCGGGCGCGGGCATCGCAATCGGTCCGGGTCTGACTCCGGGGCCCGGCCGGAGCAAGCGGCGAAGGACCGGTGAAGGTCGGATGAGATCGCGTTTTTTTCGATCGGGACGCGTCGCCTCGACGTCACACCACCACCCCCGAATCGTAAGCTGATTACCTTCGACATCATCCGCGTCGAGCTTCGACACCATTCACGAACCTGTTCTGTGTTTTCTTGACTCGCAACAGGTTTACTTGAGCAATGACATCACCTCAGACGGGTCAATTCCCGAGGAACGGATCGGGCGATGGCGCGAGAGGTCGGATCGCCCGGGGGGCCTGTCAGGTGAACTCGCGTCGGGACCTGCATCGAGCCGATCAGAGCATGGGCGAGGCCGGCCCGGTTGTCGGGGGCCTCTCCGGGGTCACGATTGCTCCGAGCGTGAGGCGAGTGGGGGCCATGACGCATCCGTCCATCTCCGCGTTCCTCGACCATCTTCGCCGCGAGCGGGGTGCGTCGGCGCACACGATCAGGGGCTATGCCGGGGACCTGGCGGTTTATGCCGAATTCCTGGCCGAGACCGGGGGAGGGGCCGACCAGGACCCGCTCCGGGTCGATGCGAAGCGGCTGCGAAGCTTCTCGGCCTGGCTGGCCGGGCGGGGCTACTCGGCCGGGACGATGGCGCGTCGGCTGGCGAGCCTTCGGAGCTTTTTCCGATTTCACCGGAGGCAAGGGGCGGTGTCGGTGGACCCGACGGCCGGGCTCCGCAACCCGAAGCAGCCGAAGCGGCTGCCGAGGGCCTTGCGGGTCGAGGACGTGGTGACGCTGCTCGACGGCATGGCGACCGAGACCCCGCTGGGGATCCGAGACCGGGCGATGTTCGAGACGCTCTATGGCGGCGGCCTCCGGGTCGCCGAGCTGGTGGGCCTGGACCTGGACGACCTGGACCCGGAGCGGGGGACGGTCAGGGTCCGGGGCAAGGGGCGTCGCGAACGGCTGGCGCCGATCGGCCCGGAGGCGATGAACTGGCTGGCCCGATGGCTGGAGGTCCGGCAGCCGGATCGGGCGGGAGAGCCGGCGATCTTCCTGAATCGGTACGGCCGGAGGCTCTCGACCCGGAGCGTCGATCGGCTCTTCCAGAACCATTTGCGGGCGCAGGGGCTCGACCCGAACGCCAGCCCGCATGCCTTGCGGCACAGTTTCGCGACCCATCTGCTCGACCAGGGTGCCGACCTGCGGAGCGTGCAGGAATTGCTCGGTCATCGCCGACTGACGACGACCCAGGTCTATACGCATGTGTCTCGCGAGCGACTCATCGAGGCGTACCGTCGCAGCCACCCTCGGGCGTGACGCCTCGGTTCCCGGCCGCCCTTCGCCCCGGAGGCGAGGAAAAAGAAGGGAGGGCCACCCGTCCATCCGACCTGATCTCGTCGAGACGTTCAGGATGTCTCGAGTCGGCGAGAGCTCCCCTGCTCTGCTCTGTTCTGCCCTGTTCCGCCTTGCTCTCCACCCACTCCCCCAGAGTGATCTCTGATCGGACCGTTGCGTCAGACCCTGCTCGAGCCGGCCGAATGGCTTCGGCCCCTTGTGAAGGACGCTGGCAGCCCCGTCATCGAAGGCGGCGGGCTGGCATCGAGAAGCACCCATGAACGAGAACCGAATCCTTATTGTTCACCCCGATTCGTCGGCTCGCACGCTGCTTGCCTCGATGCTCCAGACGCTGGCCGTCGAGCTGGAGGAGGCGCCGAACGACCCGGCCGCCGTCCGACGACTGGAACGGGGGGGGGTGGACGTGATCGTCGCGGGAGTGGAGCCGGAAGACCCGGACTGCCTGGAATTGCTGCACTACATGAAGCGGAAGTTCCCGGCGCTCCCGGTGATCCTGCTCTTCTCGGTCGGCGACGCCGAGCGGACCCGAGAGGCACGACAGCGGGGGGCGGACGCCGTCTTGCGGTTCCCGTTGCCGGCGACGCAACTGCGGGCCGCCGTGTCGCAGGCCCTCGGGCAGGCCGAGCCCGCGGCCCGGACGGCGGTGGGGGCGATGACCGCCCCGGGGGAGGGCCGCGGGTCGAACGCGGCGACGAAGGGGGCGACGGTGCTGGAGTCGGCCCACGGCTGGACCTTCCTCAACGGCTCGGCCGGCTCGAACCCGCCGGCGGGCGATCCGGGTCGGTCTCGGGAGCCGTTGGCCCTGGTCGGGGAGGATGAGAGCCTGAGACAGACCCTGGAACTGGCCGAGACGATCGCCTCGACCCGAGCGACGGTCCTGATCCAGGGGGAGCCGGGGACGGGCAAGAGCCTGGTGGCCCGGATGATCCACCAGCGGAGCCCCCGGAATGCGGGGCCGTTCGTCGAGGTGCGCGGCGCGGACGAGTCGTCGGCGGGGGAGATCGACCGGCTGCTCTTCGGCGAGCGGCCGATGCTCCGGCCCGCGATCCCGGGCCAGATCGAACGGGCCGAGGGGGGGACGCTGTACATCGACGACGTCGCGGCGCTCGGGCCGGAGTTGCAGGCGAAGCTGCTTCGGCTGCTCCGTGACGGGGTGTATGAGCCGATCGGGGCGACGCGGCCGGAGCGGGCCGACGTGCGTCTGATCCTCGGGACGAGGGAGAACCTGGAGGAACGGGTGGCCAAGGGGGGATTCCGCCAGGATCTCTGGTACCGGATGAGCGTGGCGAGCCTGAAGCTCCCGCCGTTGCGGCACCGGGGGACCGACCTGGACCGCCTGGCCGACCACTTCCGCTTCCGGGCCGCCCAGCGGAACGACCGGACGGTGACCGGCTTCAGCTCCGAGGCGATGGCGATGATGAAGCGCTATCACTGGCCCTGCAACGTCCGGGAGCTGGAGGCGGTGGTCGAGCGGGCGGTCCTGATCTGCCGAGGCCGCCTGATCGAGCCGAACGACCTGATCTTCTCCAACCCTCCCGCGTCGGCCGGCCGGGGATCCGCGGAGTTCCGGGGGGACCTGAGCCACATCCGCCCCTTGAAGGAGGCGCTTGAGGAGCCGGAGAAGCAGATCATCCTCGAGGCGCTCAAGGCGCTCGGCTGGAATCGCCAGGAGACGGCGAGGGTGCTCGACATCAATCGGACGACCCTGTACAAGAAGATGAAGAAGTATGGGTTGCTGGTCGACGAACTCGCCTGGGCCAACTGAGGGGCGGGTCCCCGTTTCAGTTGGCCCAGGTTGACCGGACGGCCGGTGGGTTGGAATCGTCTCGAACGGTCCCGACCCGCCGGCCGCGGTCTTGCGCGGGCCGGGGGATCGACGGTCGACGAGGATCGATCGATCTGAAAGGGAGAAGGGCCTGAGGATCGAGGATCACTCAGGCCCTTCGAAGATGGGGCGATCGGCGTGTGCACCGGTCGGGTCGACTGATCGATCGGTCCCGTGCCAGTCCCTGGGAGACGACCGGCCCGACCGGCGGGAGGGTCACTTCTTGATGATTTCCTTGACCGTCATGCCGGCGGGGATCATCGGGAGGACGTGCTCCTGATAGGGGACGAGCACGTCGAGGACGTAAGGGCCGGGATGGGCGATCATCTCCTTGAGGGCGTCGATCAGGTCGGCCTTGTGGCGGACCTGGCGGGCGGCCACGCCGAAGCCCCGGGCGACGGTGACGAGGTCGGGGTAGGTGACCTCGGGGAGTTCGCCGGCCCCTTTACCGGTGGCCTCGGGGTGGTCGATCGGGCCGAGGTAGGTGTGGGCGCGGTTGCCGGCGAAGAAGCGGTCTTCCCACTGGACGACCATGCCGAGGTGCTGGTTGTTCAAGACGACCATCTTGACCGGCAGCTTCTCGCAGTGGACGGTGGCCAGCTCCTGGATGTTCATGACGAACGAGCCGTCGCCGTCGATGTCGACGACGAGCTTGTCGGGGAAGGCGGCCTGCATGCCCATGGCGGCGGGCAGCCCGAAGCCCATCGAGCCGAGGCCGCCGGAGGTGACCCAGCTCCTCGGGTGCTTGAAGCAGGTCCACTGGGCGGCCCACATCTGGTGCTGGCCGACGCCGGTGGACATGAGGAACTCGCCCTGGGTGAGCTTCGAGAACTGGTCGATGACGTACTGGGGGAGGATGGCGTCGTCGCGGTCGGGGTAGCTCATCGGGTCGGAGGCGCGCCAGGTGTCGATCTGGCGGTGCCAGTCGCGCCAGTCCCCCTTCTCGACCAGGGGCGTCAGGGCGGCGAGGGCCTCCTTGACGTCGGAGTGGACGGGGATGTGGGCGACCTTGTTCTTGTTGATCTCCGAGGCGTCGATGTCGATGTGGACGATCTGGCCGTGCTTGGCGAACTCGGAGAGCTTGCCGGTGACGCGGTCGTCGAAGCGGACGCCGCAGGCGAGCAGCAGGTCGGCCTCGTTGATGGCGTAGTTCGAGTAGACCGTGCCGTGCATGCCGAGCATGCCGAGCGAGAGGTAATGGTCGTTCGGGACCGAGCCGAGCCCCTGGAGCGTCATGGCGACGGGGATGCCGGTCTTGTTGGCGAACTCGCGCATCTCCTCGGCGGCGGCGGAGGCGATGACGCCGCCGCCGCAGTAGATGATGGGTCGGGAGCTGGCCTTGATGGCCTCGACGACCTCCTGCAAACGGGCCGGGCTGGGGGCCGGGGGCAGGTGGTAGCCCGGCAGGTTCATCGGCGGGTCGAAGTCGGGGTCGCGGAGGACGGTATTCTGGATGTCCTTCGGCACGTCGATCAGGACCGGGCCGGGGCGGCCGGTCCGGGCGATGTGGAAGGCCTCCTTGACGATCCGGGGGATGTCTCGGGCCGACTGGACGAGGTAGTGGTGCTTCGTGACCGATCGGCTGACCTCGACCATCGGCGTTTCCTGGAACGCGTCGGTGCCGATGACGCCGGTGGGGACCTGGCCGGTGATGGCGACGATGGGCAGGCTGTCCATCTTCGCGTCGGCCAGGCCGGTCACGAGGTTCAGGGCGCCGGGGCCGGAGGTGGCCATGACGACGCCCGGCTCTCCGGTCACGCGGGCGTAGCCCTCGGCGGCGAAGATCCCCCCTTGCTCGTGCCGGGGCAGGATGGTGCGGATGGTGTCGCGATAGCGCGTCAACGCCTGGTGCATGGGCATGCTGGCGCCGCCCGGGTAGGCGAATACGACCTTGACCCCGTGCCGGTAGAGCGACTCGACCAGGGCCTCGGCCCCGGTCATCGGGTTCTGTCGGGTCTGCGGCGCGGTTTCGGTGATCGTGGCCACGGCGTGCCTCGTCTTGGTCACTGCGTTGAGCGACGGTTCGGTCATCAACGGAACAATCGGTGGGATTGGCGGGCGATCAGCCGAACGTCTGGTTGAAGGTCGTCCGGATGAATGCGGTATTGTACACGATTCGCCCTCCGGGAGACAACGGCCCGGAGCGGCGATCCCGCCGAGGCGACCGACACCGGCCGGGGGGCGGGGGTTCGGCTTGATCGGGCTGACGGGGTGTCAGGTCGGTGGTAGAATGCTTCTGTTCAGGTCACAGGGACGCCCCAGGCGAGCGAGGGGACGAGGACGATGAGCCAGAGCAGCACGATCGACCTTACGACTCGGGCGGTTGACCTCCCCGAGACGCCGACGGAGGACCTGCACTACGAGGTGATCGAAGGTCGCGTGGTGGAGTTGCCGCCGATGAGTTCCCGAGAAACGTACCTGGCTTCGATCCTAATTGCACTGCTCGGCCTGCATGCGAGGACCTCGGAACAGGGGCGAGTCGTTGGGGAGATGCTGTTCAAGCTCGATCCCTCGCGGAATCAGAAGCGGCGGCCGGACGTGGCGTTCGTGTCCTTCGATCGCTGGCCGAGGACGAGACGGGTGCCGGCGACACATGGCTGGGAGGTGGTGCCGGAACTGGCCATCGAGGTCGTCAGCCCGACGGATGCCGCGGTCGACCTGCTGGAGAAGATCGAGGAGTACTTTCAAGCGGGAGTGCGCCGGGTCTGGGTGGTGTATCCGGGGAGCCGGTGCGTGTATGACTATGAGACGTTGACGACGATCCGGGTGCTCCGGGTCGGCGACCGGATCGAGGGGGGCGACCTCTTGCCCGGCTTCGGGCTGACGCTGGCGGATCTGTTCGAGGTCGATCAGGTCGATGACGATGAGGGGGAGGGCGAGGACGTGGCCGAGTCGGGCCCCCGCACCGAGGCGTGAGGACCGGATCGCATGAGCATCTCGACCGCCCTGGTCACGGGCGCATCGGCCGGGATCGGCCGGGAACTGGTGCGGCAACTGGTGATCGATCGGGGGATGACCGTGCTGGCGGCGGCCCGACGCAGGGATCGCCTGGAATCGCTCGCCGCCGAGCTGCCCGAGGGGCGCGTGGTGATCGAGGCGGGGAATCTGTCCGACGGGGGCTTCCGCGAGCGGCTCTGGGACCGGGCGATGGAGGTCTTCCCGGGTGGGCTGGACCTGCTGGTCAACAACGCCGGGATCGGGCATTACGAGGCGTTCGAGGAGGAAGACCCGGCGATGCTCCGGGAGATCATGGAGGTGAACCTGATCGCGCCGATGGATCTGACGCAGAAGGCGATTCGGCACATGAAGGCCCGAGGGCGCGGGCAGGTGATGATCGTGTCGTCGGTGCTCGGGTTCGTGGGATTGCCGTACTCGGCGGCCTACTCGGCGAGCAAGCACGCGATCAACGGTTTGGTCCGGAGCCTGCGGTACGAGCTGAGGGGGTCGGGCGTGCGGGTCTGGGCGACCTGCCCGAACCGGACGGAGAGCGAGTTCCACCGGGTGGCGATGGGTGAAGCCTCGGGGGCGGAGGCCGGGCGGGCCCCGCATGCCGAGCCGGTGGATCGGGTGGTAAGGTCGATGGTCCGGGGGATCGACGGGCGATCGACGTTCCAGTTCCCGGGGCGATCGGCGCGATGGGTGGTCGGGGTCGCTCGGGTCCTGCCGAGGCCGTTCGACTGGTTCATGGACCGCTGGTCCCCCGGTCACTTCCGGGCCGAGATGGAGCGGGGACGATCGGGGTCGTCGTGAGCCCTGAGTGGATCTCGGATCCGGGGACGCCCCGCGAGGAGCGGTCCCGCCCCGGGTCATGTGGCCGTTCGGTGTGCACTTTTCTCCGGAGACGCGATCGTGAGCAACTCCCCCGGTCGAGCAGGAACCGAGCCCGAGGCGCCCGAGCAGCGAGGGCCGATCGGGGCGGTGTCGAGGGCGATCCGTCGTCGGGTCATGGCCGGGTTGCTGGTGGCGTTGCCGGTCGCGATCACCTTCTTCATCCTGTTCTGGCTGTACGGGATGCTCGACGCGGTCGTCTTCTCCCCGATGAGCTGGGTGATCGGCCAGGTGCTGGAGGCGTCGGGGGTGGCGTCGGATCAGCTCCCGGGCTGGTGGTATCGGTGGGTCTTGCCGGTCATCAACCTGGCGACCCTGCCGGTCCTGCTCTACTTCCTCGGCCTGGCGGCCCGGGGGCGAATGCACCGGGCGATCGACTGGATGCTCCTGCACGTGCCGGTCGTCACCACGATCTACAAGGCGGTGCGCGGGGCCTTCCAGGCGGTGGAGATGCAGGAGGCGTCGGCGAACACGTTCCAGCGGGTCGTGCTGGTCGAGTTCCCGCATCCCGGCATGAAGGCGCCGGCATTCGTGACCCGGTCGATGAGCGACGTGAGGACCGGGCAGACGATCCTGTGCGTCTATGTCCCCACGACGCCGATCCCAAGCTCGGGCTATCTGCTGATGGTGCCCGAGGATCGGGTGGTGGAGCTGGACTGGAACATCCAGGAGACGCTGCAGACCGTCATTTCCGGCGGCCTGACGGCGCCCGAGACGATCGACTACTTCGGCCAGGTGGGCACGCCGACGGTGGCCGAACCGACGCATCGACCACCGTCGTCAATGGGGAATGCCAGGCCGGCCGGGCTTACCGAATCGGATTGAGCACCAGGCCCGTCAGGAGCTTCGGGTAGAAGTACGTGCTCTTGGGCGGCATCTTCTCCAGGTTCGAGGCGATCGCCTCGACGTGCTCCATGCCGGCCGGGGGGACGAGGCAGGCGAGGTCGCAGGCGCCGGAGTGGAACGCCTCAAGGACCTCGTCGATCAGGTGGACGTACCGGCATGTTTGCTTGAGATCGCCGAAGGTCTTCTTGAGCACCATTTCCTGGAGGATGCTCACGCCCAGGGATCGCCAATCGGGGCTGTGGTCGGGGACGAGGGCATCCATCGTCGCGTCGGAGCGGAGCCGGGCGGTGCACCAGCGGTTGTCCATGGCGGTGCCGAAGCCGAGCAAGTTCTGGTCGCCGTGCAGCTCGATTTCCTGCCAGGCGGCGCGGCAGCCGGAGGGGCCCTCGCCGAAATCCTCGATCTCGAATTCGGGGGAGAGCAGTTCGGCCAGCTTCCCCGAGGTCAGGAAGGGCAGCCCCTGGATCAGCCGGTGGGTCGGCAGGATCTGCAGGCCGGGGTCGCTCATCGAGACGAGCATCATGAGGCAGAAGTTGGCCGGGTCGTCGGGGCCGGTCAGCTCGCCGGCGGCGGCGCGATCGGCCCGGTAGCGCAGGGCCGTCTCGTAGCGGTGGTGGCCGTCGGCGATGAAGACGGAGCGGTCGGCCATCAAGCCCTGGACGGCGGCCAGGGTCTCGACGTCGCTGACCGGCCAGAGCTGGTTCTCGACGCCGAGGTGGTCGGTGACGGTCAGGGGGGTCCGGTCGCGGATGCCGTGCTCGAGGGCGGAGAAGGCGGCGTTCTCAGGGTCGGGGTAGAGGCCGAAGATGGGGCTGAGGTTGAAGCCGGTCGCCTCGTAGAGCTTCAGGCGGTCGGCCTTCGGGCCGGACATGGTTTCTTCGTGGGGGTAGATGCGCCCTTCGCCGAACGGTTCGAGGCGGACGCGGGCGAGGAACCCCTTGCGGGTGTACGACTTCCCCTCGACCTGGAAGGTCTGGTGGTAGACGTAGAGGGAGGGGTGGGACTCGTCGACGAGGATGCCGTCGCGGCGCCAGTCCTTCAGGAGCTTCGCGGCGCGGGTGTAGCGGTTGCTCGCGTCGGTGTCGCCCGGTTCGTCGCGCCCGAGTTCGAGGCGGATGACGTTGTAGGGGCTGGCGTCGTGGAGCGCCTGCTGGAGGTCGGGGCCGATGACGTCGTACGGGGGCGCGACGGCCTGCGACAGGTCGCCGACTCGGGCCAGGTCGTAGCGGACGCCGCGGAAGGGGCGGATCTCGGGCATGGGTCTCGAGGGGGGCGCGGTTGGTGGCGGTTTCGGCCGGGGGCGACACGCGTGGGGGAGGAGGACGACGCTCGCGGGGCGGCCGGGCGCGGCCGCCCCGCGGGCATTCATCACCGTCGAGGCAAATTCAGACGATCAAACGCCGGGATCAGGTGCCCTGTTCCCAGCTGTTGAGGTACTTCGTCTGCTCGTCGGTCAGGTCGTCGATGGCGATGCCCATCGTCTGGAGCTTGAGCTTCGCGACGTACTCGTCGACGGCGACCGGGACGTTGTAGACCTGGTGTTCGAGCTTGCCCTGGTTCTTCAGGCTCCACTCGGTGGCCAGCGCCTGGGCGGCGAAGCTCATGTCCATGACGCTCGCCGGGTGGCCGTGGGCGGCGGCGAGGTTGATCAGGCGCCCTTCGCCGAGGACGTACAGGCGGTTGCCGTTGGGCATCGCGTACTCGTCGACGAACGGGTGGATCCCCTTGGTCACTTCCTTGGCCTTCTTGGCCAGGCCGTCGAGCTGCAGCTCGACGTTGAAGTGGCCGGAGTTGCAGATCATGGCGCCGTCCTTCATGGCGGCGAAGTGCTCATCGCGGATCACGTGGATGTTGCCCGTGACGGTGATGAACAGGTCGCCGACCTTCGCGGCGTCGGCGATCGGCATGACCTCGAACCCGTCCATGGCGGCCTCGAGGGCGCGGATCGGGTCGATCTCGGTGATGATGACCTGCCCGCCCATGCCCCGGGCCCGCAGGGCGACGCCCTTGCCGCACCAGCCGTAGCCGCAGACGACGACCTTCTTGCCGGCGATGAGCATGTCGGTGGCGCGGATGACGCCGTCGATGGTGCTCTGGCCGGTGCCGTAGCGGTTGTCGAAGAAGTGCTTCGTCTGGGCGTCGTTGACGGCGATGACCGGCAGCTTCAGGACGCCGTCCTTCTCCATCGCCCGCAGGCGGATGACGCCGGTGGTCGTCTCCTCCATGCTGGCGACGACCTCGGTGGCGACCTTGGCCCGCTCGTCGGGGGAGAGGGTCGCGGCCCACGAGCGGACCTCGGGGTGGAGGTCGTCGAGCCGGTTCAGGGCGATGAAGATCATCGCGCTGACGAGGTCGGCCCCGTCGTCCATGGTGACGTTCGGCTTGTGGGCGAGCGCCGCGGCGATGTGCTTGTAGTAGCTCGTCTCGTCCTCGCCCTTGATGGCGTAGACGCTGATGCCGAAGTCCTGCACCAGGCTGGCGGCGACGTCGTCCTGGGTCGAGAGGGGGTTGGAGGCGATCAGGACCAGGTCGGCGCCGCCGGCCTTGAGCGTCCGGGCGAGGTTGGCCGTCTCGGCGGTCACGTGCAGGCAGGCCGACATCCGCAGGCCCTTGAGCGGCTGCTCCTGGGTGAAGCGTTCCCGGATGGTCGCCAGGACCGGCATGTCGCGGTCGGCCCACAAGATCCGCTTGTGACCGGCCTGAGAGAGGGCCAGATCCTTGACATCGTGCGAAGGCGCGGTGGTCGCCACGTTGGTTCTCCTGGGAAGGGTGCGAAGGCGAAACGAAGAGGGATCGGCCCCGGTTGATTGAGGATGCGGCAAGGCGTCGGCTCCGAGCCGAAGGACCGGGCCGCGGGGGTTGATCCGACCGTGAGGAACGCCCCGGCGCGGTTCAGGCGCCGGGGCGGAGGAGGCGGAGCGTTTGCAAGGTCTTGCGGCGCTCCCAGTCGAGCCAGTCGAGCGGGCCGGGCTCGGCGGGGGCCGCCGCTTCGTGGTTCATCAGGTACGCCAGCGTGGCACCGAGGGCACGGGCCTGCGTGGGCTCGTCGGACGCGATGCGCCGGATCAAGGATTCGAGCCGATGCCAGTCGTCCTCGGACATGGCCACCCGCAGGGCCCGGCTCTCCCAGCGATCGGGCAGGGCCGGGTGCATCGGCTGCAGCCCCCGAGTCTGCTCGGGCCGGCGGAGGCGTCCCCTGCGATCGCGTTGCATCCGTGGTCCCCCCGAGTCGCGTCTCAAGGCCACTGATTCCGACAACGTCCCGTGACTTCGGGGGAGCGTCGGTCCGATCCCTCGGCGAAGGGCTGAACATAGTACGTACGTACGCGTGTGTCAACGGCAGTTCCCGGGGGGCCCGACGATTGGGACGCGGCGCGGGTCGCCCGGGGGGCGGGCCGTCGGGGCTCGCGGGCGGGCGATGGCAGGGCTCCCCGCGAGGAGCTTTGGATTGACCGCTCCGGCCGGGTTCGCTAGCCTGCGGCCGGTTGGTCGCCGAGCGATCCGGACGCCGATCGGGCCGGGGACGGGGACACCCCGATGGGATTGAGATGAAGGGACCACGATGGCCAGGGAGTGGCATCGATGACCGCGAGACGATTCCGACGACTTGGCGGGCTGGCGGTCGCGGTTGCGGGCCTGGCCGGGTGCCGGGCGATGGGCCCGATCGGTCCATCGGGTCCTTCGCTGGTCGTGCCGACCTACGCCTATGCCTCCGGGACGGCCTCGCAGGGGTTCGCCCGGCCGAGGGACGAGGTCGAGGGGGCGCTCCGCGAGGCGATGGACGACCTGGGCATCCGCCGCGTGGGCCTGATCCAGGCCGATGCCGAGCAGACGGCGGTCAAGGGGCGCACGAGCGACGGCCGCCGGGTGGAGCTTTCGCTCGTCGAGCGGGGCCCGGCGACCGAGGCCCGGGTGCGGGTCGGCCTGTTCGGGGATGAAGCCCTGGCCAAGGCGGTCCTCGATCGCGTCGGGGTCCGGCTCGGGACCTTGCCGCCCGAGGCCATCCCGTCGGCCTTGCCGTCCGATCCGGAGGGGAACCCCTACTTCTCCCGGGAGGCGGTGCCGGACTCGGTGATGCTCCGAGGGTTCAACGAGGGGACCGAATTCGGCGGGACGCTCCCCTGAGGCGGATGTTTCACCCCGGCGGGGCCTGATTGGCCAGGGCGCGGCCGCTCGCCGGATCGAACCAGGAAGCCTCTCCCAGGGGCAGGCGGAGCGGGACACGATCCCCGGGCGTCACGACGGTCGAGCCCGAGGCCAGGAAGCGGATGCGGTGCGCGCCGACCCGGGCCGAGACGATGACGGCCCTCCCCTGCGGCTCCACGCGGTCGACGCGACCGATGACGGTCGGCGAGGCGGGCAGATCGGTCGCGTCTGCCGACCCGATCACGGCGATGTGTTCCGGGCGCAACGCGAGATCGACCTCGGTCTCGGCCCGATCGGCCAGCAGCTCGACCCAAGGGATCCCGCGTGGCACCGCCCACGAGGCCCCCGGGACAAGCCCCTCGACCCGTAAGACGTCCGCGTCGCACCGGATCCGGCAGCGGAGGACGTTGGCCCCCGGGTCGCCCAGGAACTCGGCCACGAAGCGGTGGGCCGGTCGGGCGTAGATCTCCCGAGGGGGGCCGACCTGCATGATCCGGCCGTCTCGGATGACCGCGAGCCGCTGACCGAAGGCCATCGCCTCCCCTTGATCGTGAGTGACGAGGAAGATGGCACCGGCTTGCCCACGCGCGTTCAGGTCGATCAGGTCGGATCGGATGGCGCGGCTCAGGGGGGGGTCGAGGGCGGAGAAGGGTTCGTCGAGCAGGAGGAGGTCGGGCCGGGTCGCCAAGGCTCTCCCCAGGACGACCCGCCGGCGTTCCCCTCCGGAGAGTCCGGAGGGGGACCGGGCGAGGAGCGGCCCCAGGGCGAGCAGATCGGCCACCTCGGCGACCCGCTGCCGGATCGCTTGCCTCGTCCACCCTCGGGCCTTGAGGCCGAAGGCGAGGTTCCCGGCCACGTCGAGATGCGGATAAGGGGGTTGGTCCTGGAAGACCATCGCCAGCCCTCGGCGGTGCGGCGGCCAATCGGTGGCGGGTGCGGCCCCGATCCGGATGGCCCCGGCGTCCGGCCGCTCCAGGCCGGCAATCAGGCGGAGCAGGGTCGACTTCCCGGACCCTGACGGCCCGACGATCGCCAGGCGCTCACCCGGGGAAACGGTCAGGTCGACCCCCTCGACCCCGCCCCCCTGGGGGTAGCGTCGGGTCAGGCCGAGGAGTTCCAGGGCCGGGGACGTGTCCGGGGCAGGAGGCGGGTCGGTCAACGCGAGACTCCGATCGTCCAGCAGGATTGCCGCGTCCGGAGCCGTTGGAGCATCTCCAGGAGGAGTCCCCGGACCCCGGGTTCGGCCTCGACCACTACGGCGTCTTCGAGGGCGGGGAGCGCGATGCGGGCGTGCTCGGGATACTCGGCGAGGGCCTCGGCCACCGACTCGCGGACCTCAGCGTGCTCCGAGCGGAGGAAGGGGATGAGAAGGGGCACGCCGGGCGCGACGGCAGACCGGACCGACTGAATCTCGGAGGCTTCCCGGGCCATCTCACCCTCAAGCGACTGGCCTTGCTTCGACAGGATCTCGCGCCAGGCCCGTTCGCCATAATCGTCGCGAGCATGGACGTCGAGGTAGCCTCGTCCGGTGGCGATGCTGGACAGCAGGAACGCGACCCCATCCGGATCGGGGAGATCGGCATCGGCCATCATTTCGTAGAGGAACGGGACGGCGGCGGCGGTGGCGGGGTAGACGGTCCCCTGGTGCCAGATGTTGCCGAAGAGCGTGTGGATGGCCTCGTCTCGGGTGCCGGAATCGGGCGACAGGAGGGCCCGGAGCAGGTCGGGCACGTCGGTGGCCTCGCCGTAGGCATGGGTCAAGCTCGGCCAGTCGATCGCATCGAGACCTTCGAGCATGGTTCGGGCTCCGGAGCAGACGAGGCGGCCTGGCCACGGCGACGGTTCGATTATGGGGCAAGGCTCCGATCGAATCCAGGACGGGGCGCAACGGCCGGCCTCGGGCGAGAGAATTCTGTGTCGGGCGCGCGAAGTGGGATAGGATAAGACAATAATGGCCCGATCGAGCCGATCCGGCGGGCCGACCCGCAACGATCGCCCGCAGCAGAGGACCCGATGATGCTTGCCGCGACCCTGGCCACCGCCGTCCTGCTCGTCCCGATGGTCGAGGATCCCCCTCGTCGAGCCGAAGGCGCCGCGGAACGGGCGGCCGAGGCGAACCGCCTGACCTTCCTCGACCAGAGCAACCCGTACCACGTCGGCCTGGACTTCCCGAAGCTGACCACGCCGCAATGGGTGGGCGAGGACGGCGTCGACGCGGTGGTGATCCTGGCGATCGACGACCTCCGGGACACGATCCCGAAATATGAGGGGTACTTGCGGCCCATCCTCGACCGCCTCAAGCAGATCGAGGGGCGGGCCCCGGTGAGCATCATGACCAACCGGGTCGACCCGGAAAGCCCCCAGGTGGCCGACTGGATCGCCGAGGGGGTGTCGATCGAGGCCCACACGCTCGACCACCCTTGCCCGTTGCTCCAGAAGGGGGACTTCGACGCGGCGGCCCGCACGTATCACGAGTGCGTCGATCTGTTGAATACCATCGCGGGGAATGCGCCGGTCGCCTTCCGGATGCCCTGCTGCGACTCGATGAACTCGCCGAGCCCGCGGTTCTACCGCGAGATCTTCCGGGAGCGGAGCGAGCAGCAACACTTCCTGACGATCGACTCGTCGGTCTGCGTGGTGTTGACGGCCGACGACCCGGAATTGCCCCGGGGCCTGGTCGTCGATTCGGATGGCTCGCCGAAATTCCGGAAGTACCTGCCGTCGGAAGGGTTCGTCAACTGGATCGAGAATTACCCGTATCCGTACCTGGTCGACGGGCTCTGCTGGCAGTTCCCGTGCATGGTCCCGAGCGACTGGGAGGCGCAGAACCTCCACGGCGAGAACAACCCGAAGACGATCGAGGACTGGTCCCGGGCGCTCGACGCGGCCGTGATCAAGCAAGGGGTGTTCACGATGGTCTTCCACCCGCACGGCTGGATCGAGCCGGATCAGGTCGTCGAGTTCATCGATTACGCCTCGAAGACGTACGGGAATCGGGTCCGCTTCCTCAATTTCCGGGAGGCGCAGGAACGGATCGACACGCACCTGCTCGGCGGACAGCCGGTCCGCGACCGGTTCGGCCGGGATAACGGCGTGAGGCTGGTCGACCTGGATGGGGACGGTTATCTCGACCTGCTGCTCGGCGACGGCGGCCCCCGGCTGACGAAGCTCTGGCGGCCCGCCGGCCGCCGATGGGAGCTTGCCCCCTTGCCGACGAGCCTGATCCTGCACGAGGGGGCCGAACGGCCCCCGGCGGTCCGGTTCGGGATCCTGGACGCCGGGGGGCCGCCGGTGATGATCGGCGGCGACGGGCCGGTGAAGCACTGCTGGATCTACGACCGCGGCCGGTGGGTCATGGACGACAATCGCCTGCGGGGCCTGCCGGTGGACGTCGACGGCCTGCGGCTCCGGGACCTCGACGGCGACGGCCGTTGCGAGGCGATCCTGGCCAACCGGGATCGGGGGATCTCGGACGTCAACGGGGTCTATCGCTGGTCGGAGGAGGGCCGGATGTGGGAGAAACTGCCGTTCGGCCTGCCGTCGGGGGCATGGACCTCGGGCCTGCAGCGGCTCGATTCGGGGTTGCGGTTCGCCGACCTCGACGGCGACGGGATTGTCAACGACCTCCTCTTTGCCGACGAGGACGTGTTCGGCGCCTACGCCTTCACCGACCTGGAGCGGGGCTGGTCGCGGAACCTCCGCGCCGGTCGGGCCGGCGACGAGGGGGCCTTGCGGCCGATCGTCCGGAAGTTCGGCGAGAACAACGGCTTCTTCCTCAAGGACCGGGTGCTCTACTGGCAGAATGAGGAGACGGGGGAGATGGATCATCAGGTCGACCGCCTGCCGATCGCCGAGCTCGCCCGCCCGTCTTCGCCGGGCGGGAACGGCGGCGAGGGATCGGCCGCATCCCCCTGAGCACGCGAACGTCGAGTCGGGGGCGGGTGTCGGAGGAGGTCGGATCGGGATTTGCGGCGACCGCCGCGACGTGCGGATCGCCCCAATCTCCACCACGCGAACCCAATTCGGGAGACGGACTCCGATGCCCGGCGCCTACACCGGCCCGCTCGAGAAGGTCGGGCCTTGCCAGTGGAAGATCCCCAAGAGCTACCGCGACGACATGCGGGTCGACGGCCTGATCTTCGCCGACGACCGCCTGATCGAGCAAATCCGCAAGGACCAGGGGCCGGAGCAGGTGGCCAACGTGGCCACCCTGCCCGGCATCCAGCGCGCCAGCCTGGCGATGCCCGATATCCACTGGGGATACGGCTTCGCCATCGGCGGGGTGGCGGCGACCGACCCGGAGGAAGGCGGGGTGATCTCCCCCGGGGGGGTCGGCTACGACATCAACTGCGGGGTCCGGCTGTTGCGGTCGGACCTGACCTGGGACGACGCGAAGCCGCACATCCGCAAGCTGGTCGACCAGCTTTATCGGGACATCCCGACCGGCGTCGGCCAGTCGGGGCCGTACAAATTCCGGCCCGATGAGCTGGCGGAGCTGATGGAAACGGGGTCGGCCTACGTCGTCGGCCGGGGGTGGGGGACCGAGCGCGACCTGGAATACACGGAGGCCCGCGGCCGGCTCGAAGACGCGAAGCCCGACCGCGTCAGCCCGCGTGCCTTCGCCCGGGGGGCCGACCAGTGCGGCACCCTCGGCTCGGGGAACCACTTCCTCGAAGTGCAGGTCGTCGACCGGATCCTCGACCCGGAGGCGGCCGGGGTGATGGGCCTGCACGAGGGGATGATCACGGTCCTGATCCACTCCGGGTCGCGGGGGCTGGGCTACCAGGTGTGTGATGACCACCTGGCGATGTTCCGCAACGCGCCGCAGGAGTACGGCTTCACCCTGCCCGACCGGCAGCTTGCCTGCGCCCCGGTCTGGAGCCCCGAGGGGCAATCGTACCTGGGGGCCATGCGGGCCGCCGCCAATTACGCCTGGTGCAATCGGCAACTCCTGACGCATCAGGCGCGTCTCGTGTTCGGCCGGATTTTCGGCAAGCCGTGGGAGTCGCTGGGCCTGGACCTGGTCTACGACGTGGCGCACAACATCGCCAAGTTCGAGGAGCACGAGGTGGGCGATCGGCTGCGCAAGACCGTCTGCGTCCACCGGAAGGGGGCGACGCGGGCCTTCCCGCCGGGGCATCCGGAGATCCCGGACGCCTATCAGGGGATCGGCCAGCCGGTGATCATCCCCGGGAGCATGGGGACGGCGAGCTGGGTCCTGGCCGGGCAGGCGGGCAGCATGGAGCAATCGTTCGGCTCGAGCTGCCACGGGGCGGGCCGGATGATGAGCCGGACGGCGGCCATCAAGCTCGCGGCCGGGCGTCGGATCGACAAGGAGCTGGACCAGATGGGCATCATCGCCCGGGCCCGGGGCCACAAGGGGCTCGCGGAGGAGCAACCGGCCGCCTACAAGGACGTCGATCAGGTGGTCGAGGTGGTGGACCGGGCCGGGATCTCGAAGAAGGTCGCCCGCCTCCGGCCGGTCGGGGTGATCAAGGGTTGATCGGTTCGGGACGTCGGCACCGGTCGGGCCGAAGGGGGCGGCGGGGCTGTCGGATCGGCGATCCGTCACCGGAACAAACTCACACGCACGCACGACTTGACGCGAACGGGACGGCGAGCGGCCGATCCGTGACACGCGGTTGACCAGCCTGGAGGATCGGCTCCCGATCTCGGCCGGCGGATTCCGGGATACCAGGGCCCGGTCGGGGAGGTATCCCGAGGAATCCCGGATTTTCCCGCGAACTCCCACGGTGTTCGTTTTTGTGTACTTGGCCACGAATTACGTCGACGGCGGCGGTGAGGGAGCCCGGGAGAAAGGCCCATTTTGGCCAGCTTGACACCGGGGCTGGCATCGGTTCTGCGATGGGAACCCGGGCAGCGGCGGGCCACTTCCCCTTGAATGCTGACCGGAAACGGCCAGGGGGGAAGCCGGTTCTCGGCATGCCCGCCCGGAACCTTCTTGCTCTGAGGGAGTTGCATCGCATGATCCGAACCACCTTCTTCCCACTGACGATGTCGATGGTCGTCGCCACGGCGCTGGCGAGCCCGGCCGCGATGGGCCAGCAAGCCGGCCAGCCGCAGCAGGCCGGCCAGGCCGCCCGCGGGGGCCAGTCCGCCGAGGCCCAGTGGCTGGACACGCTGCCGGCGGATCTGCCGGTCGTGGTGCGTGTCGGCGGCATGCAGCAGGCGACCAACAACCTGGTCACCATGATGCGGGCCATGAGCCCGGACCTGGCCGAGCAGCTCGGCTCGCAGATCCAGGCCACGGTGTCCGAGTTCACCCGGAGCCTCGGGGCGGGCCAGGGCGAGGCCGCGGCATTGGTCCTGATCGACGTGCTCAGCCCGGACGAGCTGGGCCAGCAGGTCAAGCTGGACGGGGCCCAGTTGCGGGTCAAGCCGCGGGCGATCGCGGTCTTCCAGACCCAGGATTACCGCACGGCCCTGGCGTCGATCTCCGGCCAGCAGAACCTCCAACCCGAGCAGCGAGACGGCTACGAGGTGGTGACGGCCGGCAACGGCATGCAGATCTTCGCCGTCCAGAAGCAGGGCTTCGCCGCGGTCACCCAGCATGAAGACCTGATCAAGAAGGTCGCCGCCGCCCCGGAGCAGAACCTCGGCCAGGCCATGTCGGACGACATGAAGTCTCACTTCCTTGATGGCGACCTGGGCGTGTATGTCGACCTGGCGACCATCAACGAGACGTACGCCGACCAGGGCGAGCAGATCCGCGGGTTCCTCCGCCAGCAGGTCGAACAGCTCGGCGAGGAGAACCCCGAGACCGCCCAGCAGATCCAGACCGCCTACCAGCAGGTCTTCAAGGCCGCCGAGAACGCCCGCAGCATGGCCGCGAACGCCTCGTTCGCCGAGAAGGGCCTGAGCGTCTCCGGCAAGCTGCTCATGAACGAGGATTACGAGCCGATCCGCCAGATCGCCGAGCAGGGCGACGACCCGGCCGACGAGCTGGGCAAGCTGCCGCGGGGCTCGGCCTATTACGCCTTCAACATGCTCGACCCCGAGACGATCGAGTGGAGCATGATCCCCTCCGGCGACCAGATCCAGGAAGACTTCCCCGAGATCGCCAAGGTGCTGGATTCCCCCGAATTCGACCAGGCCAAGGAGAAGTTCCGCCAGGCCGGCCTGATGCGGAGCTCGGCCTCGCTCGGACTGGGTGAGAGCCGCCAGGGGATCTGCGTGATCGAGGCCGAGGACGCCCAGGCCCTGATCGACGCCGTCCGGTCTTCGGTCGAGGCCATCAAGGGCCGCGACTTCTCCCTGATCAAGGACCTGACGATCGAGACGGAGGCCCAGCAGCACGAGGGGTACACCTTCGACAAGATCACGGCCACCTACGATTTCGAGGCCTTCACCAAGGAGGTCGAGGAACAGACCGAAGAGGTCAAGAACCAGGTCCAGGAGAAGATCGAGAACGAGAACGTCAATCAGAACATCGATGAGGCCCTGGAGAACCCGCCCATCGATCGCGCGGAGGCCGTAGTGGCACTCCGGCGGATCGTCGGCGAGTCGACGACCCTCTGGGTCGGCACCGATGGTTCGAAGGCCCTGAGCGTGCTGGCCGAGAACTGGGACGACGCCCAGTCTCAGATCGATTCCTACCTGGCCAACGACCAGGGGATCGGCGAGACCGAGTCGTACCAGAAGGTCCGTGCCGAGCTGCCGGATCGGGTCCGGGCCCTGAGCATGGTGGACGTGCAGACCGGCTTCCGCCAGGTGCTGGGCGAACTCCGCCAGGCCACCGAGGAAGACGACCTCCGCGCCCCGGAACAGACGCCCGAAGAGCCGACCATGGTCGGACTGGCCGTGGTGGCCGAGCCGGATGGCCTCCGCTTCAAGAGCTTCGTGCCCAGCGAGGTCGGCCCGGTCATCGAGAAGGGGGTCGTTCCCCTGATCGAGCGGCAGATTGAGCAGCAGCAGAATCAGCGGCAGTAATCTCACGATCGCCCGGGCGAACCGCCTTCGGGTTCGTTGAGTGCTGTCCGATGTCCGCAACGCAACACGGCCCGCGTCCCGCACCCCTTGGTGCGGGACGCGGGCTTTTTTCGATGGGGGGACGACGACGGATCTGCACCCGGAACGGTGCCTTCCTGTCGCACCCGACGCGGGGGAACCCGTATAATGTCGATCGGTTGTCCGCCGACAACTTGCCGGATCCTGGGGTCACCCGATGCGGCCGTCTGCCGGCGGATGCCCCGGGACCGGCCCGGCGGCTCGGTCCGCGGATCCTCCCCCCGATGAACCCCTCCCAAGTGCTGAGAACCGTGCTCGACCGGGTGATTCGATTCGGGTGTCGGCATCCTCGGCGACTGTTCCTGATCGACGGGCTCGGGGCCCTGGTGTCCGCCGCGATGCTCGGAGTGGTCCTGGTCCGGCTCGAATCCGTGTTCGGCGTCCCGCCTCGGATGTTGCTCGTCCTGGCCATCTTTCCCGTGTTCTTCGCCGTCTATGACTTCGCGTGCTTCCTGCTCGATCCTCGATCGCCCGGTCGATTGCTGCGGCCCATCGGCCTCGCCAACCTCTCTTATGTTGTCATTGGCATGATCCTGATGGTGCGTCATTCCGATTTCATCATGCTTCCCGGCTGGATCTACCTCGTTTCGGAAATGCTGATCGTTGCGGCGCTGGGCTTTGCGGAGCTGCAGGTCTCTCGGCAACTGACCTCGGGGCGGCGGTGAGGAGTGCGACACCCATGAGTGCTGCGGAGCGCACGGCCGACCCGAAACGGACGTTGCACGAGCGATTCGGCCTGGAGCAGTTCCGGCCCGGCCAGCGCGAGGTGATCGACGCGGTCCTCGACGGCCGGGACGTGCTCTGCGTCATGCCGACCGGCGGCGGCAAGAGCCTCTGCTACCAGCTCCCGGCCCTCCTGCTCGACGGCCTGACGCTGGTCGTCAGCCCGTTGATCGCGTTGATGAAGGACCAGGTCGATGGCCTGCACGCCCGAGGGTTGCGCGCGACCCTGATCAACAGCACGCTCGACCCGGGCGAGCAGCACGCCCGCCTGATGGAGGCCGAGGCCGGCCGTTACGACCTGCTCTACGTGGCCCCGGAACGGTTCAGGAGCGGGCGGTTCGTCGAGATCATGGCCCGCATGCGCCCGCGATTGCTGGCGATCGACGAGGCCCACTGCATCAGCGAGTGGGGGCACGACTTCCGCCCCGATTACGCCAGGCTCGGACTCGCCCGGCGGAAGCTGGGCATGCCCCCCTGCATCGCCCTGACGGCCACGGCCACCGACCTGGTGCGCCGCGACATCGCCGAGCAGCTCGACCTGCGCGAGCCGGCCCAGTTCGTCACCGGCTTCGACCGGCCGAACCTGGCGTATGCCGTGGTCGAGGCCCGGCGCGACGCCGACAAGTTCGACGAGCTGAGTGCCCTGCTCCGCCGGACCCGGGGCTCGGTCGTCGTCTACGCCTCCAGCCGCAAGCGCTGCGAGACGATCGCCGAGCACGTGCGATTCGACCTGCGGCGGTCGGTCGTGGCCTACCACGCCGGGCTCGACCGCGAGCAGCGGCACGCGGCGCAGGAGTCGTTCATGAGCGGCGACGTCGACGTGATCGTCGCCACCAATGCCTTCGGCATGGGGGTGGACAAGCCGGACATCCGGGCGGTCGTCCACTTCAACCTGCCCGGGACCCTGGAAGCCTATTACCAGGAAGCGGGCCGAGCCGGCCGGGATGGGCAGTCGGCCGAGTGCCTCCTGCTGTATGCCCCGGGAGACCGCAAGCTCCAGCAATTGTTCATCGAGAATGAGTATCCCCCGCGTGAGGTGGTCTATCAGGTCTATGAGTACCTGAGGAGGCTCGACGCCGACCCGATCGAGCTGACCCAGGCGGAGATCAAGGAGGCGATCGGGACCGAGCTGAACGAGTCGGCCGTGGGGGCCTCGCTGAAGATCCTGGAGGGGGCCGAGGGGCTCGAGCGGTTCCATCCGAGGGAGAACATGGCCATCGTCCGGATCGATCGGGAGCCGGACGAACCGCCGCTGTCCGATCGCGTGAGTGCGCAGGCCCATGTGCAACGGCTGGTGATGCTGGGGTTGGAGGGGCTGTGCGACCGCCGCTGGGGAGAGCCGGTCTATTTCCATCCCGACGAGTTCGCCACGGCCCTGGGGATCGACCGCTCGGCCCTGAACCGGGCCCTGAAACACCTGTCGGCGGAACTTCCCCTGACCTATGTCCCCCCGTTCCGGGGCAACGCGATCCGGGTCCTCGATCGGTCCCGACTGGCCCGGAACCTGGCCATCGACTTCAACACGCTCGAAGCCCGGAAGGAAGCCGAGTACGAGAAGCTCGACCGGATGATCCGCTATGCCGAGTCGCGGCAGTGCCGCCGCGCAGTCATCCTCGGCTACTTCGGCGACACGCACCCGTCGAAATGCGGCCGATGCGACGTGTGCGCCGGGGTCCGGATCGCGAGCTTGACCGCCTCGTGCCCCATCGACACGCCCAAGAGCCGGGAAGTGGTGATGAAGGTCCTCTCGGGGGTCGCCCGCACGAAGGGGCGGTTCGGCAAGACCGTCGTCGCGCAGATGCTGACCGGATCGGGCTCCGAGAAGATGAGCCGATTCGGCCTGACCCGGCTGAGCACGTTCGGCATCCTGGAGGGGTTCCGGCAGCCGGAGGTCATCCAGCTGATCGATGCGCTGACGAGTGCGGGCTTGATCGACTCGGAGGAAGTCGATCGGTTCAAGCCGATCATCGCCCTGAGCGACCGGGGCTGGTCGTTCCTGAAGGAGCGAGGCCGGGGATCGGAGGATCTCGGGCTGGACGGCCTTCCCGACGACCTGGTGCTCAAGGTGCGTGGCAGGGGGAGGGAGCGGGTCGAGCCGTCGGCGACCGATCCGGGGCAGGGCCGCGACGAGGTTCCGATCGACCTGGCCGAAGATCCCGCCGAGATCGCCCCCGGCACCCGATCGGCGGCCGATGAATGGTTGATGCAGCGGTTGCGGGCCATCCGGTCGGACTGGGCGAGGGAGGCGGGCCTCTCTCCCGGTTATGTCTTCTCGAATGAGACCCTGGAGCTGCTCGTCCGCCATCGCCCCTGTTCCCCTCACGAACTGGGGACGATCAAGGGGATCGGCAAGGCGAAGCTGGAACGCTACGGAGCCGCCCTGCTGGAGGCGATCGCGGGGGTCCCGAGGGCTCCCGAGCCGATCGAATCGCCCGACCATGGGGAGGTCGCGGCTCCCGATCCCGAGCCCCAGGACCTCCCCGGCCCAGAGGCATCTCCGCCCTCGACCGGGACACCGCCCCCGGTCTCGACCGAGGAGTGGACCTGCCGGCTGCTCGACCGCGGCTTCTCGGCGCCGGACGCGGCAGCGATTCGAGGGTTGGACCTCGCGGAGATCGTGCGTCATGCTTTGGAACGAGCTCGGCAAGGCAGGTCGGTGCCGATCGGCGCCTTCCTGGAGACCGGGACGATCGAGCAGTGGGACTCGTGGGTGCTCGGTCGAGGGCCGGATCCTCCTCCCGATGACGCCCAGGACCGCCCCGAGCTCTGGAGCCTCTTCCTGGCGCTGAAACGAGGCGGCGAACCGCCCCTGGAGGGATCGGAGGCGGCCGATCCGTGATGCCACCCGAGGGCGGGAGGGCCCTTTTTTTTGCTCAGGGGGCGTCGATTTCCTGGAGCAGTTGGTCGATCTGACCGGCCATCTTGCGGCGAAACTCCGGATCGAAGCCGGTGATGACGGCGCGAATGGTCCCGTCTGGCCCGATCAGCAGGACCGAAGGGATGGCCCGGACACCGAACGCCCGGGCCATCTTGCCCTCGGCATCCAGCGCGACCTCGGCCAGGGGTGGGCGGCGCACCTTCAAGTCGTTGCGGTCGAGGAAGGTGAGCAGCTCCTTGGCGAGACTCGGTGCATCGTCGCCCCCCTCGTCGATGCTCACGCAGAGGACGCGGAGGTCGTCGGCGCGGTCGGCCTCCGCGTAGGCGTCGATCAGGGCGGCGACCTCGGGCAGTTCCTTCAGGCAGGGGCCGCACCAGGTCGCCCAGAAGTCGATGAGGACGACTTTCCCCTCGAGATCGACGGCCCGGATCTCCTCGCCGAGCCCTTCGTCGTTGAGCAGGGGCACGGTGAATTGCGGGGCGGGTGTCCCCACGCGAGGGTCGGCCGCGAGTTTCGCCGCTTCTTCCCTCGCACGGGCCTCGGGATCGAGCAAGGGGCCGAGGACGGCCATGCCGGGGGGCGGCTCGGTGAGGAACGGGTTGTTTTCTTCGTCGGCGGGGGGGGGGGCCTCGGTGGAGATGGGCCCGGTGGTCCAGGAGACCTCGACGCCGTCGAGCGAGAGCCCGGGAGGGCTCAGATCCGCGACCGATTCGGGATCCATCACCGCCTCTCCCCCGACGATCAGGAAGGACTCCGGGTCAATGAACAGGCGCCAGTCGGTCCGGCCGAGCATCGGGACGCGGAGGACTCTGACCGAGGTCCCTTGCCACTCCCGATCCTCCTCGATCGCGAGCTGCTCGGGGTCGGTCGGGATCGCCCGCCCCGGTTCCTCGCCGGTCAGGAGGCCGAGGATCAGCGGCAATGGGGGGCCGATCGGGTCACCCAGCACGGCCGACCCGACCGCCGAAACCGCCATCACCTCGACACCGGCCCGATCGGGGGCGGCCGCGATCTCGTAGTGGCCCGCGGGGGTGACGACCGAGAGCATCTGCTCGCCGTCGCTGACGATCCGGGAGCCGGGGGCCTGCACCGCGAAGCGATCGGGCCGGGAATAGGCCAGGCGGAACGGGTCGAACCGCTCGATCTTCTCGCCGTCGATGGTGAACGTCACGTCCCGCTGGCCCCGATCGGCATAGTGATCGAGCCCTTGATAGGTCTCGGCGACGCGACGCAGGAGGGAGAGCGCGTCGTCGTCCCGGGGAGCGACGGCCGGGACGACACAGAGCCAGGCACCGATGAGGGTTGCGATCACGTCGGAGTCTCCAGGGTCAGACCATCACGAGCCGAGCATGGGATGGATCGGCCGATCGGTCGAATCGTCCTTGCCCCGCGCCGAAGGCGATTCGACGGCTCAATTGCCGGATGGGGTCGCGGAATCCGGCCCCTCGGCGTCGAGCAGGGCCTCGATCGTCGGGACCAGTTCGAGCACCTTCTGGGGGGGCGAGGCGACGAGGACCTCCCGGACGACCCCTCCCGCATCGATCAGGATGAGCATGGGGATCGCCTCGATGCCCAGGGCCTCGGCGGTCTGCCCGTCGGGATCCAGGGCGACGCGGGCCATCGGCGGGCGATCGAGTCGGAACTCCTTGGAGTCAAGGAACTGCTCGACGAGGGTCCGGACCTCGTTGATTTGCTCGTCGCTCGGCGGGGCCTCGGCGTCCTCCGGGGCGTCCTCGGCGGGCGCCGGCTTGTCGAGGCTCAGGGAGACCACGAGCAGGCGGTCGGCGTCGGGGTGGTCGGCGAAGTGATCGATCACGGTCGCCAGGGCCTCGAGTTCGGAGACGGAGGGTTCGAACCAGGTGGTCCAGGCGTCGATGACCACGACCTTGCCGGCCAGGTCGTCCCGGGTGAGGGGTTCGAGCGCCCCGTCCGGCGCAAGCAGATTCATCGTAACTCCCGGGACGGGATTCCCCTTCAGGTTGGCGCCCGGCTCGGTCCCGTCGGGGCCGGCCATCAGGGCGGCGAGGCTCTCCACGCGTCGGGCGTCCTCGGGGGGGGAGTAGACGAACCGATCGTCGGGGGGCACCTGGGTCGAGATCGTCCCGGGGGACCAGGAGATTTCCTTGACCGTCAGGTCCTCGGGCAGTTCCTGAGGGGCGGGGACCACCTCGATCCGGCGGAGCAGGTAGCTCTGCGGGTCGATCAGCAATCGGACGACGGGGCCGGCCTCGGGGACGATCTTCAGCGATCGGCACTCGATGCCGTCGATCGTCCGCTCCGGCTCCCGTTCGAGGCGTTCGACCCCCTGGAGGATCGCCTCGTACGGATCCTCGGAGGCGAGCAGCCGGAACAGGGTCATCGACGGGATTCCCGTGATCCCGCCGAAGATGTAGGCGGCGGCCGGATCCCGGGCGAGGACGGTCGTGCTCAGCGCCTCGGGCGCCTCGGCAATGAGGTAGAGCCCGGTGAGGGCCGAGATCTGCTCTTGCCCGTTGAGGTAAAACGCCGCCGGTTCCTGGGCCACCGCGAGCCGATTGGGTCGAGCGAAGGCAAACGGCTTCTCGAGCGTTTGCGCGGTTTCCTCCCCCGCAAGCGCGAACGAAAGCGTCATCGTCCCTTCGTCGGCGTAGCCGGGCAGCCGGGCGTAGGCTTCGGCCACCCGACGCAGCAAGGAATGGCCGGGGTCGAAGTTCGGCTCCTGCGTCATGGCGATTCCCGGGGAAGGCCCCGAAACCAGGGCCAGCAGCAGGCTCGCGGAGCAGATCAAGGGGGATCGGAGCACGAGAGACTCCCTTCCGAATCGGTTCGATCGGCCCGGCTCGGATTCCTTTTGAGCCGGGCCTTTTTGTCGTTCGAACACGATCGTAACTCGCCCAAGGCTACCCCTGCCAGGGCGCATCGCTCGGGAATCAGGGCACGACGGCACGACCGAATTAATCGGCACGAGGCCCGGCGCTCGACGAGCCGTCGGCAAGCTGCGGAAGGAGATGGCCGAGCCGGTCACGCTTGGCGTCGAGATAACGGCGCCGGGCGTCCTCATCGGGGGCGATGATCGGCACCTGATCGACGACCTGGAGGTCGTAGCCGCTGATGACGAAGGCATCGACCTTCTTCGGATTATTAGTCAGGAGCCGGACCTTCTTCAGGCCGAGGTCCTGGAGGATCTGGAGGCCGATCCCGTAATCCCGCATGTCGGCCTGGAAGCCGAGGGCGAGGTTGGCGTCGACCGTATCGAGCCCCTGATCCTGGAGCGCGTACGCCTTGATTTTCTGGATCAGGCCGATGCCTCGGCCCTCCTGGGGCAGGTAGATCAGGGCCCCGGCCCCTTCGGCCGAGATCTGCTGCAGGGCCATGTGCAACTGGTCGCCGCAATCGCAGCGGAGCGAGGCGAGCAGGTCGCCGGTGAAGCAGGACGAATGCAGCCGGACGAGCGGGGCGGGGACGCCCTTGAGGTCGCCGAAGGCGATGGCGATCGGGTTGTTGCCCGGCTCGTGATCGACGCTGTAGCCGATCACCCGGGCCTCGCCGTACTTCGTCGGCAGGGCGGCCTCGGTTTCGCGGTGGACGAGCTTCTCGAGCCGCCGTCGGTAGCGGATCAGCTCCTCGATCGAGACGATCGGGAGGTTGAATCGCTGGGCAATCTCGTGCAACTTCGCCCGACTGGCCCGCCCGGTGCCGTCGAGGATCTCGATCAGGACCCCCGCGGGCGAGAGGCCAGCCAACCGGGCCAGGTCGACGGTCGCCTCCGTGTGCCCGGCCCGCCGCAGGACGCCCCCCTCCTTCGAGAGCAGGGGCAAGACGTGGCCGGGGCGGGTGAAGTCGGAGGCCTTCGAGGTGGGGTCGACCATCGCCCGGATCGTCTGGGCGCGCTCGGCGGCGGTGATGCCGGTGTGGCAGCTCTTGTGATCGACCTGGATCAGGAACGGGGTCTTGTGCGGGGCCGTGTTCAGCTCGACGACGGCGTGGAGGTTCAGGCGTTCGGCCAGCTCGGGCATGATCGAGACGCAGAGCAAGCCGCGTCCCTCGGTGATCATGAATTCCACGAGCTCGGGCGTGATCGTCTCCGCCGCGGCGACGAAGTCTCCCTCGTTCTCGCGGTCTTCGGCATCCACCACGATGACGGCCCGGCCCTCGGCAATGGCCCGGATCGCGTCGTCCACGTTCGAAAATGCGTCGCCCATCGGGCCCCCGGCTCCCAGAACACTCCCGGTTCGGGCGGACAAGCCCCGCCCTTCGACATCCCTAATGATAGGCGCAAGGCCCCGCTCGGGACCAGGAGCGGTCGGGAATCGGCCGGGGGCGATCGGTCGATCTGGATTGAGGAACCCCGTCCGGGCCAGGACCATTCCGGGAGCGCGATCCCCCGGCGCTCCGGACCACTACCAGCGGATCGAGAGCCCTCCCAGGCCGAATCCGAAGGGGATGTCGATTCCGCCGGGCGGCCTGGCCCCGTAGCCGTAACCGTAGTCATAGCCATACGGTGCGACGGGGCTGGCGGGAACAGGGCCGTAGGGGTTGAGGGCGCCCGGACCGATCGGGACCCCTCCGACGATGGGAGCGGCCGGCCGGGGGAGATACGCCCGCGTGGCATCCCGATAGGCCTGAGCGCGGTAGGCTTCGGAGAGGACGAACGGTTGGGCGCCGTACCGGGTGTACGGATTGACGTAAGGCGGCCGGTACGCCTGACGACGCTCCAGCTCCTCCGCACGCTGCAGCGCGTCGAGATATTCAGCTCGGCGCGCCTCCAGTTCGCGCAGGGCGGCCTCGCGGTCGACCTCGGCCGACCGAATTTCTTCGTCCAACGGGTCGATATCCTGGGCGATCGCCCGCGGAGCCATCGCCAACAGGCCGGCCAGGCCCAGGAGACCCGGGATCAGGAGATGTCGCCAGGAGTGGTGATCCATCGAAATCGTCATGAGAAGGTTCCTCGATCGGGGGGGAATCCAAGGTGCAAAGGCTCGAACAACCTGGCCGAGGTCGCTCGGGTCGGGTCCGCGCGGGACTCGGCGAGGAGGCCGATCGGGCCGGCAAGGGTCCGGCCTCCGGGCCGTCGGCCACGGTTTCGTCGACGGCAGGATGGACAAGGTGGTAGTCTGTCATGCAAAGCAGGGGCCAACCGGCGCCGAGGGCCCTTGTCGTCCCGATTCGTCGGAACATCGGAGCGAACGACGCCGAGACCCCGGGGGTTGCCTGACGTGAGGTCCGAGTACTGGTCGGTCCTGGGAGTGCTGGTCGGGCTGGCCGCCCTGGCGGGATTGGTCGCGTCCGCCTCCCGAGCCCGGAGGCAGAGCCGCGGGGCGCTTGAGCAACTGACGAGGGCCGTCGAGGCCCTGGTCGCGGGCCAGCCGATGCCTCTCCTTCCCGGCCGGCTCTCGGGGGTCTCGGGCCGGTTCGCCGACCGGATCAGCCGGGCCGGGGTCGAGCTCTCGAGCCGGATTGACCGCCTTGAGGACGACCGGCGCAAGCTCGACGCGGTGCTCAGCGCCATGAACGAGGGGGTGCTTGCCGTCGATGCCCGTCAGCGGCTCCTGTTCGCGAACCCGACCGCCCAGCGGATGTTCCAGATTGCCGGGGATTCCGAGGGCCGCCTCGTGGCCGAGCTGGTCCGGAGCCCCTTGATCCAGATGGCGGTCGAATCGACCCTGGCCAGCCGGGGAGCCTACCGGGCCGAGATCGGGCTCGCCGGCCGGAACCCCCTGGCGAGCGATCAGGAACGGACGATCTCGGTGCACGGGACCCCCCTGCCCGGCTCTCCCCCTTCGGGAGCCGTCTTCGTCTTGCACGACGTGACCGATTTGAGACGCCTGGAGCGCATGAGACAGGACTTCGTCGCCAACGCCTCGCACGAGCTGAAGACCCCCCTGGCGGCGATCAAGGTGAACACCGAAACCTTGCTCGACTGGGGCCTGCACGACGACTCGGTCAACGTCACCCTGCTGAACCAGATCAACGAGCAGGTGGACCGGCTCGACAATCTGGTGCAGGACATGCTCCGGCTGGCTCGCCTGGAATCGGGCCAGCAGCCGTTCCAGTTCGAGCCGATGGCGCTCGGGCCGGTCGTCCGGGAGTGCATCGAGTCGCACGAGGCGCGGGCAAACGCCCGAGACCAGTCGTTGGTCGCCGAGCTGGAGGATCTGGACGACTCGGTCCGCGTCCGGGCCGCCGAGGAAGCCGTGCGGCAGATCCTCGACAACCTGATCGACAACGCCATCAAGTACACCCCCGAGGGGGGATCGATCCGCGTTGCGACCCGGGCCAATGCGCAACGGGTGACGATCTCGGTGACCGACAGCGGCTCCGGAATCCCGAGGGACGACATCCCGAGGATCTTCGAGCGCTTCTACCGGGTCGACAAGGCGAGGAGCCGATCGCAAGGCGGCACGGGCCTGGGCCTGGCGATCGTCAAGCATCTGGTGCAGTCGCTCGACGGGGAAGTCGGGGTCGAGAGCATCGTCGGCACCGGCAGCACGTTCACGGTCCGATTCCCAAGACACCCGGGGCCTTGAACCGAGATCGCCTCATTCCGCGAAAAAAATTCCTCCAACGACCGAACACCAGGGGGCCGTATCTCGTAGCAAGGTCCGTGATCGGGGACCCCGGCGGGCAGTCGATTGACGCGGGCGGCCGACAGAGCTAGGCTGACCGATGTCTCGAGGGGTGTCCCATCGATCACGCGAATCGAAAAAGTGAGGCCAGCCCGACCGAATCCGCCGCCTCACTTCCACTGAGCGAATCTCCCGGCGGCCGTGACCGGATTTGTCTCGGCCGCGACTGACGGAGCGGAACCAACGGGGAACCAGGGGGATGGACTGGCCCCGATTGGATGAACAGGTGTCGTACCTCAACACGTCAACGGGATCGGGTTGCCTTGACTTAACCCCCGACCAGCATTCAATCGACCCGGTCCCTCTCGCTTTCGAATCACCAGAGGAGCTTGCACCGATGCGCATGTTTGTCTCCGGACTCGTTGCCCTGGCCCTGGCCGTCCCCGCCGTGGCCGGTGAATACAACAAGACCGTCGACATCGGGCAGAAGGCCCCCGATTTCTCCGGCATCCCGGCCACCTACAAGGGCCAGGACACCTCCATCTCCCTGAGCGACGCCGAGGAAGAGGTCGTCGTCCTCGTCTTCCTCGGCAACCATTGCCCGTACGTGGTCGCGATCGAAGACCACCTCAACGACTTCGTGGAGAACTACGAAGGCAAGAGCGTGAAGCTGATCGGCGTCAGCGTCAACGACCACCCGGATGACAAGCTGCCGCAGATCAAGGAGTGGGTCAAGGAAAATAGCTCGCTCTACGCCTACGGCTATGACGAAAGCCAGGAAATCGGCCGCAAGTACGGCTCGACCAAGACCCCTGAGTTCTTCGTCCTCGACAAGGACCGCACCATCCGCTACATGGGCGCCATGTACCGCAACCCGCTGAAGGTCGAGCCGGGCGAGACCAACTTCGTCGCCAACGCCGTCGATGCCCTGCTCGCCGGCGAAGAGGTCGAGGTCAAGGAAACCCCCGCCATCGGCTGCGGCGTCGTCTACAAGCGCAAGTGATCCGGGACGCCAACCGGACGCCGTCGGGTCGCAATCCGTGATCCGGCGTGCCGACAGCAGCGACTGACCGATCGAACCCCGCCGCCCGTCGTCGGACCATCCCCCGGCGGCGGGCGGTGTTCGTTCCCATCCTTGCTCGGCCTGGTGCCGACGCCCCTCGGATTTCCAGCCGGACCGACCTTCGCCACTCCGACCCGCCGCCCACCCCCGGAGGACCATTCCCATGACCCGACCCGCCCGAACGCTCGCCCACTGGCTGACCCTGGCGACCTTCTCCGCCGCCGTCGGCCTGATCGGCTGCTCTGAACCCGCCGGCGACCCGATCGAGCCGACTCCCGGCGAGGTCATCAGCCCCGAGGTCCCCGGAGACAGCGCCCCCGCCCCGGGAGAGCCCGCCGAGCCGGCGGCCGAGACCCCGCTTGAGATGGACCCCCTGCCCACCCCGGACGAATCCGAACCCGCCCCGGCCGAGCCGGAACCCGCCCCGACGGAGCCGGAACCCGCTCCCGCCGAGCCGGAAGCGGCCGCCGAGCCGGAAGCGACCGACACGGCCGATCTCGAACTCCGGCCGGTGACCTACGACGAGCTGAAGGCCCACATCGCCGAGAGCGATGCGCCCCTGACCCTCGTCGATTGCTGGGCGAGCTGGTGCGACCCGTGCAAGGAGAATTTCCCGCACGTCCTGGAGATGGCCTCCTCCTTCGAGGACAAGGGCTTGAAGGTCATCGCCCTGTCGTTCGACGCCGGCACCGAGGTCGACGACATCGACGAGGCCCAGCTCAAGGAGGCCAAGCGATTCCTCTCGGCCATGGATGTCTCGAAGGTCGAGAACCTCCGCCACGGGCAACTGCTGTTCGAGTCGTTCGAGGCCTATAACGTCACGACCATCCCGGCCGTCTTCCTCTTCGACGGCGAGGGGAACGAGGTCGCCCGCTTCACCTACGACGACCCGGACAACCAGTTCACCTACGACGAAGTCGAGGCCAAGGTCGCCGAACTGCTCGCGAGCGAGTGATCGAGCGACCTGCCAGGGCGGCCCGGTTCGGCGATCGAGGGACAAAACCCCTTCCCCAACCCGGCCTCCTGTCGATACGATAGCATCCTATTGACCACGAGTCGGCCCCCCGCGCCCGGTGCGCGGGGGGCCGTCGTTCGCCTGTCTCCCGGCCGGACCCACGCCCGATGAAAGAAGGCATCCACCCCAACTATCGCCCGGTCGTCTTCCACGACGCCTCGAGCGATTTCGAAATCATCACCCGGTCGACGATCAAGACCAACCAGAAGAAGACCATCGACGGGGTCGAGTACCCCCTGGTCGTCGTCGACGTCTCCAGCGCCTCGCACCCGTTCTACACCGGCAAGACGAAGTTCGTCGACGCCGCCGGCCGGGTCGACAAGTTCAATCGCAAGTTCCAGGGACGCTACGGCAAGGGCCGCAAGGGTTCCGAGGCCGAGGCGGCCAGCGAAGCCTCGGACAGCTAGCCCCGACGGATCGCTCATCAAGCGGCCTGCCCCGATCGGCGCTTCGACCCGGCTCCCCGCGATGCCGCTTCGAAGGCCGCGACGGCAGGCCGTTGATCGTTTCTCGACGCGTGTGCTTGCTTCTCCTCAAGTCCTTCCGATCGGCGTCTGTGGCTGTGTTTGAGAAACTCCAGGCCGATTATCGTCGCTTCCGAGAAGTTGACCAGGCGCTGCTCGACCCTGGCGTCGCGTCCGACCCGGCCCGGGTCTCAGCCCTGGCCAAGGAACGCGGCACCCTGGCCAAGGCGGCCGTGCCCTATGGCCGCTACCTGGAACTCGGCCAGCTCATCGCCGAGGCCGAGGCCATGGCGCTCGACGAATCCGATCACGAGATGCGCGCCTACGCCGAGGCCGAGCTGGAAGCGCTCCGCTCGCAGCGCGACGCGATCGCCGAGTCACTTCGCGACCTGATCTACGACCGCGTGGCCGGGTCCGATCGCTCGGGCCTCATCATGGAGATCCGGGCCGGGACCGGCGGCGACGAGGCCGCCCTGTTCGCCCGAGACCTCCTCGAGATGTATCGCCGCTACTGCGAGTCGAAGGGCTGGTCGTTCGAGCTCCTGGAGCTGAACCCGACCGAGCTGGGCGGGGCCAAGGAGGTCAGCTTCGCCATCAACGGCGAGGGGGCCTACCGCCACCTCCAGTTCGAGAGCGGCGGCCACCGCGTCCAGCGCGTCCCCGCGACCGAGACGCAGGGGCGCATCCACACCTCGGCCGCGACCGTCGCCGTGCTCACCGAGCCGGAGGAAGTCGAGATCGAGATCCGCCCCGAGGACCTCGAAGTCGATGTGATGCGAGCCGGGGGCCCCGGCGGCCAGCACCAGAACAAGACCGAGAGCGCGGTGCGGCTCACCCACACGCCGAGCGGGATCGTCGTCGTCTGCCGGGACGAACGCAGCCAGCACAAGAACCGGGCGAAGGCACTGCGATTGCTCCGCTCTCGCCTGTTCGACCAGATGCAGGAAAGCGCCAATGCCGAACGGGCCGAGCAGCGGCGGAGCCTCATCGGCTCCGGCGACCGCTCGCAGCGCATCCGGACCTACAACTTCCCGCAGAATCGCGTGACCGACCACCGAATCAACCTGACGCTCTACAGCCTCGACCGCGTCATCCTCGGCGACCTCGACCCCTTGACCGACGCGCTGATCGATCACGACCGACACGAGCAACTCGGGGAGCTTTGAACCCGTGGCCGAACGCGAAGAGCCCTGGACCATCGGCCGATTGCTCACCTGGACGCAGGGATTCTTGCGCGACAAGGGCTCGGACAGCCCTCGGCTCGATGCCGAGGTCCTCCTGGCCCAGGTCCTCCAAACCGACCGGGTGAAGCTGTACACCCAGTGGGAGGACGAGGTCGGCTCGGCCGATCGGGCATCGTACCGCGACCTGATCCGGAAGCGGGCCGAGGGTGCGCCGGTCGCCTACCTCGTCGGCCGGAAGGAATTCTTCTCGATGTCGCTGGCGGTGTCTCCGGCCGTCCTCATCCCGAGGCCCGACACGGAATTCCTGGTCGTGGAGGCCCTCGACGCCCTGAAGGGCACGACCACCCCTCGGGTCGTCGACGTCGGGACCGGTTCCGGGGCCATTGCCCTGGCCATCGCCCAGCAACGCATCGACGCGCAGGTCGTTGCCATCGACCTCAGCCCCGAAGCCCTGGCCATCGCCCGGGCGAACGCCGATCGCCATTCGCTGGCCGATCGGGTCGTGTTTATGGAGGGGGACCTCCTGGAGCCGGTCGCCGGCGACGGGCCGTTCGACGCCATCGTCTCGAACCCGCCCTACATCGCGACCGACGTGATCCCGACGCTCGAGGCCGGTGTCCGGGACTTCGAGCCTCACCTGGCGCTCGACGGCGGGGCGGACGGCCTGCAGGTTGTCGCCCGATTGATCGAGCAGGCGATCCCGCTCCTCAAGCCCGGGGGGAGTCTCCTGCTCGAAATCGGCTCGGACCAGGAGGGGCCGGTGAGGGCCTTCTTGGAATCGCGAGGCGAGCTGGAGGTCGGCCCGACCGTTCGAGACGGCTCCGGGCACCCCAGGGTGCTCCGGGCCCGGCGTCGATCGGAATCATCCGAGGGAAGCGAGCGCTGAGGGCCTCGAACGCTCGCCCCCCATCGCCGCTCAGATCTCGACCTTCTCATGCCCGGCCGGGGTGTGAGGCGTGCCGGTCATCGCGGCCTTGAGGTAGCCGACGGCATGGACGATCGCCCCCGGGGCGGTGTCCCAGTATTCCCCCTTGTCCACCTCGACCCGGATCAAGGCCAGCTCGGGGTCGTCGAGCCCTTGCGGGAACCAGGCCTTGTACGCCGGCGACCAGATGCGCTCGGCCCGGTCGCGATCGCGGACGAGCCGGGCCATCCCGGACAGGGAGACGTACTTCTGCGACTTCGTGCAGGAGTAACTCAGGTTCACATGCCGATCGCGGTCGATCTCGAAGACCTTCGGCGCGTGGTCTCTCGTGAAGAACCAGAGCGTCCCATCGAACGGCCCATCCAGATGGGTATGCATGGGCCGGCTTCGGAGCGAGCCATCCGATTCGACGGTCACCAGCATCGCGACCCCAAGTTCCGTGATCAGGTCCTGAAGCTTCTGCAGGTCGTCTCGTTGCGTCGTGTCAACGGCCATCACTGACTCTCCCGGTTCGGAGTTTGGGCAAACACACGAAGATCGAGAAAGCAAGCGGTGTGCCAGATGGCCCCTCGCCCCGGCCGGAAGATCGCTCCGGCCTCGGGTCATCGCCCGGGCCCCGGGCGATCGGCCCCGCCGGCCTCGGGGCCATCGGGCGGGCCGATCGGGCGGGCCGGGACCCCGACCACCGTCTGGCCCGCGGCCACATCCTTCCCCTTCGTCACGACCGCCCCGGCGCCGACCGTCGCCTCGGCCCCGATCGTCACCGGGGCCACCAGCACGGCCCCGGAGCCGATGAAGGCCCCTCCCCCGATTTCCGTCTGTGCCTTGGTCTTGCCGTCGAAGTTCGCGGTGATCGCCCCGGCCCCGATGTTCACCCCGTGCCCGACGATCGCGTCGCCGAGGTACGCCAGGTGCCGGGCGCGCGCCCCGGCCTCGAAGGTCGACCGGTTGACCTCGACGAAGGCCCCGACCTCCACGTCATCGTGCAGGACCGTACCGTCTCTGAGGTGGGCGAACGGACCGATCCGGCAGTTGCGGCCGACCCGGACCGATCCGGAGATGACCGAGAAGGGGAAGATGGTCGTGTCCGGCCCGATGCTCGCCCGGCCGTCGATGAAGGTCGTCCGGGGGTCGACGATGCTGACGCCCTCGTCCATCAGCCGCGACTGGATCCGTCGCTGCATCACGACGTGGGCCTCTGCCAGGTGCTCCCTGGTATTGACCCCGAGGACATCCTCGGCATCCAGCACGGTCAGGGCGGCCACCGAGCGGCCCATCTGGATCAGGAGTTCCGGGGCGTCCGTCAGGTAATATTCGCCCTGGGCGTTGGTCGTGTCGAGCTGGTCGAGCGCATCCCAGAGCGCGGGCAGCTCGAAGACGTAGCAGCTGGGGTTGATCTCCTGGATCGCGGCCTCCTCGGGCGTGCAGTCGCGCTGCTCGACGATCCGCAGGAACCGGCCGGCCGAGTCGCGGAGGATCCGGCCGAATCCGGTCGGGTCGGGCAGGACGGCGGTCCCCATCAGGCAGACGAGCTGCTCGGCCCGCTGGCGATCGAGCAGGTTCGCCAGCGGCTCGGCCCTGAGCAAGGGTTCGTCCCCCACCAGGACCAGGGCCGGCCCGGAATAGCCCTCCAGCAAGGGGCGGCAGGCTCGGACGGCGTCTCCGGTCCCGAGCTGGCGCTCCTGGACGGCGAAGAAGACGTCGGGCTCGTCGGCCAGGGCGTCGCGGACCTGGTCGGCCCCGAACCCGACGACCACGATCACCGACCGCGCCCCGGCGCCGCGGGCGGCCTCGACGACGTAGCGGATCATCGGCTGCCCGCACACCTCGTGCAGCACCTTGGCTCGCTCGGATCGCATCCGCTTGCCCTGGCCCGCGGCCAGGATGATCGCGACCGGACCTTGCATCGTTCGCCTCGAAACGCTCTACGGGATCGGACGCCGACCGGCGGGCCGCGCGCCCGGCTCTCGATGATTGGCGTCGAAGTCTTCGGACACGATGCTAGCGGCGTCGGGTGGGCGGGTCAAACCGGGGGTGGATCCGCGGGGCAATCGGTCGTGAATCTTGAGCGGCCCGCGGTCGTCCCGTATAGTGGCCGCATTCCATCCGTCGGGCCCCTCGCCCGCACGATCGATTCCCCACGCCTTTATTTTTCGCGCACGACCGGGAGCCGCTCCCATGAACCTGAGCCCCGAGGATGTCGCCAAGGTGGCCCTGCTGGCCCGCCTTCGCCTCGAGCCGAACGAACTGGCCACCTATACCGGACAGATCAACGAGATCGTCCACTACGTCGAGCAGCTCCAGCAGGTCGATGTCTCCGGCGTCGAGCCGCTGGCCCACGGGGTCGAGGTCCGCAACGTCTTCCGAGAGGATCGGCGCACCGATTCGCTCCCTCGGGAGGAGGCCCTCGGCAACGCCCCGAAGCGGAACCACGAGGCGTTCCTGGTCCCCGCCGTCCTCCAGTGACCGTGACGGCCCGACGGCCCGGGCCTTCGCCCCTCGCCGCCATTCCTTCGCAATCTCCTCTTCCATCGTCATTGAGACAGGATCACGCTGTTCATGGACCCGCTGGGCGCGACTCTCTCCGGCTTGCTGGACGGCTATCACTCGGGCACCTTTTCGAGCGAGGAGGCCGTCGGCGCCTTCGTCCGCCGGATCGAGGCCCACAACGGCCGGCTCAACGCCCTGATCGACTTCGATCCGGCCCCCGCCCTGGAACAGGCCCGATCGATCGACGACCGCCGCCGGCGAGGAGAGCCGCTCGGCCCCCTGGCCGGGGTCCCGATCGCGATCAAGGACAACATCTGCCGCCGAGGCGAGCTGACGACCTGCTGCAGCCGAATGCTCGCCTCGTACCGCCCCCCATTCGACGCCACCGTCATCCGACGCCTGCGAGCGGCCGATGCCATCCTGCTCGGCCGGCTCAACATGGACGAGTTCGCGATGGGCTCGTCGAACGAGACGAGCGTGTATGGCCCGGCCCGCAACCCCTGGGACCCGGATCGCTCCCCCGGCGGGTCGTCCGGCGGGGCCGCCTCGGCCGTGGCCGCCTCGTTCGCCCCCACCGCCCTGGGCAGCGACACCGGCGGCTCGATCCGCCAGCCCGCGAGCCTCTGCGGCGTCGTCGGACTGAAGCCGACCTACGGCCGCGTCAGCCGATACGGCCTGGTCGCCTTCGCCAGCTCGCTCGACCAGATCGGCCCGTTCGGGCATGAGGTGGCCGATGTCGCCCGCGTGCTCTCGGTCATCGCCGGGAGCGACCCGATGGACGCGACCAGCGTCGAGATGCCCGTGCCGGATTATCTCGCGGCGATCGACGCGAAGACCGACCGCCCGCTCCGCATCGGCATCGCCCGCGAATTCTTCGCCGAGGGGCTCGATCCCGAGGTCGAGGCCGTCGTCCGGGAGGCCGCCCGCGTCTTCGAGGCCGAAGGGGCGACCGTCTCCGAGATCTCGTTGCCCAATACCGGCCAGGCGATCCCCGCCTACTACATCGTCGCCCCGGCCGAGGCCTCCAGCAACCTCGCCCGCTACGACGGCACGATCTTCGGCCACCGCGCCGAGGACTTCGAGCCGAGGACCGACGCGGAACGCGACGACCTGCCCGGCCTGGTCCGCATGATGATGGCCTCCCGGGCCGAGGGGTTCGGCCCCGAGGTCACCCGGCGGATCATGCTCGGCACGTTCGTCCTCTCTGCCGGATATGCCGACAAGTACTACGTCCAGGCCCTGAAGGTCCGCCGCCTGATCCGCGACGACTTCGACCGCGCCTTCAAGGACGTCGACGTCATCCTCGGCCCGACCAGCCCCGTGCCCGCGTTCAGGGTCGGCGAGAAGGTGAGCGACCCGCTGGCCATGTACCTGCTCGACGTCTACACCGGCTCGGCCAACCTGGCCGGGATTCCCGGCATCAGCCTGCCCGGCGGGCTGTCGAAATCCGGCCTGCCCATCGGCATCCAGCTCCAGGCCCCCGCCTTCGCCGAGGAGACCCTCCTCCGCGCCGCCCGGACCTTCGAGCGCGCCACCGACTGGCATACCAAACGGCCGCAGTTGGCTTGAGCACCGATGGATGTAGAAAAGAAGACCATGGAATACGACATTATCATCGGCCTGGAAATCCACGTTCAGCTCCAGACCGAGAGCAAGATGTTCTCAGGCTGCGGCACCGAATTCGGCCTGCCGCCGAACACGCAGACCGACCCGGTCTCGCTCGGGCTGCCGGGGACCTTGCCGGTCATGAATGGCAAGGCGTTCAACCTGGCGCTGAAGACGGCCCTGGCCTTCGGGGCGGAGATCGCACGGTTCACGAAGTGGGACCGCAAGAATTACTATTATCCTGATCTGCCGAAGAATTATCAGATCAGCCAGTATGACCTCCCCTTCAGCACGGGCGGCTCCTTGCCGATCCCCGAACGCAAGGATGGTGGAGGTGGCGGTAGCATTCGACTCACCCGCATCCACCTGGAAGAAGACACCGGGAAGATGATCCACGCCGCCGGCGGCATGTCGGAGGTGGATCTCAACCGGGCCGGCGTCCCCCTGCTGGAGGTCGTCACCGAACCCGACCTGCGCGACCCGGCCGACGCTCGCGGTTGCCTGGAAGAATTGCGGCTGACCCTGCGCTACCTCGGTGTTTCCGACTGCGAGATGCAGGAAGGAAGCCTGCGGTGCGATGCCAACGTCAACCTTCACATTCGCACCGACGACGGCACCACCATTGCCACGCCGATCGTCGAAATCAAGAACATGAACAGCTTCAGTGCTGTGGAAAAGGCCTTGCATTACGAGGTCGAGCGCCAGTTCGAGAAGTGGAAGGACGACGGGCTGACCATCAAGGATGCCCACAAGGAAACCCGGGGCTGGAGCGACCCCGAAGGCATCACCAAGCCCCAGCGTCAGAAGGAAACGGCGGCCGACTACCGCTATTTCCCCGAGCCGGACCTGGTTCCGGTCGAGGTGGACGACGCCTGGATCGCCCGCCTCCGCGACGAGATCGGCGAGCTCCCCATGGCCCGCCGGGCACGCTTCGAGTCGGAATACGGCCTCTCGGCCTACGACGCCAACGTCCTCGTCGAGCAGGGGCAGGACGTCGCCGACTACTTCGACGCGGTCGCCCGGGAGACGGGCGAGGCCAAGCTGGCCAGCAACTGGATCCAGCAGGACATCCTCCGCTCCATCAAGGAGAAGAAGATCGGCCTGGGCGACCTGCACGTCGATCCCGCCGCGCTCTCCGACCTGATCAAGCGTGTCAAGCGCAAGGAACTGAACACCAATCAGGGGCGAGAGGTCCTGGCCAGGATGATCGACACCGGCCAGGCGGCCGAATCAATCATCGCCGAGGGCGGATACGGCCTGATCGGCGATCGGGACGCCCTGGCCGCAGTCGTCGCCGAGACGATCGACGCCAACCCGAAGGCGCTCGAAGACCTCGCGGGCGGCAAGAAGAAGCCCGATGCGGTCAAGGGGTGGCTCCGGGGCCAGGTGATGAAGAAGACCCAGGGCAAGGCCGACCCGGAACTGGTCGTGGAACTGCTCGAAGCCAGGCTTTCCGAACTCGGGCACTGAGCGAATCTCGTCCGTCGCATTTCCGATCAACCCCCTCGACTCCTCGGAGCTCGACGCCCATGACCCCCCGACGCTCGTTCCTCCGCGACTCCGGCCTCGGATTCGCCGCCGCCGCGATGACCACCGGTCTTCGTCCCGCCCTCGCCGGGCAGGACGACTCCGGGCCCACCTTCCGCAAGGCGATCAAGATCGGCATGGCCCCGCGGGACCTGCCGCTCGTCGAGCGCTTCAAGCTCATCAAGGATTGCGGGTTTGATGGCGTCGACATGGATAGCCCGAACGACCTGCCGCTCGACGAGGTCCTGCGGGCCAAGGAGGAATCGGGCCTGATCATCCACGGCTGCGTCTGCTCGACCCACTGGGCCAGCCCCCTCTCCCATCCCGACCCCGAGGTCCGGGCCAAGACCGTCGCTGGGATGACGACGGCCATCGAGGATTGCAAGGCCTACGGCGGGACCACCGTCCTGCTCGTCCCGGCCGTCGTGAACGAATCGATCGGCTACGACGAGGCCTACGAACGCTCCCAGGCCGAGATCCGCACCCTCCTGCCGAAGGCCGAGGAAGCCGGCATCACCATCGCGTTCGAAAACGTCTGGAATAACTTCCTGCTCAGCCCGCTCGAATTCGCCCGCTACATCGACGAATTCGAGAGCGAACGCATCGGCGCCTATTTCGACATCGGCAACGTCATCCGCTACGGCTGGGCGGAGCAGTGGGTCCGGGTCCTCGGCGACCGGATCATCAAGCTCGACGTCAAGGAATACAGCCGCGACATCATGATGAACGAAGGTCTCGGCAAGGGCTTCAACGTCCCGCTCGGCGAAGGATCGGTCGACTGGCCCGCCGTCACCGAGGCGCTCCACGCCATCGGCTACACGGGCTGGGCGACCGCCGAACTCCGCGGCGGCGATGCCGAGTACCTGAAGGACGTCGCGAATCGGATGGATCGTTGCTTCGGCATGGCCTGATCTCGAGATCGCGGGGCGGATCATGAACCGACGCGACCTGATCCGCTCGATCGCCGCGATGGCGCTGGCCTCCCCTCCCGGGGGCGCCGGCGCTTCGCACGGGGATCGAGGGATCATCATGACCGTGCTCGGGCCGATCGCCCCCGCTGAGATGGGGGTGACTCTCCCTCATGAGCACCTCCTGGTCGATTTCGCCGGGGCCGAGGTCGTCTCGCCCGACCGTTACGACGCCGACGAGGTCGTCGCCACCGCCCTGCCCTTCCTGGAGCGGGTCCGCGACCTCGGCTGCCGCACCCTCTGCGAATGCACCCCCGCCTACCTCGCGCGAGATCCGCAGCTCCTCGCGAGGCTGGCACGGGCGACCGGGATGCACCTGATCACGAACTCGGGCTACTACAACGCCAATGGCGGGAAACACCTCCCCGAGCACGCCCGGCAGGAGTCGGCCGAGGCGTTGGCCGACCGCTGGACCGCCGAATGGGAGGACGGGATCGGGGGCTCGGGGATTCGCCCCGGATTCCTCAAGATCGGCGTCGATCGGGGGCCGTTACCCGAGATCAGCCGGAAACTGGTGCGGGCCGCCGCCATCACCCACCTGCGCACCGGCCTGACCATCGCCGCCCACACGGGCGACGGGCGAGCGGCGATGGAGGAACTCGACCTGATCGAGGCCGAAGGGGTCAGCCCCTCGGCGTTCATCTGGGTCCACGCCCAGAGCGAGCGGGCGACCGAACTCCACTTCGCCGCCGCCCAGCGCGGTGCGTGGGTCGAGTTCGATGGCATCGCCCCGCAGAGCATCGATCGACACGTCGAGCTTGTTCGATCCCTGGCCGAGGCAGGCCACCTCGACCGCGTCCTCCTCTCGCACGACGCCGGCTGGTACCACGTCGGCGAACCGGGCGGCGGGACGTTTCGCCCCTTCGACACCCTGTTCACCGAATTCCTCCCGGCCCTGGCACGCGAGGGGTTCGCCGACACCGATCTCCGACGGCTGATCACCGAGCATCCGGCCGAGGCCTTCACGGTGCGGATCCGGCGGGCTTCGGCCTGACGACAACCGATCAACCCTCGTTCAATCGCGAACGCCGAGGGCGTCGAGCAACAGGTCACGAACCGAGGTCATCGGCAAGGCACCTGGGCTGGTCGGCGCGGGGCCGTGCCCGATGAGGAGCGGCCGGTCCTCATCCCGATCGGCCGGTCGGCCGTGGCTCCCCTTCACGAGCGACGGGTCGAGCGAAATCAGGTCCATCAGGGTCCGGAACCCGAGCTTCTTCTGGGCCAGGCGACGCATGGCCCGGAGCTTCGGGTTGGCGAGCTTCGGGTCGAAGAACAGCTCGCACGGGTCGTACCCGGGCTTGCGGTGGATATCGACCGTGCGGGCGTAATCGGGGGCCTGCGCCTCGTCGAGCCAGAAGGGATAGGCGAACCAGGCATCCGGTTCGGCGAGCGCCACCACTTCGCCCGACCGGGGATGATCGAGCCCGAGCTTGGCCCGTTCGTCGCCGACGGCAACGCGATCAACCCCGGGAAGTGCCGCGATCTCGTCTCGGACACGCGCAATGTCGTCCTCCCGGCGAACATAGACATGCGCAAGTTGATGATCACTGACGGCGAAGGCACGACTCTGGAACGCTTCGAGCTGATCGCCGAACCGTCCCGGTCGCACCGACAGGAGCCCCGCCTCGCGGAGCGCACGATTGGGCAGGATCGCCCGATCCACGTCGCAGTGGCCGTACTCGCCGAAGACCCAGACCTGGGCTCCGGCCGCCTTCGCCGCGTCGAGCAGCGGGGCGGCGGCCTCATCCAGCTCCCCCACCAGTCGGGGCATGTCGCAGCCCGAGGGGCCGAACCTCTGGGGGTCGTAGTCGAGGTGGGGGAGGTAAACGAGGCTCAAATCCGGGCGCTCGGAGGCCAGGACCTCGGCCGCGCACCGGGCAATCCATCGGGTCGCGGGCGAACCGGCCATCGGCCCCCAGAAGGACGGGAACGGGAACGAGCCGAGCGAGGATTCCAGGCGGGGCGGCAACTCGGGAGGCGCCCCCCAGATGCCGAACACCTTGCTCCCATCGGCGCCATAGAGCGGCTTGGGAGTGATGCTCACATCGACATCCGCGCCCTGGTTATACCACCAGAACAGCTTGGCCACCCGGAAGGGCCGGCCTCGCTCGCGCGCCCGGGAACGCGCGACCTCCTCCAGCAGGTCCGACTGCACCAACGTCCGCGACTGCTGCCAGAACCGCACCTCCTGCGTGTCCCGGAATAGCCAGCCGTTGCCGACGATCCCGTGATCGCGAGGCAATCGGCCCGAGAGCAAGGTCGCCTGGGCCGTGCACGTCACCGCGGGGACGCTGTCCACGACGGGTCGGCTCCAACCGTCCCGGCCGAGGGTCGCGAGCCGGGGCGCATGCGGCAAGAGCCTCGGGGTCAGGCCCACCGCGCTGATGAGGACGATCGGGGCGGTCGCGGACTCGGACACGGGGGGGAGCCTCCGATAAACCATCGAGGAGTCATCATCAGGACGGATCGGCCGCCTCGAACACGACGCGAGACGGCCCACCGGACCACTCGCGTGCGAGGGGCCGATGGGCCGTGATCGAAGCTGCTCAAGGGGAAGGCCGGCACGTCACGTCAGGCGGCGATGGTCGGGGTGACCTCTCGCCTGGCGAGCGACCGGCGCCAGATGGCGCCGAAGGCCAGCGAACTGACCAGCAGGGCCGACAGCAGGACCGCCCCCTGGTTCCCCCCCTCGGCGAAGCCGTAACTATGCAGCCCGACCCCGAGCAGGAAGTTGACGCCGTACCAGGCCATCAGGACCGAGTTGAAGCAGAGGACCGCGGCCATCGTCATGCCGAAGCTGCCGATCCAGCCGGCGAACCGGCCGTGCAGCGGGATCAGGTAGACCAGCAGCGTGATGAGCGCGGAGACTTCTTTCGGGTCCCAGCCCCAGAAGCGTCCCCACGAGTAGTCGGCCCAGACGCCGCCGAGGATCGTGCCCGCGGCGACGAGCAAGACGCCGACCTGCAAGGCCCGATAGACGAAGCTGGAGATCGGCTTGACCTGCTCGGCCCGCTCTCGCATGGCCTGCTCGCGGGGGTCGTCGCCGCCCCGGCCGTACATCTCGGCGTTGCGGGCCTTGATCTCGGCGATGCTCGGACGGGTGAGGGTGGCGGTCCCACCGCCGCCCTCGACGGCGGAGACGGCCTCAACATTGGCCTCGGCCGCCGTCGAGGTGCCTTCACCGGCCGAGGCGGCCTGGTTCCGCAACGTGAGCCGGGCGATCAGCTCGCCCATGAGGCCGCTGAGCACCATCACCAGCGCGGCGATGCCGGCGGCCGCCAGGGCCCAGCCGCCGAAGAACAGGAGATCCGCCCCCGAGACATTCAGGCCCCAGAGCGAGATCATCGGCGTCGAGGCCGAGGCCCAGCCGTTGTACGACCCATAAATCCCGACCGTCCCCAGGCCCGCCAGGACCGGCACCGCCGCCAGGGGCCGGGCCAGCTCGCCCATGCCCACGTCCCGACGATAGGGGGCGGTCAGGTAGAACCAGGTCCCGATCAGGCCGAGCCCGAGGGCCAGGGCGAAGGCCGCGTAGCTGGAGACGATGGTGATGACGTGGATCGTCAGCCAGTAGTTGCTCCGCAAAATCGGGTTCAGGGCCTCGATATTCGGGTTCAGGACGCTCTGGGCATTGGCGGCGATGATCGTGCAGAGCATCGCCACCCCGGCCGCCGCGGTCGCCGGGTAGACCCGCCGATAAATCGCCTCGAGGACCAGGCCGATCACCGCGGCGATCAAGGCCACCCAGATCACCGTCTCGTACAGGTTCGTGACCGGCGCCCACCCCGAGATCAAAATGCGGAGCGCGAAGCCGTAGACTTCCAGGCCAATGCCCCCGACCAGGCCGAGCAGGCCCAGGGCATACAGCCCCTTGCGGATCGTCCCGGCCGCCCCGCCGCTGATCGTGCCGATCATCAGGCAGAGGCCGAGCAGGGCGAAGCCGAGCCCGTAGTACGTCGGGGCCTTGTAGAACGGCGCGAAGGTGTTGTAGTGCACCTCCCGGTCGACCTCGGTCACCGTCGGATAGGTGCTCAGGTCGGCGGCGAGTGCCCGGGTCGAGGCGACGACGGCCTCGGCCTGCGCCGCGGTCAGCGACCCGGGCTCGTCGGCCTCGGCCTCCTTCGCGGCCAGGATCGCCTCGCGGAAGCGGCCGACCTCGTCGCGGTCGTAGCCGGCCTCGGCCAGCTGGTCGATGTCGCTGTCGAGGATCAAGGACGTCGGGGCCCAGTCGGCATCGGCCATCAGCCAGGCCAGCAGTTGCTCATCGGCGTCGTCGTCGGTGCCGGGGACCTTGCGGTCCTCGGCGGGCAGGTCGCCGTAATACTCGGCCAGGGTCGACAGGGCATCGCGCTCGACCGGGTTGAAGTCGGCGCCCGGCACGTCGACCAGGACGGCGAGGAACTGGTCGAGCCGGAATTCCTGGCCCCCGGGGGCCTCGAGCATGATGACCTTCACGTCGCGCATGTCGCGCTTGACGCGGTCGATCATCGGCAGATTCAGCTCGGCCTTGTTCGCCTCGACGAAGTCGTCGTACTTCTGGCGGACCTGGCCCAGGAATGCGATGTACGGGTCATTCGCCGGTCGGGGGATCAGGCGATCGACATCGACCTCGGCGCCGAGCATCCCGGACCCGTGATCGCCCCGGATCGCCTGGTAGCGGGTCAGGCGATTGAAGACCTCGCCGACCTTCTTCTCCAGGGTGCTGAGCGTCGGGGGGATGTTCGTCTTCGGGTCGGGCCGCGACCGCATGGCGATGTCGATGTACCACTGATCGAAGCGGACCTGCCGCCCCTTGATCGGCACGGTCGCCTCCTCCAGCTCGCGAGGAGAGAGGAACTTCTCGTGCCCGTCGATCCGATGGGCAAGCGCCTCGACCGGGTCCTGGAGCGGGTCGGGCAGCCCGGCGTCTCGGGCGATCGCCTTCAGCTCCTCGACCGTGGCGATCCCCTCGGGGCCTTCGGTCGTGGCCTGTCGATCCAGCATCGTCTGGACGCGCTGCTTCAAGGCGTCGGAGGTCTCGGGGTCGTCGGCGATTGTTCGCAGGAGCGATTCGATCGAGCCGGAGAGGAGCATCCGCCGCAGGGGCAGGTACTCGGCCAGGATGAAGCGCTGATCGTCCCAGTAGTCCGGCGCGTTCGACCAGCTGAACAGGGCGGCGATGGGATCCCACTCGGGGCCGGTCGTCCCGTCGGGGCCGATCGGCTCGAACGACTGCCGGCCGGTGACGGCCTTGACCTCCTGCCGGGCCACCGTGTCGAGCGGCTTGCGCCGGCCTTCGTGCATCAGGACCAGGCGGCCGAGCGCCCGGTAGGCCGACTCGTCCGGCGAGGTCTGCGGGGAGGGACTCTCGGACTGGCCCCTCGACACGCTCGGGGCGGCCAGCGTCGCGAGGGCCATCGCCAGGCCGATCCAGGTCCTGGCAGGACTGCGGAGCATGCTCATGGGTCCGGTCGCCTTTCTTCGGGAGTGGGGAGAGCGGGTCCGTCGCCTCGGGGGCGGGCCGGGCGTCGCTCGCAATCGGGGCGACGTCCCGGAAAGGGGGGGAGGAAGGTCGGGCGCGGCCGGGATTGCTCGCGGTCGCTCGAGAGAGACGGCTCAAAGCAGGTCGTCGTCGCGGGCCTCGGGGGGGGCCTTCCCCGGGTCCTCTCCGCGCTTGATGGCCCGTTCCCGCTCTCGCTTGCCGCCGTCGGTGAAGATCCCGGCACGCATGTAGAACTGCAAGAACGTCCCCAGCACCACCATCAAGCAGCCGATGTAGATAATCTGCCAGGTCGGGTCGTAGCGCACCTGGAAGATCGAGACGAATTCGCCGCTCGAATTGGTCGGCGGATTGAAGCTCGATTGATAGAAGGTGTAGCCGCGATGCGAGAGCGGCTCGTTCATCGAGATCGTCACCAGCTCGCCGTCGATCCCCTGCTCCTGATCGTAGAGCAGGACGTCGCTCTCGTAATGGCTCGGCTGCCGGGTCCCCGGATCGAACCGACGACGAAAATCGACCAGGCGGAGCGAGAAGGGCAATTCGCCTCGGTCCATGTCGAACGAGACGTTATACGTGGCCTGGTCGAAGTTGAACGTCTCGACGGCCGTCGGGTTCGGCTTCAACGACGGCGTGGACGAGAGCAGGACCCAGCGGTCGTCGCTCTCGCCCCGATGGGTGACCTTCACCCGGGCTGCCGGCACCCCCTGGCCCGCCTGGGAGACCGGCAGTTCCCGATAGACGTACGTGAACCGGGGCATCGCCGAGTCGTGGAACTCGTCGATCGCGAACGAGGCCTGCATCGCCCGGTTCTCGCCGCCGAAGGTCTTGGTCGTCTCGCCGAGCGTCAGCTCCCCCTTGTTCTGGAGCCCTTCCGCGTTCAGGGCGCGGAAGTAGAGGCGGTTCTCGCCGACGCCGAGCACCTCGATCGACCCCTTCAGGCCCTGCATCCCCTCGGCGAACTGGAGCGGCTTGTAGTAGCCGATCCGAACGAGCGACGGGGCCGGCTCATACAGGTCCGGCTGGTCGGTGGCCTGGAAGCTCATCGGAGGCAAGGCGGCGTGGGGAATCGGCACGGCCCAGTGGATGACCTCCGGCCCGTCTCCCTTCGAGACGGCGAACTCGGCCAGAGGCATCTGGTCGTCCTTCGTGTTCTCGACGATCGCCAGCAGGAAGCTGCCCAGGGTGATCGGCCGCGACGGCGCGTCCCGCCCGCTCGGCCTGACGTCGAACCGGGCCGAGCGGAGGCGGCCGAAGATGCTCTCATCATTCAGCGAGCCGGAGAGGTTGTAGGTCACCTTCAACTCGCTGTTCGGCAGCGTGACGGACCGCCCCTTGGCCTCGGTGCCATCGGGCAAGGCCCAGGTCTCGGTGGCCGGGAAGTAGGTGGCCGTCTGGGTCCGGCCGGTGTCGTCCTCGTAGTGCAATCGGGCGGCCTCGACCGTGCCGTTCTCCGGCAGTTCGAGGAAGTCGTTCACCGCCTCGCGCCCCTCGATCCCCCCCTTGACGTGCTGGAAGACCAGCCGGGCCGCCGGGGGAAGTTCCTGGACCGTCCGCTTGAACAGGTCGTTGGCGGCGACCCAGCGATTCTCGTCGATGACGAACTGGTCGGCGAAGGGGTCCATCGGGCTGAGCATGTTCGGCGGCGTCATCTCCATCCGGACCTTGACCATCGGCACGCCCCGCGCCGCGGGCTCGGCGATGCGCTTGCCGATGGCCGAGGGGAGGAACGACGTCACCTCCAGCTGGAACGGGTCGCCCGGGCGGGTCAGGACCTCGGAACGCCCCTCCTCCCACTGCCTCGGGCCGGGGAAGAAGCGGAAGGCATACGACTTCCCCTCGATCCGGGACGCAAGTGTCTCCAGATCCTCCCGATACGAGGCGGGCATGGCCGCCATCCGGGCCAGGTCGCGCAGGGCGGCCGGGTTCGGGGCCGGATCGCGGCTCAGCCGGGCGATCTGCTCCTGCAATGCGTGGAACCCCTCGTCCTCGGCCCCCTCGCTGTGCTCGTGATCCTGCGAGATTTCCGTGAAGATGTCCCGGAGCAGCGACTGGACGCTGCGTTGCGAGGCCTCATCGACCGCCTGCACGCGCAGGGCATAGTCATTCACCCGGACCAGGGCGGTCGAGGAATCCCCCTCGGACATCGCCACCTGGCCCTCGTCGCCCGTCTGGAAGCTGAACCAGGAACCCACCAGGACCACCAGCAGGCCCGCGTGGGTCACGACGAAACCGGTCTGCCGCTTCTTCCACGGGAACCGGATGGTGGCGGCGCAGAGGATGTTGATCCCCAGCATGGCCAGCAGGAGTCCGAACCACCAGGTCCGGTAGAAGTATTGCTGCAACGCGGCGTTGCCGTAGCTCCGCTCGTAGAACATGCCGATCGTCAGCACGACGACCAGCGTCGAGAGGCTGAAGATCGCCAGTTTCAACGAGGCGAGGAAGCGATAAATCGCATTGAAGGCGCGGAGGATCGGGCCTTCGCCGCTGCGATCCGACCCGTCCTTCTTCTGGCCTCGGGGCTTCGGCGATGGGGAGGACGGCTTCTTGGACACGGTTGCCATAATCTCGTCACCTGGCTCTCGGTGCCTGGCGGGGGGCGCTCGATGGTCGGCGGAACGAGCAAACCAAAAAGGCGGGAACGCGGGGCGGGCGAGCACGAACCGAGGGGGGGAGTCGTACAGTGTGAGTTTATCCTCGCCGCTCCGGATCGTCGAGCGTCCCAGACCCGTCCTCTTCTTCCTTCAAAGATTACGGATCGAAGGCCCCGAACGTTCGCCCGGCGACGGAGGATTGTCGGATCACCTGACCATCTTACGGGATCCTCGGCCGGCCAGCAAACATGATCCGCGCCGTCGCCCCGAATTCTTCCAACAACGATTGAATGGGCTCGGCCCGAGTCCGACTAGGCGAACGGGCCGTTCCCGGCAATAATCGGCCGAATCCAGGGAAGCGTTGCGGCCAGAGGAGCAGGAGCGTTGAGCCAGTCGGGCGCGTCGAATGAAGTCCGGATCGGGGTCATCGGCCTCGGCCGGCAGTGGACCGAGCGGTATCGAGCGGCCCTGATCCGCCCCGGGGGCCGGGCCCGGGTCGTCGCCGTCTGCGACGCCGTGGCCCACCGCGCCGAGGCCGAGGCCGACCGCATCGGCTGCGACGCCGTCGAGGGCCTGACCCACCTGATCGATCGCCCCGACGTCGAGGTCGTCTTCCTGCTCGACCCGCTCTGGTTCGGCCTCTGGCCGCTCCGGGTCGCGGTCGATCGGCGCAAGCCGGTCTTCACCTCGGCCGGCCACCTCGCGACGCTCGGCGAACTCCGCCGCCCGGGTCGGCTCGCCCCCGATGACCACCCGATCGTGATGACCGAGCTGGCCGGCCGGTTCGCGCCGGAGATGCTCCGCCTCCGCGAGCTGCTGGCCACCGAGCTCGGCCCGGCGCGCCGGGTCGTGGTCAAGGGCCTCGCCGCGGCCGGGTCGGACCCGAGCCCATCGCCGATCGACGCCGGTCGCCCGACCCCCGCCGACGCCGCCATCGGCCTCATCGACCGCTGCCGGGCCCTGGTGCACGCCGGCCCGCTCGACGCGACGCTCGTCCGGAAATCCGACCGGCCGGGCCGTCGCGTCCGGGTCGTCTCGGTCGGCGTCTCCGAGGGGGCGACCGCGCGGCTCAGCCTCGTCTGCGGCCCCCCCTCCCCCCAGGAGGCCGGAGAACAGGTCAGGCTGTTCGTCGAGACCGAACGAGGCCGGGCCCGGATCGACCGCTCGGGGGGGTTGCACTGGTCCCTGGGATCGAGACTCGTCAGCGAGCCGTTCCCCGCCGGATCGGCCACCTCCTCGATGATCGACCACGTCCTGCGACGGGCCCGGGGCGAGCAATCGCTCGCCCCCGACCTCGACGAGCTCCGCGACCTGGAACGAGCCAGCCGCGTCTTCGAGTGGTGAGGATTCGACCGCAGCGCAAGGCAGGATGCCCCCATGATGACCCCCTCGCGATCCCGACCGACCGCCCGCGACCGAGCCTGGCTCGGCCTCACCCTGCTGGCGACCGCCCTGGGCCTGGGCCTCCTGATCCAGGGCCTCTGGCGGACCTCGGCCACCTACGACGAGGTCGCCTACCTGGAACTGGCCGCCCGCTGGTGGCGCACCGGCGACCTGGAGACGATCGGCCGGATGGGGTCGCCGATGACCTTCCTCAGGCTCCAGCAGGCCCCGACCCTCTGGGTGCTCGACCGGATCGGCCGAGGGGACTGGGTCGACGACCCGATCGCCCACCAGGCCGACTTGCTCCCGGCCCTCCGACTGGGAGCCCTCTGGATCTGGGTCGCCGCCCTGCTCGTGACCGCCTGCTGGGCCAGGCGCGTGTACGGCCCGAGGGCCGCCGCGATGGCCGCCCTGCTCTTCGCCCTCAGCCCGAACCTGCTCGCCCACGGCGGCCTGATCACCATGGAATTGCCCTTGCTCCTCTTCTGGATGCTGGCAAGCCTGCTCTTCGCCCGGTTCCTGGCGACCCACGACCGACGCCTCTTCCTCGGCTCGGCCGTCGCGGCCGGGGTCGCCTTCTCGTGCAAGTTCACCACGATCGTCCTGCCGCCGATCCTGGCCCTGGCCTGGGTCGTGGATCGCCTCCTCGCCGGCGACCGGCGGCCGATCCGGCTGCTGGCGCGGGTTTCGGGCGGGATGGTGGCCTTCGGCCTCGTCCTGCTCGCCACCGACCTGGTCATCACCGGCTTCGCCACCATGAGCCCCTCGGCCCGCGTCGGCGCCCCGCACCCGGCCCTCGACGGCCGATTCGGACCGCGGGTCGATGCCTGGCTCGTCTGGCTCGCCGAGCGGAAATGGCCGCAAGACTGCGTCGCCCTCGCCATCCAGATGCTCCACCAACGCTCCGGGGGGGTCAGCTACCTGCTGGGCGAGCGTCGCATGCAGGGCTGGTGGTATTATTATTTCATCGCGCTGGGCGTGAAGGTGCCGCTCGGCTTCTGGCTCCTGGCCGGGGGCAGGGCCGCGGAGGCCCTGAAACGGCTCCGGCTCGGCTGGCGGAAGCCGACGAGCGACGAGGTGGTCATCGGCGTGACCCTGGCGGCCATGCTCGTCCTGACGGCGCTCGGGTCGAAGCGCAATTACGGCCTGCGGTACCTCCTGCCGCTGGCCCCGCTGGCCATCGTCTGGGTGTCGAAGCTCGCCGAGGAAACCCGTCCCTGGCGACGGCTGGCGGCCATCGGCCTGGTCGGCCAAGTCGTCGCGGTCGCGAGCATCCACCCGTACGAGCTGTCGTATTTCAACGCCCTGGCCGGGGGGCCGACCGGGGGCAGGCACATCCTGGCCGACTCGAATCTCGACTGGGGCCAGGGGGCCCGGTCCCTGGCCCGGATCCAGCGCGAGCACCCCGCCTACCGCGACCTGACCACCTACTACTTCGGCGACACCGACCCGGCCCATTACGGCGTCGTCGGCCCGCGGCACGTCATCGACGCCGGGGCGATTCAGCCCAACCTGCCCGATCGATTCGCGCCGACGACCCGCTTCGTGGCCGTCTCCGCGTCCCTGCAACACGGTCCCTGGGGGCCGGACGATTACTTCCAGGCGCTCGACGGGATCGCCCCCGATCGCCTGACCGACGACGGCACGATCGCGATCTATCGCCTCGACGCCTTGCGCACCGAGCCGACTCAATCTCGCTCAGAACAGGTCGCGGCCTCGGGTGAGGCGGTCCTCCAGCCCGTCGGCGAGTTCGGCGATGTGCTTGACGACGCTCGCGGCGTCGGTCTCGTACGCCATCTCGGGGGTCAGGTTCCGGATGACGACGTAGTACTCCTCCCCGCGCAGCACCTTGATGGCGAAGTGCCCCTCGACCGTGACGGCGTTGAGCTTCAGCAGGGTCGGGCTGTCCCGGTGGTTGGCCGGCCCGCAGACCGAAACGAGTGCGACGATCGGCCTCCCGTCGCGGTCCGACCCGACATACCCGACGTAGACCGCCTGCCGGCGATCGGAGGGCATCGGCACGACCAGCCGGTAGCCGTGCCCGGCCGGGTGGATCTCGTACCCGCTCCGTGAGGCGAACTCCTGGATCACCCGGGTGGTGTCCGGGTCGGCCGGGTCGGGCACCTCGTACGGGCCGAGGGCTTCCTGCGCCGCCTCGGCGTCGGGCTCGACCGTGCCCAGCGGCAGGCCGCAACTCTCGCAGAACCGGGCCGAGGCGTGATTCTCGGAGGTACACCGGGCGCAGTAGATCGTGGTGAACGACATGGGAGGGCGCTCCGAAAGGCTGCGCCCCTCGCAAAGGCCCAGGGCGCGGGACCGTCGCCTTCCAAGGATAGCCCCCCGCGGGCGGGCATCGCCACCCCTTTGGCCTCGATCCGCGCGGCGCCCGGGGCGGTCCGCGACCGGGGCGTCCCACCGGCCGCGGACGACCCTTCGGTCGCGGGCCGGACGGACCCGCCCCGGACCGACCATGACCCGGGGCCATGGATCGAGATCCGGCCCTCCGTTGGGGAATCGACACGCCCATCCCCTTGTCGAAACCGCCCCGGGACACGATACTCGTGCTCGGGGATCGGGCGTCGACGCCGATTCGGAACGGCACCGGAGCAACGCAGTCCCGGAACGCGACGGAACTCGGCCGATGTCCCGGATCCGAATGTCCATGATCTCCAGCCTGAAGACGCCCCGCCGTCGCAAGGGGGAATCCTGGCAGGCGCGGCTCTTGAAGCTGCTCTCCTCCTGGAATCGCCACCAGGTCGGCCGGATCGTCTTCTTCACCCTGCTCACCTGGTTGATCGGAGCGGTCTCGCTCTACCTGATCGAAGGGGATCGGAACCCCGACTTCAGGAATGTGCCCGAGGCCCTCTGGAACGTCTGGATCTTGTTGTTCAGCGGCCCGGATCACCCGCCGGAGACCTGGTCCGGCCGCGTGATGGTCATGCTCCTGCAAGGGGTGGGGGTGGGCCTGGTCGGGCTGTTCACCGCCAGCGTCGCCTCGATCCTCATCGAGCGCTACTTGCGGAGGAGGGAATTGGACTCCACCGTAATGGACGACCACATCGTCTTGTGCAACTGGGCCCCCCGGGGGGGCGAATGGATCCGGCAGGTCCACAGCCGGATCGTGACCGAGTGGCGGCCGATCGTCATCATCCACGACCACCCCGACGAGATCGAGCTGCCCGACAAGGCCGACGAGCCGGCCTTCGGCGACGTCTACATCGTCAAGGGAGACCCGACCAGCGAGGTCATCCTCCGGCGGGCCGGCGTCCCCCGCGCCTACTCGGTCGTCGTCCTCGTCGACTCCCGGGAGGGGAAGCACGCCGACGGCAAGACGATCCTCACCTGCGTCTCCATCCGCAACATCTGCAAGGGAGACTCGCAGCCAAACGTCATCGCCGAGTCCCTGAGCCCCAATAACCGCGCCCACCTCCGCAAGGCCGGCGCCGACGAGGTCGTCTCGGCCCACGACATCGGCCTTCGGCTCCTGGCCCGGGCCTCCCTCTTCCACGGGATGATCCGCGTCTACCAGGAATTGCTCACCATCCGGCGGGACAACAACGAGATCTACGCCGTCCCGGTCCCCGAGGCCCTCGTCGGCAAGCCGTTCGAGGAACTCTCGGGACGCTTCACCCGGACCAACCGGGACAACCCCCGGGGCTGCCTCCTCATCGGCATCCAGCGCGACGAGGACATGATGATCAACCCGATCGGCGAGGAGGCCGGGCCCGTCCTCGAAGGGGACCTGCTCATCCTGCTCAGCCGGAAGCCGCCCGACCTCAAGGCGATCTTCTCCGACGACCCCGACTGACCGATCGCTCGATCCGATCGTCCCCCGCCCGGGGCCGAGGCCGCCCCGATGGCCCGGTCCCCCGGGGTTCGACTCCCCCCGGGGGACCGGGCCTCGTCCGGTCGGCCGGTCGGTGGACCGCCGGCCGGGGTGATCGGGGGTTTATTGCGACGTCTTCATCGACTGGAGCATGGCCCGGAACGCCGGCCCGGCCTCCTGCACGGTCTTGTCGGGGCCGACGAGCTTGAAGAAGTAGCCGGTCTGGGGGGTCGTGTAGATGCCGCCGATCAGGCGGAAGTCCGGCTCGTCGACCGGCGTCGGGATCTGGGTCCGGTAGCGGCCGGCGGCCTCGACGACCGTGATCTCGGCGTCGCCGGCCTTGATCGTCTCGGTCTCGATCTCGGGGTTCCCGCCGTCCTCGGTGGTGAACTGCTGCTGCCAGCGCCGGACGTTCATCTGCACCGTGCCGGCGCCGCCGGGGAAGGCGAAGAGGACCAGCTCGCCGGGCTTGTCGTCCCCCTCGACCGGCGGGATGGCGATCTCCAGCAGGCGCATCTGGCTGCGCGGTTGGTTCACCTTCCAGGAGGCCGGGGCCTCGAACGACAGCCCACCGGCCTTGACCGTCTGCGTTTCTTCGGCCTTGGCCTCCTGGGCCTGCGAGGCCGGGGCCAGGGCGAGCATCAATCCCATCGAGGCGAGGGTCGCGAGGGTCGGGCGATTCACGGTGCGAACTCCCTGAGAGCAATCGGTTGCGGAAGACCACGGACGTCGGGCGGCGGGCCGATCCGAATGGACCGCCCGCCTCCCGAGCCGCATTGTACGCCATCCCGCGTCCCGAATCACACCGTCGCCGCCGAGCGGCTAACGCCGTGCCGCACTGTCCGGCATGGCGCGACCGGCGACGATGATGTCGTCCCCTCCGCCCAGATGCGGCTCGTGCGGCAAGTGGGCGTGCCCCTCGTCGTGCACGTGGTAGAGGGTCCGGTGGGGGAACGGGATCGAGATGCCCTGCTCGTCGAACGTGTTCTTGAGCCGGCGGAGCAGCTCTCGCTTGACGGTCCACTGCTGCAAGGGGCGGGTCTTGATGAAGAACTTGATCATCACCGCCGAGTCGGCGAACGCGTCGACGCCGAGCATCGTCGGGTCTTCGAGGATCAGCATCCGGAACTGGGGGTCCTGCCGGAGTTCCTTGCCGACCTGCATGATCACCTCCATCACCCGGTCGACGTTCTCCTTGTACGCGACGCCGACCTCGAACAGGGCACGCGACCAGCCATGCGTCATGTTCGTGACCTTGGTGATCTCGCCGTTCGGGACGAAGTGGACACACCCCTCCAGGTCGCGCAGGACCGTCACCCGCAGGGTGATCGCCTCGACCTGCCCGGCGATCCCCTGGATCCGGATCACGTCGTTGAGCTTGTATTGATTCTCGAGGAGGATGACGAACCCGTAGAAGAAGTCTCGAATCAAATTCTGAGCACCGAACGCGATCGCCAGGCCGAGCACCGCCGCACCGCCGAGCAGCGGCCCGACCGGCACCCCCAGCTCCTGGAAGATCATCAGGATGCCGCCGACGACGACCGCGACCGAGGCGGCGTTGTCGAAGACCCCCACGAGGGTCGAGACCCGGTGCTCCTTCTCGGCCGTCGACCCCCGCTGACCGCGCTGGCTCATCAGGGTCACGATCCGCCGGCTGATCAGCCGAGAGCCCCAGCGGAGCAGGAGCATCCCGAGGATGATCGCGACGATATTCACCCCGTGGCGCAAGGTCCAGTTGATGAGATTCTCCGGGGCGAACGGGTTCTCCATCCGCTTCAGGATCGACTCGGCCTCGGAGAACTGCGAGCGGGCCGTCTCGGCCCGCCAGCGGGCGATCTGCAGCTGGGAGGCGATCTCGATCCGCTCGGCCTGGAGCCGGTTGACCTCGTCGCTGTGCTGGCGGGACTCGGCGCGGGCCTGGAGCAGCCGCCGCTCGTTCTCTCGGATCCGGCCCTGAAGCTCCCGCAGCTCGCCGCCGTCGGCGCCGCCGAAGAGCTTGTCCTGGTAGGAGCGGGCCAGCTCGGTCCCGTTGGCCTCGGCGTTGTCGATCGTGCGGCGGGCGGTCTCCAGCACCTGCTCTTCGTTGCGGATCTGCTCGTCGATGGTGCGGAGCCGATCGGTCAGGTCGTCGACCTCGGTCTCCGCCTGTTCCAGCAAGGTGGCCGAGGTTTGGGCGGCTTCCCGGGCCTCCTTCAGCTTCGGGTCGTTCGGATTGGGCCCGAAGGTGGGGCGGACCGCCAGGTCCTTGCCCCCGGCCCCGGCCAGCTCGCCGAGGTCCGGGAGCCCCGGGATCGAGGCCGCCGGCTCGCTCGGCGCGGCGTCCGGCTCCTCCGCGGCGGCCGGGGCGGCCGCGGCGGGGGCGGGCGACGGCTCGGCCGCCTCTGCGGGGGCGGGCGCGTCTTTCGGCTGCTCGCCCAGCAACCGCTTCAGGGCCTGATCGCTCTGGCGGAGCTTCGTCTCCAGGGTGGCGATCTGCTCGTTGAAGGTCTTCAGGGCCGTGGCGGCCAGCTCCCGACGCTCATCGGCCAGGGCCCGGGAACGCTCGAGGGCCTCGAGGTCCTCGGCCTGTTCCTCGGTCGGCAGCTCCTTCTCCTTGAGATCGGCCACTTGCTCGGCAAGCTCGCGGTGCTGCTGATCGATGGCCTGGAACTCGGTGTTGGCCCGGTCGACCTCGGCCCGGGCGGCCTCGACCTCCGAGCGGACCGCCTCCAGCCGCTTCGTATCCTCGGCGATCGAGGCCGAGAGCTGGGCGATCTGCTCTCCGGCGTTCGGGGTCGAGAGCGGGCCCGGGGCGGGCGGCGGCGGCGAAGGCGTCGGGGCGGCCGTCGGGGCCTGTTCGGCCGGAGGCTGAGACTCGGTCGACTCGGCGAACGCCGGACGCGAAGGGCCGAACGCCCAACAGACTGAGAGGGCCGTCAGGATCAGGACGCGAGCCATGCGCCGGGCCTCCTTGCCGCGGTCGAGGTCGAGATGCGAGGTTCGGGGCGAGCCCCCCGACGTCGGGGAAGCCCCGGGCCGATCGGCGTCGGCCCCGGGTCCCTCGGGATCGGTGCGATCGGCCCGAGCCGATCGTCGGGGCTCGGGCCGCGGCCCTTCATCATCGGGTTCCGGCGGATTGCGTCAACGTCAACCCAGGGTGACGACCACCCGGGCCAGCTCGTGGGGGGTCAGGTCGAGCTGGACGGCGTCCCCCTGGATGGACAGCTCGACGATCCGCTCGTCGTGGAAGTCGGTCTGGCGGGCCGAGATCGGCTCGCGGAAGAGGCGGAGCTTGCAGCGGACCGACCGCCCCCCGGTCTCGAGCAGGTGGAAGGCCAGGCCGCGCCCCTCGCCGCCGTCGAGGATGACCGGCTCGACCCGGGTCACTGCCACCGACTTGGCGTCGAGGTGGAAGAACCAGCCGACCGGCCCTGATCGCGGCGGCCCTCCGCCCGTCGGCACCAATGCGGGAGGCGAGAGCAGGTCGAGCGCCGCCTGGAACGGGTGCTCCAGGTCGAGCGCGATCCCCATGCGGAAGGTCCGCTCCGACTCCCGGCCGGCGACGAGCAGGGTGTCGAGCATCCGCTGCCCGTGTCTCTGGTGGTGGGCCAGGCCGCCGAACAGCAGGGCCGTGTGCTGGCGTCGGGCGGTGATGTCGAGGACCTCGGCGGTTTCAGGTCGATCGGCGGTGGTCGATTGCAGACCGAGCATCGAGGAACGCCGGAGCGTGGCGTTGGCGTCGGGCCAGGCCCAACGACTGGCCAGATACTTCGACCAGCCCGGGCCATCGGCGATCGAGGCGAGCCAGGCGTCGTCGAGGTCCGACAGCTCGATCTCCAGCTCCAGCACCGGCCGGCCGCTCCAGAGGCGGAAGCGCTGGCGGAAGGAGGCGAGCGGGCGGTCCTCGATCGGGTGGAGGATCTGGCCGGTCGAGACCGCCTGGACGAGGGCCGGGCCCCCGTACTCGACCTCGAGCGCCGAGGCCTTCATCCGGGAGTGCCGCATCTGCCCCTTCTTGTCGGGCTGGCTGACGCCGGCAATGACGAGCTGCTGGCCGAGACGAGGGTCCTCGTCGTTGGCCCCCATCAGGGATCGGATGCCCCCGGTCGCCTCGTCAATCTCCAGGCGGAGCATCTCGTTGCGGAGGACCCTGCCCCTCGCGTTGACCGTCTCGGACATCCCCGGCGGCACGGCGGACGAGCCGGCGTCGCGGGGGATCCAGGCGTAGCCGAACCCGGCCAGGGTGACGACCGCCTCGGTCCCCCTGGCGGTGAACTGCGAGGCCCGGACCGGCCCTTCGCTCGGCGGCGGATTCGAGACGTCGGGCAGGACGACCGAGACGCGGCGGGGGATCGAGAGCGGGTTGAGGATCAGGGCCCCCCCCTGCTCCATCGCCTCCGAGCCGTTCCCCTCGGGGGCGCCGGCCGGGGGGACGACGCGGCGGGCGGCCTCGGCGGACCACTGCGATTCGAGGCCGGCGATGGCGGCCTCGGCCTCGTCGAGCTTCCCGGTCTCGAGCAGGCGCTCGGCCTCGGCCACGGCGGAGGACCCGGCCGGGAGCGGCCCCTCCTCGTCGGCCAACGGCTCGCCGACGAAGTCGAGGGCCGCGGCCAGCGACCGGAAGCTATCGACCAGGTCGAGCCGGGCGCGGAGCCGCAGGTGCCTGGCCCGCCGCCCGATCGGGCTCGGGTCGCCCCGAGAGACGGCCTGATCCAGGTACGGGGTGGCGTACTGGTCGAGCTTCGGGCGGAGGACCTCGTACGGCCGGTCGGTCAGGTGGAAGTAGTCGCCGATGGTCGCCCAGCGGGCGAGGACGGGGGAGTAGGTGGCCGATCGCCTCAGGTCGCGGAACCAATCGGCCACCTGGTTCGGCCAGTGGACGAGGCCGAGCGTCGCCACGTGGTCATCCCGCATCGACCGGGCCATCTCCCAGGCGAGCGTCAGCGCGGTGGCGTTGCGGTCGGCGGCCAGCGGGGGACGGGTGAGGGATTCGAGGTTGGCCCCCTCGGGAGACTCCCAGAGCCGTTTCGACTCCCGGGAGACGGGGAAGGTCCCGTCGTCGAAGGCGAGATGGAGGGCGTAGCGGAACCCGAACCGCTTGGCGACCTGCGGGCGCATCGGGTACAGGGCGAAGCGGCGGCCGGCGAGCGTCTCGACCGTGCGGTCGTCGAGGTGCTTGCGGTAGGTGGCCGCCCCCTCGCGGAACTGCCAGAGGACCGTCTCGACCGGACGGAGCCCCTCGCCCGTCTCGGCGAAGGGGCCGCCGACGACGTCGGCCCACCCCTCGTCGATCGCCGAGCGGAGGCGGGCGACGTCCTCCGGGTTCTTCTCGGCGAGAGCCGCGACGGCCTGGGCCGGGGCGAGGATCGTGAACGGCGTGCGGGCCTCCAGGGGGTCGGCCAGGGCGTCGGCGGGGCTCGCCACGTCGAGCAGGTGCAGGTCGACCGCGAAGGAATCGACCGGGTAATACCGCTCTCGGGACTCGGTGAGCAGCTCGAAGGCGGCCCGGAGGCGATTGACAGCCCCCGTCGCGTCGCCCGATTGCCAGGCTTTGGCCCCGCCGATCGCCTCCCGGGAGAGGCTGGCGGCGTCGAGGCAATCGACGTGCTCCATGCCGATCGTCAGGTCTCGGACCCACCAGCGACAGGAGCCGAGGGCGTAGAAGTCTCCCACGGTCGGGTCGTCGCCCGGGCCGAGTTCGGCCCCCGGTTCGATCGCCTCGAGGATCAGGCGGGCGAGGCCGTCGCGGTCCGATTCCCCGGCCTCGATGGCCAGGACCGGCACGCCGATCTCCGACGCCCGCTCTCGGTAGCCGTAATCGACGTACCCCACGCCCCTGCCGGCGATCAGGCGGACCTCGCCCGGCGCGGGGGTGCCGGGGGCCTCGGCGTCCTCGACCGCCGGGATCTCGTCGAGCCGGGCGAGGATGCTCGGGTGCCAGGCGGCGGAGACGGCCGACCAGACGATCAGGGCCTCGGCCTCGTCGACCGGGTCCTCGGGCCGCCGGCCGCTGTCGGCGATCATGACCACGACCCGACGCCTCGGGCCGCTCGGCTCCGGCTCGGGCTCCGGCTCCGGCTCCCGAGCCGCCTCAGGCCGGCCCGCCTGCTCCTCGGGAGGCGGCGCCGCCGGCCCGGAATCGCCATCGCGGGCCGGGGCGATCGCCTCGACCGTCGCCCCTCCCTCCGGATCGCCGGTGACGGGCGGGCTGGCCGGGGCGGGGTTCGGGTTCGGGTTCGGGTCGTCCGGAGAGTGCTCGGGGTCGGTCGCCATCGCGGGATCGCCTTGCTCGGTCGGAACGGGACGCGGTGCGGTTGCGGGTGCGGGTGAGGGTGCAGGCTCGCAGGGCGAGCGGGCCAGGCGCCGCATCATACCAGACGCGCGCCCCTCGATGCGCCGGGGGTGCGCTCCTCGGTGCGCCGTTTCGTGCGCGCCCGGTGCGGCATCGCGTACGGGGCGTCTCGCGAGGAAACAGACCCCGAGGAGATGAGTTGCGCCAGGTGCCCCCCGGTTCGTCGGGGGCAGTCACCCGGGCAGGAGAATTCCGAGGCGCCATCTGCCCCCGGCCGCGGAGTGGCCTGGAACCGGGGCTCGGGCGTCGAGTAGGGTGATCGGGCTTGCCGCCGGGGGATCTCCGCGTTCGACCGACCAGGATCGACTCATGCCGACCTTCTCCGACCTCGGAATCCCGTTCCCGCTCTTCGAGGCGCCGGCCGAGGAGGCGAGCGATTACGAGGGGATCGCCTCCTGCCGGCTCTGCGGGGGCGAGGGGAAGCACTGCTTCGAGGCCGAAGTCCTGATCCAGCCGTGCTCGTCGTGCGGGGCGGCGGTGGGCCATTACTTCGAGGCTCGACGCGATGTCCCCTGCCGGGCGTGCGGCACGACCATGGCATTCCCGGAGGCGCTGAGGGAGAAGAAGAGGCTGCTCGCCTGCTACGACTGCCTCCGGGCCGGCAAGGCGGCGATCGGCAAGGACACCGAGTTCGGCGCCGTCTGCTGGGAGGAAGCCGCGCAGGGGGTCACGCACGGCGTGCCGGGATTGCGGACCGAGCAGTTCGAACGCGTCCCGATCGAGCCTGAGGAAGACTGGTACGGCGTCCGGATCCCGGGCGAGCACCTCTGGGAATTGCTCCGGACGCCCCGCTTCCATTCCTGGCAGGGGGAACGATGGCTCTTCTGCTGCCGCGAGCCGATGGCCTATCTCGGCGGCTGGCAGGACGCCCTGGAATCGCTCCGGCCCGAGGACCCGGCCGCCTTCTTCGACGCGATGTTCGACCCCGACGACGAGGCGAGGGCCTGGGGCTTCGAGTCGTTCGAGCCGGGACATTCCTCCTGCCTGTACGTCTATCGCTGCCGGACGTGCGACCGCCGCCGGGCGACCTGGGATTGCGATTGAGGCGGCCGACACCCCGCCGCCGGCCGCCGGTCGACCGCCGGGGCACGGCCGGATTCGGATCCGCCCGCCCGATCCGGCGCAGCCCCCTCCTGGCGGCATTTCTCCCGTGACCCTGGCCGTCCGAGCGGGTACGATCGGCCCGTCGGCCCGTCGAAGCCGCGTTTCTCTTCACGAGGAGGGGCATGATGACTCGGATCAGCGTCGCGGGGCTGGTGGCGGCGGTTGGGTGTGTCGCGATGGCCGGGGACGCGGGGGCGGAGGGCCCGGCGGCGCGGTATGCGATCGTCGTCAAGCAGGAGGTGGCGGCCGGCCCCTGGGGGGACGTCGTCGGGGCGCTCGAGGCGAAGCACGGCGGGGAGGTCTTCACCTACGACGCGTCGCCCGAGGAGGTCCGCGAGCGGGTGGGGGCCTATCGGCCCCGCTACGTCTGCTTCGTCTGCGAGCCGACCGAGGATTTCCCGGAGTTCGCCCTGACGGCCAACGCCTTCTGCCGGGCCCTCGACGACGACCCGTACGTCGATGCGATCTGGGGGATCCTGACCGGGTTCGATGCGGCCCATGCGCTCGAACTGGCCTCGGCAGAGCCGGTCGTCATCCGCAATGCCTTCACGAAGACCCTCGGCACCTGGCTCGACTGGGTCCCCGAGGGGACCTACGTGACGGAATGGACCCGGGACCGGGGCGAGGTGGGGGAGAAGGCGGCCGGCTCCCCCTTCACGATCACCTCGGGGGGCCCGACCAGCGACGCCGACGACGCCCGCCACGTCCACGGGCTGCTCTCGGCCGATCCGTTCGACCTGATCATCGGGTCGGGCCACGGCGGCCATCACAACTGGATGCTCATGTACCCCCGGGGCGAAGGCTACCTGACGGCCCGGGACGGCCGGTTCACCATGACCGCCCCCGGCGTGGACCTGCCCCTGATCGCGTCGAGGCCGAAGGTCTACTGGGCCGTCGGCAACTGCCTGACCGGCGTGGTCAACTCGGGGCGGAACAGCTTCGAGGATTCCTATGCCCTGACCTGGATGAAGAACGGGGCCAGGCAGTACATCGGCGCGGTCCAGTCGACCTGGTACGAGCTGAACTGGAACATGGCCGACTGGTTCCTGAAACAGGAGGGGCGGTGGACGTTCGCCGAGTCGTTGTTCCTGCTCCGGCAGTGGTCGCAGTACCTGCTCGATGAGGAGGTCGTCTCCGGCCGGGATCGCCAGGGGACCGAGTTCACCGACGGGATTTTCGTCCTGTACGGCGACCCCGCCCTGGAGGCCCGGGTCGAGCCCGCCCGCGAGCCGGCCCTGGCCGAATCGCTCGACGTCGACGAAACCGAGGATGACGACCTCGTGCGGATGACGTACCGCGTGACGGTGAACTTCGTCGGCGAGGGGAACAAGCGGACGGCCGAGCGGTTCGACGGCTGGCGGATCTTCAGCTACCTGCTGCCCGATCAGGTGACCGACGTCACGATCGAGGAGACCGATTTCTCCAGGGTCGTCGTGCCGGGCGAGACGATCATCTGGGACGCCGGCACGGGCCTGAAGGTCGGCGACGAGCGGTTCGTCACCTTCACCGCGAGGCGGCTGAACGACTGATCGAATCGGCCCGGATCGCACGCCGCTCCCGGCTGCCGGCCGGACCGATGACGCCCGAGGGTGACGAGCCGACCCCGCCCGGGCATCGAATCGGCTTCGGCGTCAACCTCGACTTCGACTTCGGCGATCGCCGCGGGCCCGTCCCGGACCGGACCGGTCCGATTGCAAGGGACGAGCCCGCGGCACCCTCCCCCCCTCTCTTTCCCCTTCCCCCTCCGTGGCACCTGTCGCCGCTGGTTTCGGATCCGACTGCCGGGCCTGTCGGGTGTCCGCCCCGGATCCGGACCGACCATTTCCGTCTCGGCCGGGCGAAACCGGAGGCAGGCCGGGCGGGTAACCCTCAACGGTACCGCCCGGGGGGCGCCGACCGGGATGTCGGGTCGCCGACCGGCCGGTGCCGAACCAGGCCAGGACACGGCCGAGCCGATCGGCGCCTGGGCTGGTCGGATGTGCCGACGGCTTGCTATCGTCTGGTTCCGATCTTCCGTCCCCTCTCCGCACGATTCGAATCGAGGAGCGCGACGTGAGTCTGCGAGTGCTGCGATGGTCCCTGCCGGCCCTGTTCCTGATGATCGCCCCGGCAACGGCCCCGACCGCGACCGCCTCCGACGGGGTGATCGGGCGGGGCGTCGGTGAGCGCGTCCCCGACTTCACCCTGCCCGATGCCCGGACCGGCGACCCGGTGTCGTTGTACGACTTCGAGGGCAAGAAGGCCGCCGTCCTCGTCTTCACCGGGATCGACTGCCCGATCGGCGACCTCTACATGCCCCGATTGGTCGCCCTCGCCGAGCGGTTCGAGCCGAAGGGGGTCGTCTTCCTGGCCATCAACTCCAACCGGAGCCAGTCGGCCGGCGAGATCGTCGCCCAGGCCGACGAGTTCGGCCTCCCCTTCCCGACCTTGAAGGACGAGGGGAACGAGGTGGCCGACCGGCTCCTGGCCGAGCGGACCTGCGAGGTCCTCGTGCTCGACGACGAGGCCGTGCTCCGCTACCGGGGGGCGATCGACGACCAGTACGGCTTCGGCTTCGCCCGGGACAACCCGACCCGCCCCTACCTGGCCGACGCCCTCGACGCCGTGCTCGACGGCCGACGGCCGGAGAACTCGGCTTCCTCCGTCGTCGGCTGCCCGATCGAGCGCGAGGAGGTCCGCGCCCAGGTCACCGACCTGATGAGCCTCGACGTCGCCGACCGCGTCGCCCGCCTGGTCGCCGCCGCCGACCGCGTCCGGCCCCCTTCGCCCGAGCTCGAGGCCGCCTGGGCCGAGGTCGCCCCCGACGCCGACGCCCTGATCGACGAGGTCGGCCCGGTGACCTACAGCAAGGACGTCGCGCCCATCATCCAGGCCAAATGCGAGGCCTGCCACCGCCCCGGGGAAGTCGGCCCGTTCCCCCTGACGACCTTCGAGGAGGTCGCCCGCCGCACCAACGGCATCCAGGAGGTCGTCGACCTGCGGCGGATGCCCCCCTGGCACGCCGACCCCCGCTTCCCCGAGGGGAACCACTTCGCCAACGACCGCAGCCTGACCGCCGAGGAGCGGGCCACCGTCCTCGCCTGGGTCGAGCAAGGCGCCCCCGAAGGGAACCCGGGCGACCTTCCCCCGCCCGCCGACTGGCCCGACGGCTGGATCGTCGGCGAGCCGGACATCGTCATCGAGATGCCCCGGCCGTATACGATCAAGGCCGAAGGCTTCGAGAGCTACCAGCGATTCACGGTCCCCCTCGACTTCGAGGAAGACGTCTGGGTGCAGGCGGCCGAGGCCCGGCCGACCAATCGCGAGGTCGTCCACCACATCATCGCCTACATCATCCCGCCGAAGGGGGACCGGGGGGGACGCGACCGCATCCACCTCTGCGGCTACGCCCCCGGCGAGATGCCCTCGCAGTACCCGAGCGGCACCGCCAAGCGCATCCCGGCCGGGTCGAGCCTGCTGTTCGAGCTGCACTACACGCCCATCGGCAAGGTGCGGATCGACCAGTCGAAGATCGGCCTCGTGCTGGCCAAAGAGCCGGTCGAACGCGAGGCGGTGACCATCGGCGTGGCCAACGCCCGGTTCAAGATCCCCCCCGGTGCGGGCCCGGACGCGTCGGAAGAGGCCGGCAACTACCCGGTCCGGTCCGACTTCACCTTCCCCCGAGAGGCCGAGCTGATCGCCTTCATGCCGCACATGCACCTGCGCGGCAAGTCGTTCCGCTACTCGGCGACCTACGCCGACGGTTCGAGCGAGACCCTGCTCGACGTGCCCACCTACGACTTCAACTGGCAGAGCTACTATTATCTGGATCGTCCCATGACGTTCCAGGCCGGCGACCGGATCGACTGCCTCGCCCACTTCGACAACTCTCCCGCGAACCCGGTCAACCCCGACCCCACCATCCCGGTCCGCTGGGGCGACCAGACCTGGGAAGAAATGATGATCGGCTACATCGACATCGCCCTGCCCCTCGACCCCGAGGAACGCCCCCGGGTCGACACGGTGGCGGCGGCCCCGGCGGCCTCCGATTGACCGACCGGGCGCCACCCGGTTCGATTCGACCCTCGACTGCCCCCGTTCCCGGACGACCGGCCGGGCCTTGCCCTCGTGCAACGGCCCGAGCCGGTCGTCGTGCGTTGCCCCGCTCCCCGGCCGGTCGTAGGATGAACGACACGGGGACCGACGCCCGACGACCCCCCGCGAGTCCCCGAGCGGGGAGGCCCCGATCGCCCGGGACGCCGCCCGGCCGCGGCACGAATCGCCCCCGATCGCCGGCCCCGTCCCTCGCCCGACGCGACACCACCCGGGAGTCCGATTGATGAATCGCCGCATTCCGATGCTTCTCTTGCTCGTGCCGGTGCTCGTCTCTCCCTCGCGGGCCTCGACGCCGCAGGACGACCGGGCGGCGCCCGAATCCGAGGCGGCCGCCCCCTCGGTGCCGCCGGCCTTCGAGCCGTACGCCCCGCTCATCGGCCGCTGGAACGGGCAGGCCGTCCCGGCCGACAACCCCCTGCGCGGCTGGCGCGAGTCGCACGAGTGGTCGTATGCCTTCGAGGGGGGCGAGCCGGTCGGGCTGGCCCTGACCATCGAGGGGGGCAAGGTCCTCAAGGCGGCCCGGCTCACCTTCGACGAGGCGTCCGAGACCTACCGCCTGGAAGGGACCGACCCCAACGGAAACGCGGTTGTTTATGTCGGCACCCGAGACGAGAAGACCAACGCCCTGACCCTCGACCGCTCCGGCCCGGCCGGCGACGACCGCCTGACGATCCGGCCCAACGCCAACGGCATCCGCTCCGACTTCTGGTTCGACCGCAAGGAGCCCGGCTCCCCCCAGTTCGCCCGCCTGATTCGGGCCAACCTCGGCAAGGAGGGGGAGACCTTCGCCGGCGGGGCCGCGGCCAAGGGGCCCGAGTGCATCGTGACCGGGGGCGCGGCCACGATCTCCGTCTCGGCCGGCGGCTCGACCTTCGCCGTCTGCTGCTCCGGTTGCCGCGACGAGGTGCTCGCCAACCCCGAGAAGTACGCCCGGAAGCTGCGGGCCTCGCTCGCTTCGCCGACACCGGCCGTTGAACCCGCCCCCTCCCCCTCACCCTCCCCGGCCCCGGCCCCGTCGCCCACCCCGACCGACGGCGCGGAGACTCCCCCGTCGCCGACACCGAGGCCGACGGCCGACGAACCCGCCCCCTCCGACGCCGAGACGCGCCGGAAGGCCGCGTCCTTGCTCCGGCTCGGCCAGTCGCTCGAACGCCAGGGGAAGGCCGACGGCGCCCTGACCTTCTACCGTCGCGTGGTGGCCGAGGCCCCGGGGACGCCCGAGGCCGCGACCGCCGCCGAGCGGATCAAGGCGCTCTCATCCGATTGAGCCACCACCCGGGTTGCGGGAGGATCGCCTTCCCAGGCCCCGCAACCACTGCGGGGCCGCTCCCTCGTCCCGGATCGCCTCAAACAGTCTCCTTCGGGTGCCGCCCGTCCGGGGGCGAACACGCGGCACCCGACGACGGGCCCCGAGGGACGTCATCCGGGCGATCCGGGATCAGTTGTCCTTCTTGGTCCTCGACTTCGGCCTCGGCTTCGCCTTCGCCTTCGCCTTCGACGAGCCCTTCGAGGATCGTGAGCTCGCGGCCTTCGACGATCCGCCGTCCTCGGCGGCCTCCTCGGCTTCGGCCTCGGCCTTGGCTTCGGCCTCGGCCTTGGCCTCGGCCTCCAGCGCGGCGCGGCGGGCCTGGGCCCTGGCGTGCTCCTGGGCCTCCAGCTCGTCGAGGATGTGCTGGGCGGGGGTGACGCGGATGTCGAGGCCGATCCGGGTGGTCCGGATCTTCCAGTCCCCTCGGTTCCAGCCGTCGATGATGCCGGAGGCCTCGAGCCGGTCGAACATCTGCTCGACGTAGGCCGGAACGCGGTCCTCGTACTCGGTCACGAGGTCGAGTTTGCGGCCGAAGAGGTTGAGGATGCCCCGGATCGTCGCCGGGCCGTGCCCCTGGATCCGCCGCTGGCCCTCGGGGCTGGCCGGGTCGGGGCCGTCGAGGGTCAGTTGCATCGACCGCAGGAGCTTGCCGAACTGGCTGAACCAGGACTTGCCGAAGCCGAAGTACTCCTTGTGGACGATCCTCAGCTCGTCGTCGTGGACGATCGCGGCCTGGTAGACGGCCTCGAGGTAGTTCTCGCCGTAGTCGGTCTGGAAGGCGATGTTGACCCCCTTGGCCAGGTGCTGCAGGGCCGCCGGGAGGCCGACCAGGCGGGGGTCGACGCTCAGGCCGATGTCGCGCAGGCCGCCGGCCTTGCGGGCGGTGATCGTCCCCCCGCCCGACTCGGCCGAGGCGGCGATCGCCACGTTGACCTCGTCGTTGTCCCGGGGGGCGTTGACCGGCGGCGTCGGAGCCATGTCAGTCCGGGACCGTCGCGACGGTCGAGACGCCGAGGCGTCGGCCGTCGCCTCGGCCGGTGAGGGGGATTCGGTCGCGGGGTCGTTCGATCGGGTGCGGGCCATCGGTCCGGCTCCGGTCTGCGGGAGGGCGGTGCGGGTCGGTGCGTAGCGGCGCGGGAGCGTGCATGACGCTCGGGGTCGATCGTCCCAGGCTATGAGAATGGCGAGGGCCATTCCAGGGGGCCGCGGCGTCACCATCGGGGAGGTCGGCTCGTAGAAGCATAATGAGTCGCATGCCAACGCCGCCAGGGACGCGCCAGCCTGAGCCCCCCATGCCCGGACGCCTATTCGCCCTCGGAGACATCCACGGTCACCCGGCCCCGCTCGACGTCCTGGTCGAGGCCGCCGGACTCGGCCCCGACGATACCCTGGTGACGCTGGGCGACTACGTCGACCGCGGGCCCAACAGCCGACGGGTGATCGACCGCCTGATCGCCCTCGAATCCCGATGCCATCTCGTCCCCCTGCGCGGCAATCACGACCTGATGTTCGCCCAGGCGTTGGAGGTCTTCGACGAGGATCCGAGGCGGCTCGTCAGCTTCTGGGACGAGCCGATGCTGAGCGTCTGGGCGCGTTGCGGGGGCCTGGACACGATCGAGTCGTACGGTTCGCTCGAGGAAGTGCCGCCGGAACACCGGGCCTTCCTCGGCCGGCTGGCCGACTGGCACGAGACGGAGAACCTGCTGTTCGTCCACGCCAACTACGACCCGATGCTGCCGATGGCCGGCCAGCCGCCAGACCTGCGGTACTGGACCTCCCTGCAGCATCACCTCCCGGACCGGCACTGCTCGGGTAAGACGGCGATCGTCGGCCACTCGTCGCAGAAGGACGGAGAGGTGCTCGACCTGGGCCACCTGATCTGCATCGACACCTACTGCTACGGCGGGGGGTGGCTCACCCTGCTCGACCTGAATTCGGGCCAGCTCTGGCAGGCCGACCGCCGGGGGCAGCTCCGGACCGTCCCGGCGACCTGATCGAGGGCGAGGGCGAGGGCGAGGCCGGAGAGGCCGGCTCCCCCGGCTAGATCCGCTCGCCGATGAGCACGGGCATGCGCCGGCTGCGGGTCATGATGTGGTAGTAGTGGGTGGACGGCTCGCAGATCATGTAGGCGACGGCGAGGCCCCGCTCGTCGGGGACGAGGATGCCGCGGATCCCCTGGCGGATGCGGTACCAGACCCCTTGCTCCAGGCCGAGCGTGGCGGGGATGTCGACCAGGATCGGCTCGGCATGCCGCCAGCCGCCCGACTCGACCGTCTCGCTCCAGGTCCAGCCGGTCCGGGGGAGGAAGCGGCTCTGCCCCCGGGAGTTCCCCCAGCGGACGACCTGCAGGCGGCCGTCGCGCCAGATGGGCAGGCGGGGGTCGCGGTCGCGGAAGAGGAACTGGACCTCGCGTTCCCCCCCGCGCTCATGGGCGCGACGCTCCAGCCGATGCCGCCCGATCAACTCCGTGGGCAGTTCGCTCCATGCCAGGGCAATCCCGACGCACATCGCCAGTGACGGGGGTCCTCGCGGAGTCCTTCCGGGCGGCCCGCATCCCCGAACGACGCGGGGCCGATCCAATCGACCCCGTGATGATCGCATGAACAGGACGGCGTGTCCAGGGGGTCCCGCCGATTGCTCAGCGGCCGGCCTCCTCGATCACCTCCTCGGAGACGTAGATCGGCGCGTCGACGGTCACCGCCACGGCGATCGCGTCGCTCGGGCGGCTGTCGACCTCGATCAGCTCCCCCTCGTGGCGGATGCGGAGCTGGGCGAAATACGTGTGATCGCGCAGGTCATTGATGTAGATATCCTGGATCTCGCCGCCGAGCTGCTCGACCGCCTTGGCCAGCAGGTCGTGGGTCAGGGGGCGAGGGGGAACGATCCCCCGGACGCGGCGGTCGATGCTCGTCGCCTCGAAGATGCCGATGACGATCGGAAAGGTCCGCTCGCCGCCGACCTCCTTGAGGTAGATGATCTGTTGCTCGCCGGTCTCGCTGATGATGATGCGCGACAGCGCCATCTGAACGGCCACGGCAAATGCCCCGTTTGGCCTGTGCGGGTGGGTTGGGCCAACGTCGGACCCTGACCGCCGCGTGTCCCAATCCGTTCCAGGACGATGATACGGGCGCCCTCCCCGCCGGTCAACGAGGAGGCCGGAGGAGC